>JAUHXR010000076.1 GCA_030426845.1 Polyangia bacterium | reverse complement strand
CCGTTCACGGCGACCTCGCCGATCGCGCCGGGGGAGACCCGTGTGCTGACGGCGCGCCCGCAGGTGGTCTTCCGCCCGAGCGCGTTCCAGGTGGCGGGGACGATCGCGGAGTATTTCCGCATCAACTCGATCCGCATCGGGAACCAGAACCAGTTCGCGGCGTCGGGCTCGGTCCCGGCCGAGGCGTTTAGCGGCAACCACCCGATGCCGATCGGCAACACCACCGCGCACCCCGGCCACGACATCGCGATCGAGGTGACGAATATCAGCGCCTCGCCGCAGGACTTCTCCGCGGCGATGAGCGGCCCCGCTCTTCAGTAGGAGCGCTCGCGCCTCCACAGGGTCGCCCTCCGCTTCCTGCGGCTCACCCCTCTGCCTCGCGGGGCGGAGGGCGACCTCCTCTCTACCTCGACCCCCGGCCGAACGATCATGACCCCCGCCGAGACAGCCGCGATCGCGAACCCCGACGAGGTGGACGGCGGCCCTTCGCGGCTGTGGCTGGTGAGCTTCGGCGCGTACGGCGGTACGCACGTCTACGCCTGGGCGGACTCGCTGGAGGACGCCTTCGAGGTCGCGGTGGAGCACCTCGACGACGAGGGCCAATGCGGGCACTTCACGATCCTCACCGAGGATGACTACGCGGCGGCGGCCGACGAGCTCGGCGTCGTGTGGGACCCGGGTTCGCCCGACTACGCGGTGATGGAGGAGGCCGAGGCGGACCTGACGCCGATCGGCTGGACGACGCTCGAGTGCGAGCGAAAGGGCGGCGGCTCGGCGTTCGTGCCGTCGTGGGAGTGGACGGCGCGAGAGGTGCGCGGCGCCGAGCGAGCGCGCGTCGAGGCGCGCTCCTGGGACGAGACGGAGGACGAGTGATGCGCCAGGTCAGCTTCCGGCTTCAGCTCTTCGGCAGCGAGGCCGAGCGCGCCTCGAGCGAGCGGATCCTCCGCGTGCTCCTGCGCGCGCTCGCCGCCGCGGACGTCGAGTACCTGCGCGCCCACCCGAACACGCCGGCGCTCTACGAGTCGGGGGTCCGCTACCGCGCGGAGCGCGTGCCGCGGGAGTTCTGGAAGGGCGTCGCGGAGACGCTCCAGGACCGGCACGGCGACTGCGAGGATCTCGCATGCTGGCGCTGCGCGGAGCTGGTCGTGCGCGAGCGGATCGCGGCCGAGCCGGTGTTCCGATACCGGCGGGTCGGCCGGCTGAGCGTTTACCACATCCTCGTCCGCTACCCGGACGGCCGCATCGAGGACCCCTCGGTGGTGCTGGGCATGGGTCAGGGCGGGGCGACCCGGAGGCAGCTCGGGTTGAGTTGACCGGACCCGAGGCGCGCGCCCGCGCGGCGCGCCTCGCTCACCTCGGCCGCTGCGCGGCCCGGCGCGGGAAGGAAGGAACGGGACATGGGAGCCATCGCAGCACTGATTGCACTCGGCGGGATCGTCGCGCTGGCCGCGTACTCCGCGGGCAACGAGGAGCGGCGGGGGCCGTCGGGGGGCTCGCCGCTGCCGAGCGGTGGCGGGGTGCCCTCGCTGTCGCTGCCGAGCGGGTCGAGCTCGACCGCCACGCCGCAGCCGACGCCCGTGAGTCACACGCCGAGTTCGACGGGGCCGTCGGGGCCCTCCGGGTCGATGCCGGCGCACTGCCCTCCGGGCCTCAACATGGCCGACCCGACGGCGCGCGCGCTGTGTGCTCCGAGCGCGGGCCCGGGCACGCCCGACGCGTCGGCGCCGATCGTGCCGGTCTCGACGCCGTCTGCCACGCCGGCCGCGTCCAACGTCCCGCCGGATCTGGTCGAGCGGGTGCGGGCGTTCATGGCGTCCGACCCGAGCCCGGAGCAGATCGAGCAGCTCGCGACGCAGCTGGAGACGGCGGGCCTGCCCGACGCGGCTCGGCAGCTTCGCGAGGTCGCGGCGGCGCGTCGACGCGCGCGGGCCCAGGGCGCGAGCTCGCCCTCCCCGACTCCGACGACGGCGCCGACCGCTCCGAGCCGGCCCGCGTCCGCGGGCCCTTCGTCGCCGGCGGGGACCCCCGGGACCTCGTCCTCGTCGGCTACCGAGCCGGGCAGCTCGTCGAGGCCCGCCGGCAGCGGCGAGCCGCCGAGCGGGCGGCAGCTCGCCGTCGAGGCCGCCGACGCGCTGCGGACGCGGCTGGCCGAGATCCAGCGCCTCACGCGGGCGTTTCAGGACGCGGCCTTCATCGCGAACGACGGCCAGTACGGTCCCATGACGCGAGCGGCCTTGACGTACTGGGCGGGCCGGACGGCGCCGCGGCCGTGGGTCGGCTCCGGGAGCCCTCGCTACCGGGGGATGCAGTCGGTCGAGCGCGGCGACGGAAGCCCGGCCGCCCAGCACGCCGAGCGGACGGCGCGCGCGCTCTTCCGCGCGCTGCTCGAGCCCGAAGGCGACGCGAAGCCGATGCTGGAGCGCTTCCAGCGCGCGGTGGGGCTAACGGTGGACGGCAAGTACGGGCGGCAGACGCGGGCGGCCCTGGGGCGGCTCGGCGTGGCGAACCCACCGCGCGCCTTCCGGCGGAGCCGTCGCCGCGGCTCCTCGCGACGGCGTTCGGGCTGAGCCGGACGGACGACCAGGACGACGACGGAGAGGACTGAACCGTGTACGAACAACACCTCGACGAGCTGGACGGCCTGCCCGTGACCTCGGGCGGCGAGTACGACCCCGACGCCGGCGCCTCCTGGGGGCCGAGCGGTGGGGGAGCGAGCGCTGGCTGCCTCCCCTCCGCGAGCGCCGGAGGCGATGAAGGAGGCGCGCTGACTGGCGACGTCGTGGAGAGCGTGCGCGTCGGCCCCTACACCGCCGACATCAAGCTCGAGCGGCGCGACGGCGGGCTCTGGATCGCGTGCGCGATGATCTCGACCGAGACCGGCGTGCTGAGCTGGTGCGGCGCGGCGACCGAGCAGGAGGTGGCGCAGCGGATCGCGCGCCGTCGCGGCGCGAGCGCGACAGCGGGCTCGGGCTTTAACTTCGGCAGCTTCCTCAACAGCCTCAGCAGCCAGATCAACCAGGGCGCGCAGCAGCTCGCGCGGCAGCGGACGCTGCGCCGCGTCGTGCGCGACGTCAACACCACGCTCAACCGCCCCGAGCTGCAGCCGGTGCTCGCGGTGGCGCAGCAGATCCCCTACCTCGGGCAAGCGCTGACGGCGGTGCGCGCCGCGGCGACGATGGCTGACCAGGTGCTCCAGGGGAACCCCCGCGCGCGTGGCCGGCTCGAGTCGATCCGCGCCGCGGCGCAGCGCGGCAACCCGATCGCGCGGCAGGCGCTCGAGGTGCTGAACGACGTCCTGCGCTCGCAGCAGCGGTCCGCGCAGCAACGCGCGGGGGTGGACGCTCCGGCGCGATCCCAGGGCGCGGGTCGCCCTCCCGGTGTTCGGCGCCCGGGGCCGCGCCGCCCGCGCCGATCGCGGAGTCGACGGCCCGCGCACCCAGCATCGCGCGGCCGACCGCAGCGCGGCCGAGCGCGAACGGCAGGCGGCAGCGCGCGCGAAGAGCGCGCGTGGCGCGAGGCGTCCGCCCGGTGGGCCGAGCACGCCCGCCAGCGCGCCGTACTGGTGACCCCGCCCCCGCCGCCCCCGGCGCGCTGAGCGCGCGCCCGCATCAAAAGGAGACCGCGACCGATGACCGAGCCCACCCCTCCCTCCCCCGCCGTCGACCCGAGCGCGACGAAGCCGCCCGAGTCCGAGGCAGACGCGCTGCGCGGGCTGCTCAAGAGCGTGATCGACCTGCTGCATCGCGGGCTGCACGAGCTCACCGACGCGGTGGGTGACCCGAGCCAGCCGGTGAGCCCGCAGCCGAGCCCGCCGAACGATGTCGACCCCGACGGGAACCCCGTCCCGACCAACCCCGTCCCGCCGCTCGGGACCGACCCCGCGCGCCCGGGCACCTCCGTGCCCCAGCCCCCCAACGACGCCGACCCGAACGGGCCGGCTCCTCAACCCCAACCCACCCCATCCCCATCCCCGGAGCCCACGATGCCCATCGGAACCAACAACTTCGCCTTCGCCCACGCCCGGCTCGAGTCCGACGGCAGCGAGGTCCGCGTCACCAAGGCGACGGGCTTCACGGCCGCGATCACGCACCCCACCGACCCCGACCCCGCGCACTGCGCGCCGAACGACGACCTGCCGAAGGTGGCGAAGGTGCGCCCGGCCGACGCCAAGGACCTGCCGGCGAACACGCTGCTCTACCGGCTGACGCTCCCGGTGAACCACCAGATCGACAAGAAGGAGGCCGTGGTGCTCGCGACGGGCACGGACCGCGAGACGCACGGGCACTACCGGATGAGCGCCTGGGCGGTGAATGACCGCACGGTGGAGGTGGGCCTCGAGCTTCGCCACCCCGACGTGAACAACGAAGCGAAGGAGGTCTTCTCCGTCGACGTGCTCGTCTTCCGGGTGAGCTGAGCGGGGTCATGGGCGAGCCGCGGCACATCCTCGACTGCCTCGACCGGAGCAACCCGGGGCGCCGGCTCACGCTGGCGCCTCAGGGCGACTTCGAGGCGCTCCTCGACGTACGAGGCGAGGACGCCGCGGCTCGCGACGTGACGGTGACGCTCACCGTGAGTGCCAAGCTCCCGCTCGACGGGATGGGCCCGGACGATCTGTTGGCCCGCCGCGACGAAGTCCGCGCCCGCGCGCGGATGGAGGCCGGCGTCGGCGGACACGTCGCCAAGCTCGAGCTCGACGTCGGCGCGGGCGTGCGCTTCAGCGCGTCGGTCTCGTCGCTCCGCGTCTCGGCCATCAACGACGGCGGCGCCCCGATCGATGTGGGGGCGTTCGTTGGCTACGGGACCGCGAGCGCATCGCCGACGCTGACCGTGCTCGGGGCGCCGCTTTCGTTCCGGGCGGAGTGGGAGCTCGACATCCCGGAGTTCGCGCGGACGGTCGAGATCCTCCGCCCCCCCGATCACCCGATGATCGTCGACCTCGGCCTCGGCCGGGCGGGGAGCCGCTGGCTCTACGGCGATCACGTCTTCTTCGACGAGCGGATGCGGCCCTTGCCGATCGCCAACGGCTTCCGGCGTGTGCGCGTCACCTCGCTCGCGACGGGCCGCCACTTTCAGCCCGTCGCCCTGTTCACCCTCGCCCTCTGAGTGGAGCTCCCCATGCCTGACGCGCCGAACTCGCCGACCACGCCGCCCGAGCCGTCCTCCGAGACGAGCCTGACCGCGCCGGGCTCGACCCCCACCTACCCGCAGGAGCAGATCGACCGCTACGCGGCGCTCGCGATGCGCGTGATGCAGCTCCGCAACTACGTGCAGCTCCACCGCGCGCGGCTCCCCGCCGACCTCGTGGCGCGCTGGGACGCGTGGTTCGCGGGGCTGGGTCAGGTCTTTCGAGGGGCTCAGACGGACCAGGTCGCGATGCGCGCCCTGCTCGCGCAGCTCCCCGTCTACGAGGCCGAGCTCGCGCAGTACACCCAAGCCTTCGCTGCGCACGGCGGCCCCGCGGGAGAGCCTCAGACCCCACACGCCGATTCGGAGCCGCGCCTTTCGCCGCTGATGATCGGCGGCGCTGGGCTAGCGCTCGGCGCGGTGCTCGGCTTCTTCGTCGCTGGGAGTCGGGACTGACCATGACCGACCGCTCCAAGGACGCGATGGTCGCGACCCTCGAGCACGGGGCGACGCTCGTGGTGTTCCCCGACCGCGAGGCGCACATCTACACGGACACCGAGGCCGCGGTGCGCGCGCTCATGCGCGGTGGCTGGGACTACTTCCTCACCCGGCACAACACCGACACCGGAGACGAGCTGGAGCAGTGGATCCCGCTCCATGATCCGCGGTGGGAGCTCGACCGCGAGCTCGAGTACGGCTGAAGGGAGGATTCGATGCCCACGACCGAGAACGCTGCGAGCGCGCCGCTCCCGATGCCGGAAGCGCGCATCACGAGCCCGCCCGGCTGGCGCGATCGGCCCGGGGGACGCCGCGAGTGGCACGAGGGCGCGGACCTACGCGCGGCGATGGGAACCCCGGTGCTCGCCGTGCGGCCGGGCGTCGTGCACGACGCGCTGCCGGAGACTGCGCGCGGCATCCGGGGCTATGGAAACCTCGTCGTCCTCTGGCACCCGCAAGACGGGCTCTACACCGCGTACGCCCACCTGTCGGAGATGCTCGTCCGTCGCGGGGAGACGCTGGAGGCGGCGACGGTGATCGCCGCGAGCGGCGTCTCGAGCGGCGGGCGCCACGTTCAGATGTGCCCACACCTGCACTTCGCCGTGCGACGGCCGCGCAGTGACGGCCGCGCGCCGTGGCCGGGCGCCTACCCCCACCCCGAGCGCGCCCCGTGGGCACATCGGAGCTACTGGGTCGACCCGGTGGAGTACCTGCGAGGGTTCGGGCTCGAGCCCGCGTCGACGCGCGGCGCTGGGGAGCTCCGGATCCGTCCTGGCTCTGCGGCCGACGCGGGCGGCGGGCGGGCCCACCCACCGCGCTGCCCAACACGGCCGCAGGCGGTGCTCGTCGGAGCGTGGCGATGAACGTGCAGGGCGAGCTGGAGCGGCTCGAGCGTACCCTCGGCGCGCTGGACCACGGGGTTCGGCTGGCGAGCTCGGTCCTGCCGAGCGAGCTCGTCGGGCGCTGGGCGTACTTCCACGCGGGCGCGCGGCGATGGCTCTCGCTCGCGACGCGCGGCGAACCGCTCGAGCTCGCCCACGTGGTGACCGGGCTCGCGCCGGCGGTCGTCGCCTGGCGCCGGGCGTTGTTCACGTACGGTGTGGGGGGCGAGCAAGCGAGCGCCGGGTTCGACGGGTTCATCAGCCCTGCGCAGACCCGCGCGCGCATCGAGCGAGTCGAGGTCGAGGTTACGAACCTCGACCGGCACATCCGCCGCCACAAGGACCCGCTCGGTCGCGACTTCGTGGCGGGCTGGGAGCGCTGGCGCGATTCGTGGCGTCAGTTCCGTGCGCAGTTCCCGCGCGAGTGGGACTGGTGGTACTTCGGCAACGGCGCCGCGTGGAACGAGACGCTCGTCTTCCAGCGACGGCTCGCTCGCTACGCCGAAGCGGTCCAGGCCGCGGGCGTCGCGCTGAGCCTCCCGGCGCCGGAGCCGCCCCCCGCGGCCCGCGGCTCGAGCGAGTGGCTCGGCGGTTTGGGGACGATCGCCGTCGCCGGGGCGGTGGGCGTGAGCGTGCTCGGCGCCGTCTACCTCGTCAGCAAGGTCACGTGAAGGGAGCGGCGCACGCATGAGCCAGATCCGACAACGAGCTCCTCGCGAAGCCGACCCGTTCGAGGGGGAGCCGCTCGAGGGAGAGGTGGTCGAGCTGCCGACGCCGGTCCCGGTCGGCGCTCAGGTCGCCACGGAGGAGGCGTCGAGCGGCACCGACCGCGTGGTGGCCGTCGCCATGGCGGTGACGGTCTCGTCAATCGCGGTCCTCGGCGTCCTGAACTTCCTCGCCGGCGACGACGAGGACGACGAACCCGACCGCGAGGGGAGGCGGCGATGAGCGTCATGAATCGAAACGTCGAGCGGCTCAGCGAGTGGCTCGTCCGCCTGGCGGGGGATGGCGACGGCACCGCGTCGCTCGGCCACGTGAGCGCGGTCGGTCCAGGTGTCCCGCTCGGCCGCTGGCCAGTCCGAAACGCGGACGCGCCCGAGACCCTGCGCCAGCTCGCCGAGGACATCGTGCGGGCGGCCAGCGACGACGCCGAGGGGCACCCCGGCGGCACGCCCCAGCAATACGTCTGCCTCTACTACTTCGAGTCCGACCCGGAGAAGGCGGGGAGCCGCCTTACGATCCGGCTCTCGACGGCCGAGCAGTTCGCGCCCGAGGGGAGCGCCCTGGTCACCGAGCCGCCGACCGAGCGGGGGCTCATCAGCCAGGCCATCCGCCACAACGAGTTCCTCGTGAAGAGCTCGTTCGGCGCGATGGGCGCCGCCGCCGCGCAGCTCGAGCGCCACAACCAGATGCTCGGCAGCCAAGTCACGCGGCTCACCGAGCAGGTCTTCGAGATGCAGCGCGAGCGCCAGGAGCTCCTCGACCGAGACGCCGAGCGCCTGCTCGAGATCGAGCGCTTCGAGGCCGACCGCCAGCACCGCGAGCGCGTGACCAGCGCGGTCCTGAGCGCGGGCAAGGGCTTCTTCGCCACGCTCGCCAACGGCGGCAAGCCGCTTCAGCTCCCCGTCGCGACGACCGCGGCGGTGAAGCGCCTCGCCGCCGGGGGCGACGCGCCTCCTTCGGACGTCGCGGACGAGGACGCCCTCCCGACGGTCCCCGCGAGCGCCGTGCTCGCGCTCGACCAGCTCCAGGACCTCTTCCGCTCGCTCACCCCCGAGCAGACGCAGTCGATCGCCGGCGTGCTCACGATGGAGCAGCAGGCGGCGCTGATGTCGCTCTACTACCAGATGGCCGGCCCCACCGAGGACGTCGACCCCGCGCAGGAAGGAGCGGCCCCGTGAGCGCCTCGAGGCCGCTGCGCGTCGACCTGGCGGGGCACCCGCAGGTCGAAGCGTTCCTGTCCAGCCACGAGGACGTGGTGACGCTCGCCGAGGCCCGCTGGCTCCGCGCGCAGACCTTCGAGCGCGAGCCCACCGAGGCCCACGTCCGCGACCTCTGGGTGCACCTGCAGCTCGTGCTCGGCCTCGACGAGTCGGCCGTCGACGCGGCCCCCTCGCGGCCCCTGCCGGGTCATCCGCTCGTCGAGCGCTTCGTCCGCGAGCACGCCCACTGCGTCACGGTCGCGCAGGCTTCACGGCTGCGGCGCCTCCACTTCCCGAACGACGCCCCCGCCTCGATGGAGCTGCTCACCGGGCTGTGGGCGCTCCTTCACTACGAGACGCTGATCCGCGACCGCTGCGTCCAGGGGGCTGAGCCCGCGCGCGAGCTCCTCGAGCACATGCTCCAGGGGCTGGTCGGCGACGCGGCCGCGGTGGGCGCCGCGGGCGAGGGGTGAGCCGTGCGCCTTCGGTATCGATCCGTCGTCAACACACGCGACCTGCTCGCCTACGCGCCCTGGGTGCGGGAGCTGAAGTACCGCAACGGCGTCTACGTGGTCCGCAGCAAGGGCGAACGCGAGGTGCTCTACGTGGGCGAGTCGCACTCGTGCCGCCTCTACTCGACCCTCACGCGCCACTTCCAATACTGGAAGGGCTACACGGCCGGGACGACCTACGAGCGCGATCACGTCGAGGTGGCGGTGGCGTACCTCGACGAGCCCTCGAAGGCGGTCGTCCGCGCCCAGGTCGAGCTCATCGGCGAGCTCGCGCCGCGCGACAACGCTCACCACCAAGTCGACGACGATTGGGAGGATGACTTCGATCCCGACGACTTCGCCGACGATTGGGACTGAGCGGTGAGCGCGGCCCCGTCCGTGGCGTTCGTCGGGAGCTCCTCCATGGAGCCCGGCTCTCCGTTGCCGGCCGCGCTCGCGGCCGAGCTCGGGCTGCGAGACGAGGAGTGGGTGGCCCTCGGGATCCGCGGCAGCCGCCTGGCGCGCTGGACGAGGCCGTCGTTGCCCTCGGGGCTGCGCGCGATCGTCGTGCTCCTCACCGCGAATGACCCGAACCCGACCGCGAGGACGGTCCTCGAGGTCGACGCGGCGCTCCGCGCCTTCGTGCCCGCCGTGGTCTGGCTCCCGCCGCCGCCCTACCCCGCGGGCTCGCCCGTTCACGGCCGCGACCGGCTCATGCGGGCGGCGCTCACCCGTGCGGGCGTCGCGTGGATCGATCGCTCGCTGCGCTTCGAGCCCGCGGAGTGGGCGCCCGATCAGGTGCACCTGACCCTCGCGGGATACCGCGCATATGCCCGGCAGGTCGCGCCCGAGCTGTGGGCGAGGCTCGACCGCGCGCTCGGACGCGTCGGGCGCCTGCTCACCCCGAGAGGGCTCCGCCTCCCGCTGAGCAGCCTCGACGCCGTCTGGCTCGCGCGCGCGGTCGTCGGGGAAGGCGGCACGGAGGTCGACGCCGCCGCGATCGCGTCGACGATGGTCCGGCGCTGGGCGCTCCTGCGCGACACGAACCCCCGCTCGCCCTTCCGGACGCTGACGGACCTCGTGGTGGGACGCTTCGCCGGCCCTGACCCGTACGAGGGCGCCGGGCGGGAGGTCTCGGTGCGCGGGTACTCCCAGCCGGTCGCCGTCCAGTGGCGGACTGGCGAGGTGGCGCGTCGTCGTCGCGTTCGCGAGCTCGCGTGGGACGCGATCGAGCTGTCGAAGCGGCGGGCTGTGCTCGGCGTGCTGACCGGCGCGCGGGCGCTGACGGCGCCGGCGGCGGTGCACTTCGCGGCGCCCGCAGTGGTCACCGAGCGGCTCCCGCACCACGAAGGCTGGCGGCGTGTGCCTGTCCATGGTGCATCGAACGTGTTCGTGAGTACGGCGGCGTCGCGGCGGGTGTCCGAGCCGTTGGTAGTCGGCATCGCACCCCCGTCATCACGCGTGGCGTGGGCGGTCTTCCTGGTCGCTGGCGCAGCTGTTGCGTTGGGTGCGACGGCCACGCTTGCTGGCCGCTGACGGGTTGGAGCGAGGGCCCAGTACCCCGCTACTCGGGCCAGCGGCCCTCGAAGCTCCCTGACCGGGCAATCACCGTGAAGTTCGACGCGCCCGGGGCAACGACCCACGACCGGGCGACGCCTTCGTCGTCAGTCATTGTGGTCGCTGGGTTGGGCTCAGTGCTGGGCAACGTGCTGAACGTGACCGATCTTCGAGGAAGATGCGGTTCAAAGACCCCCCCGTCGGTGTCCGGATCCGGTGCTCCTCGGCATGTGACGAGAGCGGCCATGAGGAGAATCGCGCCCGTCGGCGGAGGCGCTACACCGGCGTCGAGGACCGCGTCACCCGCATCGGGGTTCGCGATCCCGGCGTCGGATGGCATCGCGCCCGCGTCGCGGGGCGTTCCGCCGTCGATCTGGGGGAGGCGCCGTTCCTCGACCGAGACATCGAGCGCCATTCGCACCGCTTGGGGCCGGACCGTGACGAGTCGCTCCTGCGCGAGCGCGCGAACGCGAACCATAGTCACCTCGGAGGGGAGTGCCGTCAGCGTGATGTCGGCCGTGAGGTCCGTGGGAGGGTCGTCGGTGTCGACCAACGTCACCATGCGAGACGCGGGGGTTGCGCCGAACACTGTGACCTCGGCCTGGGGAAGGCCTCGAAACCCGGCCGTCTCCTCGGCCGTGACGCGGAGGCTGAACGTTCGGTCCGAGAACACCAGCACGTCCTCATCTTCATCGGAGGGCTCCCTCCCCCCGAGGCACGGCCGGACCGGATCGGCCTCGCGGACAAGCACCTCAAGCTGCGGCGCCTGCGGCGCCGGTGTCTCGCAAGCCAGCAAAGCAGTTGCGCACGCGACCCCGAGCGCGGCGCGATGCATCATTGCGCGGCCTCGATGAGTTCCTTGGTCAGGTCTGCCACCGCGGAGACGTCGAACGCGAGCTGGACGCCTATCGTGATCATCGCTTCGAGCTGGGTTGGGCTGGTCGGCGGCGAGGTTGCCCCACTCATCGCGCGGGGCACCGACACGACTTGATCGACTTCGTAGCCGGTAGGAACCTCGTCTACCACGAGACCTAATGTCAGCATGAGGTAGGTTGCCGATGAGACCTCGGGGACGCGTCCGCCGATCCCGACGTACCAGTGTTGGAGGGCATCGAAACCGTCGAGGTAGAGGCTTGTGCCGAGGCCCACGAACCCCTGCCGACAGAACCTCGCTCCCAGCATTGCGCCGACGCTCGGCGCAAGCTGCCACTCACCGGCTCGCACGCGAAAGACCTGGTCGGGCCCGGTCGCGCCCACCACCGGGTCGAACACGGTGGGAACCGGGGAATGGATGATGCCGCCGACGCTCGCAAGCATCACGAATGCGTGCGGCGCCTCGACCCGAAGCACGACACGTTGCCGAACGTTCGCGGTGCTTCCGCTGGTGATGCAACGCGCCCCCGCGCAGAGCTGCACCGTTGCTTGGCGACCCTCGCCGACCGTGCCGACGGGAACGGCGTAGGTCTCGCGCGCGTGCACCGGGGCGAGACCGTCGTCCACTTCGATGAGCGCGGGATCGCGCTTCGAGGATGGATCGTTCATCGCGCACCACGGCCTCGCGGCGCGAGGTGAGGTTGCCCGAATCGGCATGACAAACAGCGCGGGGTTGGGGGGTGCTGGCCTCGCATAGCGAACCAGCAGCGTCGCAGCGCGGAGGAGCGTCTGGGCCACCGGATCGGCGGCCGTAGGGGCGGCCGTGATCTGTGTGTCGACATGCAGCGGCCCAGAAACGTTCTGCACGATAACGCCGACCGACGCCGAGCTTGGAAGAAGCTCCTCGTGATTGTCGCGGCCGTACCTCAGGGTCCGGATCTGATCTTGGTCGGTCACGAATGGAAGTCGACCCCGGGCGAAGAGCCGGTCGACGTCGTCTCGGGCGAGCCAGTTCCGCCGACGGTACGAACGACAATACTCCGCGGAAGGGGCGGGCGGAGACGTGGGTTGCCAGCGCCCGGTCATCACGCGTTGCACCGCAGACACGTACTGAGACACCTCGGTCGTGGTTGTGGGGGCCGTCGCGGGGAGCGCAAGGAGCGCCTGCGCGACGCTGCATACGACCGACCGACTGATCATCTGAGCTACTTCGCGGGTCGGCGCTCCTGCGCACTGCCACTGATCCGCCGTGAAGTCGGCGTCCGAGCGCGTCTCCCCAACGGCTTGCACGAGGTCGCGTACTTCGGTGGCGGCTCCATCCGCACCAGGCGGAACCGCATCGAAGGCGGCGCGAAGTGCGGCCCGCCCAGAACCGGCGACCGGGTTCGTGAGCTGCCAGAGTACCGCGCGACGCTCTGCCCGCTGCCATGTCGGTGTGTCTGCTGCGGTGTCCATGGAGTTGTCGAGCGCGGTGATGCGCGCCGCGAGCGCGCTCGCGTGTGCCCGGCGCATCGCGCGCGTGACATCTACGTCGTCGTTTCTGGGGGTTGCCAGCTCTCGATAGACGCGAACGAGAAGCTGCGACCGCCCCCCCACGTCGTCGGGGAACCTGAACTCCACACGGACGGCTCGACCGCCCCTGGGTACCGGGACGCGGCCGCACGCGACGAGTCGGTTGGCGCGGTTCGGCTCGATCGTGTCGACCCGGAGGGTCCAACTCCCACTCGACACGAGGTTGCGTGCGATCTCGACCGTTACTGTGTCTTGGAATCGACGCTCGCTCACTCCTACGCGTCGCGTGGTTGGTCCGCCCGCGGTGAACGGTTCGGTGGGAAGCCCGCGAAACTGCAGCTGCCCGTCCGGAGCGATGACGATATCGGGCTGCCCATTGGCCGCTTGGACGCCCGGCACGCCCCCGGGGGGGCAAGGTGCCTGAGCGGCTGCGGTGGACGCAGCGCTAAGCGTCAGCGAGGCGATCGCCAAACCGCGAGCTATCCGATGCACACCGCCGCGACCATTCCACCCCATACGTGCAAGATACATTGGATAGCACCCAGGGGTCGCGTGGAACGTGGGGGCCCACAAGACTGTCCCTTAGCGTCGTCGCCGTGCGATCCGGTCGAGGACGCCCAAGAGCCGGTCGGCGCTTTGTTCGGCGGCCTCTCGCGTTGCGCACTCGCTCGCCCGAAGTCGTTCGACGTTGGCGCCCTCGTGCCGAAGTGGCTCGAGCCGCTCGGCGGCCTCCGCCGGATTCTCCCGGTGGTAGGTGTCGCCGTCCACCTCGACGACCATCAGCACGCCATCCTTGATCAGGACGAAGTCCGGCTCGAGGCGCGAGTAGCCGTCGCCACCGCGCAGGAAGACCGGGAGGGGAGCGAAAGTGACGCCTCGCCGCTTGAGTGCGCGGTAGAGGTGAATCTCCGGCTGCGAGCGGAACAGCAGACCGTCGCACTGGCGGGAGGCGATGTTGTCGCTGCGAACACGGCCCTGGTTGGTGAGCCCGGCGCCAGCCAACCACTCTCGGGCGGCGGAGCGCCAGCCCTCGACCTCGGCCACGCCGGGGGCCACCACCACGGCCTCAGCGATTTCTCCAAGCGGCTCCAAGAACTCCTTGAGAACCTCTCGAACGAGGCTCTCAATCTCTACCCGCTCGTCGCGCGAGAGTGAGGAGTAGACCCGCAGGTCGACACCGAGCGTCAGAATCCAGCGAGCGCCACGGTCATACTGGTCTTCGTAGTCGCTCTGGGCGAAGGTCGGCTCAGAGGCGAGGATGACTCCGACCTCGCGCGCGGCGCCGCGCTCCTTGAGGACGGTGACCATCGACGCCACGAGCTGTTCAGGGTCGGTCGGAAAGCCCTCGGGTGCGTCGACGGGTCGCCCTTCACTCGGCCGACCTACGTAGACGGGCCGGCCTGATACGGTCGACTCCTCGACGAGTTGCCAGCCGTCACGGCGCAGCAGCGCGTTGAAGGCGACGACGAGCTCGCGGGCCTCCGATTCATCGGCTCGCACTTCGGGATGCACGACTTCGGCGAGGAAGCGAAGGAGGGTTCCATCGGGACCGTCGAGGAGTTCGAAGCGTTCGTCCGTGAACGGGTAGTCGTCGGGGAAGTCGTAGTTGGCGTACCGATGGCGCCGGATGTCGTGCTCAGCGTCCTCCCCGTTGTAGTACAGCGAGGGGATGCGGCTGAGGTCGTAGAGCCGATTGAGGAACTCGTGTTCTTCGAGCCGCCCCCACCATTCGACCCTCCGATCGGCGATGAGGTCCGAGAGGGCGCGTCGGGTGATGCGCGTGATCGTTCGAGAGTCGCGTCGAGTGCCGTCCACGGCTTACTCCCACCCGTGGCTATGCCCAGCTCTCGGGCAAGTCGCGCTTGCAGTTCGCGCAGACGCGTGACGCTGAATCAATGGCGGTCCGGCACAGCGGGCACGGTGCGAGCTTGTTCGTGCTGCGCCTTGCTCGGTGCAGCACTATGCCCACGACCCCGAGGGCACCGACCGGCAGCGTGCACAGACACGCGAGCAGGAGGAGCTCTTGATAGCCGATTCCGCCCATTGCTCAGTTCCTTTCCCGTTGGGCCACGGAGGCAACCGCGAACGCCTCCGGGCACGTGCCTGGGTTAGCAGCTGGCAGACAACTTGCCGAGCCGTGTCGGTTCGGGCGGAGAGCCGGTGGTGAAGTCGCTCAAACCCCGAGGTCCCGACTTCCGGATCGAGGGTGAGGGATGGGGAGGTCCGACCGGGCCGGAACCTCGGGGTCGAGGGCTTCGTGCTCACGGACGCCGCGGGTCGGCTCGAACTGACCGAATCGCTGGTTCGGAGCGACTGCACTCGGACTTTCTCCGGAAATCGAGACGACCGAGCGCAATTTCCCCGAGAGGTCCGCAAAGTTGACTAGGGAGGGGGCAGCGGCTTCCTCCGGACCCGCCGGCCATCGTCGGCGCCGTCCGCACCCGACGTGTCGGCAGGTGTGCCTGTCGACCGGCTCGATACCCGTGCGCCCGATGGATGGGCGGCGGAGGAAGGCAGAGCTTTGTCCAGCGGCCCTCACACCCTCCTCTACTGGCCGGCGCAGCAGGCGTGGTCGATCCGGACCGACGCCGAGCTCGCCCTCGGCGACGCCCGTGTCCTCGCGATCCAGCGCACGCTCGGGCCCGACCTGGCGTTCAGCGCCTCCTACGCCTTCGTCGGCGCCGCGCTGCTGCCCGAGGCCGATCGCCCGTCTTTCGGGGGTGGGGTCGCCTTTCTGTGGCTCCCGCTGCTGCCACATCAGTGCCTCTTCACGGCGCGCGACGCGTCGGGCACCTACCGGGTCGTCACGCCCCCCGAGCAAGGGGCCGATGCGCTGGTGCGCACGCTGGGCGAGCTCGAGGTCGAGTGCGCCTGGGCCTTCGAGGAGGCGCTCGCGGCCGACGGGCCCGACCTCGCGGTCCGGCAGCGCCTCGACGCGGTGTTCGAGCAGGCCGCCGTCGCGGCGCTGCTGTTCGGGGACCTGCTCGGGGGGCGCCCGTTCTGGCAGGGAGCGCCATCGTGAGGGCTGCGCGCGCGAGCGGGGTGGTCCACGTGTGCCGCGAGTGCGGCCACGAGTCGCCGAAGCGCTGGGATCGGTGCCCGGAGTGCTTCGCGTTCGGGACGTTCGTCGAGCAGGCGCGCTCGTCGATGAAGCCGGCGCCCGCCCGCGCGGCTGCGGAGCGTGGCCCGCAGGCACCGGCGCCGCTCTCGGACGTGTCGATCACCGCGCACCCGCGGCGCTCGACCGGCCTGACCGAGCTTGATCGTGTGCTCGGCCGCGGCCCGAACGGGCACGGGCTCGCGGCGGGACAGGTCCTCGTGCTCGGCGGTTCGCCGGGAGTGGGCAAGTCGACGCTGCTGATGCAGGCCCTCGCCGGCCTCTGCGCGGGTGAGGGCCGCGCGCTCTACGCGAGCGGTGAAGAGACGAAGGCGCAGATCGCCGCGCGGGCGCGGCGGCTCGGGCTCGAGGACGTGCTCGCGCGGATCGACGTGCTCGACACCCACGCGGTCGAGGACGTGACGCGGGCGCTGCGGACGGGCGCCTACCGGACGGCCGTCGTGGACAGCCTCCAGACCTTCACGGCGGACGATCTCGGGGAGCCGGGGACGATGCGCACGGTCGCGGGCGTAGCGGAGCGGCTGACGCAGGCCGCGAAGTCGCTGGACGTGAGCCTCTGGCTCGTCGGGCAAGCGACGAAGGACGGGCGCCTCGCGGGCCCGAACGCCGCAGCGCACATCGCCGACACCCTGCTCTGGTTCGAGCGCGAGCGCGCCGAGGGCTACCGGGTGCTGAGGGCCGACAAGAACCGCTTCGGCTCGGTCGGCGAGGTCGGGCTGTTCCGGATGGACGAGCGCGGGCTCCGCGACGTCGTGGATCCGAGCTCGCCGCTGGTGCGGCGTCGGCGGGGCGCTCGGCCGCCGGGCGCGATCTGGGCCGTCGTCGCCGACAAGGACCGGCCGGTGGTGGTCGAGGTCCACGCGCTCGTGAGCCCGGCGAGCGACGGGGGACCGAAGCGGATCGCGTCGGGGATCGACGCGCAGCGGCTCGCGCTGGTGCTCGCGATCCTCACTCGTCATGGCGGGGTCGAGCTCGATGGAGACGTCTTCGTCGACGTGCACGCGCACACGGGGCGGCTGAGCGATCGGGGCCTCGACCTGCCGCTGGCGCTCGCGATCGCGTCGGCGGCGCGGGAGGTGCCGATCGAGGCGGGCCTGGCGAGCTGCGGGAAGCTCGCGCTGACGGGCGAGGTGCTCGCGCCGCGGCTGCTTGAGGCGCGCTGCGCGGAGATGCGCCGGCTCGGGTTCGGGCGTGTGGTGGTGCCGCCGGGAGGCGCTCTGAGCGGCGGTGCGCTCGAGGTGGAGATGGTGGCGGTGGGCTCGATCGCCGCCGCGGTGGAGGCGGTCCTGGGCGGGCAGTCGGCGTCGCTTCGGGCGGCGGGAGAGGTGGCGTGATGGAGACGACGAACGAGACGATGGCGAGCGGTCACGCGGAGCTCGAGGCGGTAGTGCGGCGCGCGTTCGCTTCGGCCGAGCCCGAGATGGTGGGCGCGCTCGCGGCGGCGCTGCTCGCGGACGTCGTCGAGTTGCGGCTCTTCGACCTGCTCGGCGAGGACGCGTTCGAGCTGATCAGCATCCTGCCCGGGAGCCATGAGGAGACCGAGGAGCGCGCCGAGCGGCTCGTCGCGCTCGCGACGACGCCCTTTGCGATCAACGTCGCCCAGCTCGTCCGCTTCGCACAGACGGGCGAGATCCCCGAGCGCTGGGCGCCGGGGTGGTGGAGCGACAGGGAGGTGCCCGACGGCCTCGAAGCGCTCCGCCTGACGGCGGGCGTCCTGCTCCAGTCGCTCTTCGTACGTCCGCTCGGGCGCCCGCATGGGTACGAGAGCGGCTGGTGGACCGACCCCGGACCGATCGATCTGTCGAGCCCGATCTGGGAGCTGATCGCCGCGCTGCACATGACGCATGAGCGCCTGCTCGCGCTGCGAGGAGAGGCGGCGTCGGCCCTCCCCCTGGTCGTGCTCGATCACACGGAGGCGTTCCCGTGCTGAGGAGCTGGCTGCACGCGCTCCGGGACATGGTGCTCGGCCTGCTCATCGCCGCGCTCGGATCTCGGCCCGGGGTAGTGGGAGCGCGTCGTGCCTGAGGAGGCGGTCAAGCTGACGATCGGGAGCCTGTTCAGCGGGATCGGCGGGCTTGAGCTTGGACTCGAGCGCGCCGGGCTCGGGCCCGTAAAGTGGCAGGCCGAGAGCGACCGGTTCGCGCGCGCGGTGCTCGCGCGTCGCTGGCCTGAAGTGAGGAGGTACGAGGATGTCCGAGACGTCGATCGCGACGCAGCCCGAGTCGACGTCGTGTGCGGCGGCTTCCCCTGCCAGGACCTGTCGGTCGCCGGGGGCGGCGCGGGGCTCGCGGGGGCGCGGTCTGGGCTCTGGACGGAGATCCTCCGCGTCGCTCGCGTGGTGGGACCGCGATACCTCGTCCTGGAGAACGTGGCAGCGCTCCTTGTTCGAGGGGTGGGCACGGTACTTGGGGCGCTGGCCGAGAGCGGGTTCGATGCGGCGTGGGACTGTGTGCCGGCGGCGGCCGTCGGCGCCCCTCACCGCCGGGACCGGATCCTCCTGGTCGCGTGGCGAGTACCCCACCCCGAGCGCGACCCCGTACGGCAGCTCGCAGAACGAGGGGACGGTACCGCACGCGCGACCGACGCGGGGGACGCCGAGTCTGTCGACGTGGGCGCGGGGCCGCGGCCCGTACCCGAGCCGGTGGGCGACGCCGACGGCGCACGACGCGAAGGAAGGCCGCGGGGCGGGGAGCGCGGACAAGGGGAGCAGCCGCTCGTTGGCGCTCGAGGTGAAGTGCTGGCCGACGGCGATGGACGCGAGCCAGTCGGGCGAGCCGCGCGCGGAGGCGAGCGGCTCGCCTGCGGTGTCCCTCGTGCACCGCGCTGCGGCGTGGCCGACGCCAGTACCGAGCGACGCCCGTGGTGGCTCGAGGCCGAGGCTGCTCACTGCGCAGGTGACATGCTGGCCGACCCCGACCGCTGGCGACGCGAGATCGAGCGGGTCGCGCGTCGGCAACCCGGAGAGCCAGGCGCACCCTGGCGTGTCGTTGACGGATGCCGCTTGCCGCTCTGGCCGCCCGGCAGCGACGACCACGAAGCGTGGGCGCGCGTCCCGGCCGCGGCTCAACCCGCGGTTCGTGGAGTGGTTGATGGGGTTCGAGGACGGCTGGACCCGTATCGAAACAAGCGGCTGAAGGCGCTCGGCAACGCGGTGGTGCCATCCGTGGCCGAGGTGATCGGACGGCTGATCGCTCAGGCCGAGCGCGAGCGGCTGCGCGCGCTCGCAGAGCTCTCGGTGCGGGAGGCGGGCTGATGGGGGAGCAGGTGCACGAGCTTGCGAGCTTGCAGAGCTGCACGATGGGTGGGAGGCGGGACGCAGACGAGTTGCAGCTCGTGGGGCGGGCCGCCCCCTGCGCTTCAGGGCCCGTGCCGCAGCGCTCGTCGTCCCGGCCGGGCGGCTACGACGCGCTGAAGATCGACGCGCTGGCGTGCGTGCGCGAGCCTGAGTGGGGGATCCCGAAGCTCGAGGGCACATGCCTCGTGCCGGACGCGCTCGCGTGTTGGACCGAGACACCGCGGGCGCGCCGCGTCGACGGGGTCCACTTTTTCACGGAGGACTATCGCTTCGAGCGCGTCTGGAACGCCCCCGAGCGCTACCGGGCGCGGTTGAGCAAGGCGAGCCTGCTCTGCGGCCCGGACTTCAGCGTCTACCGGGACTGGCCGCGCGCCGCGAACCTCTGGAACGTCTACCGCTCGCGCTGGCTCTGCGCGCTGTGGGAAAGCTGGGGACTGAGTGTGGCTCCCACCCTGAGCTGGGCGGGCCCCGACACGTGGAGCTTCTGCTTCCTCGGGATCCCCGAGGGCGTCACGGTCGCCGTCTCGACCGTCGGCGCGGCCGAGGACGAGCAGGCGCGGCGGTGGTTCGCGGACGGCTACGCCGAGGCGATCCGTCGCCTCGCGCCGCACTGCGTGCTGGTCTACGGCAAGAGCCCGCTGCCCCCCGCGCTCGAGGAGCTCGCGCCCGTGCGGAGCTATGGGACGGCGCGGATCGACGCGATGAAGGCGCGCGGCCTCGCGGCCGGCGCCGAACGCGCGGGGCAGCTCCGCATGGAGGGCACTTGATGGGCGGCCGAGGCAAGTCGAGCGGCGTCGCCGCGGCGCGGCCGTCGTTCAAGGGCCCTCCCCTGAACTTCGCCGACCCCGGCGCGATCACGCTCGAGCAGCTCGAGGGCGCCGGGCCGCGGCGCGTCGAGACGAAGGGCGCGAGCGCGGCCGACGTCGCCCGAGGGCTCGACAAGGTGGTGGGCCAGATGCTCGGGGCCTCGCCCCGCGTGTTCCGCGCGCACGAGGGGACAGTGCGGCAGATGCTCGCGCAGATCGGCCGCCAGCTACGCGATCGGCCCGAGGCGGAGCGCCGCGCGTTCGCGCGGGAGCTCGAGCCCGTGCTCCGCCGCCTCCGCGACAAGGCCGGGAGGCGCTCATGACGAGCGAAGCGATGCGGGCGACGGCCCTGCTCTCGATGCTGGAGGAGGCGCTCGGTGACGCGATCGCGACCACGAGCGCGGCCGAGGCACCGGAGCCCCAGGCGCTGCCGCCGTTCGAGGCGAAGGTCGTGGCCGACGCGCTGGACGTGATCGATCGCGACCGGACGAAGCCCTCGCGGGACGAGGTTCGGATCTACCTGCGGCCCGGGCGCCGGTACCTGCGGGTGTTCTGGACCGACGCGAGCGCGCCCGACGACAGCGGCTCGATCCTCCACTTCGTCGAGCGCGCCACCGGCAAGGTCTTCGCCGCCAAGAGCTCGAAGAGGGTCGGCTACGACACAGGGCGCGTGATCCGCGTCGTGGCGAGCGAGGCGCAGAAGAAGCGCCTCGCCGAGGTCCTGCGCGACTCCGAGGTGCTGACCCCGCAGCGGGTGATCGGCCTGCTCCGGATGCCGACGGCGCGCTGGTCGACTCGGAAGGACGAGACGCGGAGCGGGGTCGAGGTGCGCAAGCAGACCGCGCGCTCGGTGAGCGTGGAGTGGTCGGATCGGGCGAGCGAAGGGGAGGCGGCGCGGCGCGCGCACTTCGACGAGGTGCTCTCGCGGCTCGAGCGCGCCGGGTACGGCTTCCACCTGCTCAGCGGCGAGCTCGGAGAGGACGCGATCGCCGAGGCGCGCGTGCGCGGGGTCGTGCTCGTCCACCTCCCCAAGGGCGCCGCTCCGGCGCAGTCCCAGCCGCGCTCCGAGCGCCGGAGGTCGGGGGTCACTTCGACCGCGCAGGCCCCCAAGGCGAAGAAGAACGAAGAGCGCGAGCGTAGCGAGCCCACTCGCGAGGAGACGTGGGAGCCGCACCGGGTGGTGTGGTTCCGGCCGATCGACGCCGGTGAGAGCAGCCGCCGTGTCGAGCTGCGGCTCGGGGACACCGCATGGGTGTCGTTCGGTAAGGAGGGCAAGGGCTCCTGGGCGAGCGTGAACGGCCTCTCGAAGACGCGACGCGAGCTCAAGATGGGCACGCAGTGGGTCGGCCTGCCCTTCGTCTACACGCGGGACGAGGTGCCGGCCGACGTCGCCGCCGCGGTGCCCGAAGGCGAGCAGCCCGGGACGCCGTTCGCCGCGCTGCTCGAGGGGCTGCGGACGCGGAAGGTGCGCAAGCTCCGCATCGTCTCGACCGACGCGAGTCCGCACGACATGCGGGTGGCCCGGGTGCTGTCGCAGCCCGGCTCGGTGGTGGCCGAGGGCACCGTGAAGCGCTCGAAGGCGAAGTTGACGATCGCGACCGACGTCGACGCGAGGGGCCGGCCCACGAAGTACGCGCGACTCAGGAAGGGCTCGCGGGAGTACCGAGTGGACGCGCGGCGCATCACCGCGCCCGCGCTCGAGCGAGCCTCGGAAGCGCCCGCGCCCACGCCGTCAGCGTCGCCCTCCCCTGCCCGCGTCGAGACCGCGCGCCAGCGCCAGCGGCGGGAGCGCGCGGAGCGCCGCGCCGAGCGGCTTGGGCGGGTGGCCGAGGCGCAGCACGCCGACGCGCGCGCCGAGCTCGCGCACATCCCGCCCGGTCAGCCGGTCCTCGTCGGCCATCACTCCGAGCGTCGTCACCGCAAGGCGATCGAGCGCTCGAGTCGCAAGGCGCGTCAGGCCCTCGACACCTCGCGCGCGGCCGAGGCCGCGCGGTCGACGGCCGCGCGCGCGGGGTACGCGATCTCGAGCGACGACCCCAACGCGCTGCCGGCGCTCGAGGCGCGGCTCTCGGCGCTCGAGGAGCAGCGGGCCTTCCACAACGCGATGAACGCCGCCTACCGGAAGGGCGGCTGGGCAGCCGTCGAGCAGGTCCCCGGCATGACGCCGGAGGTGCTCGCGAGCGCGAAGCGCACGCTCGAGCTCGCGCCGTGGCTGAAGAAGCCGGCCGAGACGAAGAACCTCGGCGCGAACATCCGGCGCGTTCGAAGGCGGATCGAGGAGCTGCGCGCCGCGGCGGAGCAGCCCGCGGGCGCCCCCATCGAGGGCGAGGGCTTCACGATCGAGGAGGACCCCGACGACAACCGCGTCCGCTTCCGGTTCGACGAGCGCCCGGACAAGGAGACACTCGCGGAGATGAAGCGCGCGGGCTTCCGCTGGAGCCGGCGCCACGGCGCGTGGCAACGCCAGCTCAACAGCGCGGGACGCCAGGCCGCGCGGCGGATGGCCCACGACCTCTTCGGCTGGACGCCTCCAGAGGACGAGCGGGCGCCCTACCCGCCTCATGTCTTGGCTGAGGCCGCCGAGACCGGACGCACGCCGGAGCAGATCGTCGAGCTGTACGAACAGAGCGCGCGCGAAGAGGCCGAGATGGGTCGCAAGCTCCGGGAGGCGGCGCGCTCCGAGGAGGCGGCACTCGCAGCTGGGCGCGCGGGGGAGGAGAAGAGCAGGCCCGCGAGGGACATCGCCTTGGAGCAGCTCGCGGAGGGCGAGACCGAGTGACCCGTGCGCAGGAGAAGCTCGGCCGCCGGCTGGCGCGCGCGCTGCGCGGGCTCGAGTTCGCGGCGAAGCTGACGAACGGCGCGCCCTTCGAGGTCGACCTGGTACAGAGCGGGCTCGGGCGCACCCCGCGGGTCGAGGTGCGTCACCCCGACTTCGAGCGCGACGGGACGCTCTGGCTGCTCGCGATCATCACGCTCGAGCCCGAGGTGGAGCTGACCTTCGCGCAGCCGCTCTACCGCGAGACCATCGCGCGCGTAGTGCGCCGGGCGCTGGCCGTTCGGAGGGTCGGGTGAGCGCCGTGATCGGCCGCTTCGAATTCGGAACGATCGTCGGAGATCCGGCTCTAGGGCGCCCTGGAGGCGGAATTCACCGCAATTCAGGGCTCTACCGGCGTGGCAATACGTGAAGTGCCTTGTCTGGCCGCGGGCCGCCGGGGATAAGGGGACTGCCGTGGTCCGTCCTGAAGACCGACCGCGCGACGTCCTGAACCACCAACCAGGGAGACCCTAGCGGGAAACCAAGGCCCTTAAACGACTACACCCCCCGAACAGCTTGGCGGCGTGAGGGGGGCGAGAGTCTTCCGGGACCGGATTTGTGATGACGGTACGGGCGAGCAGCCCGGCGGTCAAACGAAATCCGGCGGATGGAGACGTTTGTGTCTCGTCCGCCGTTTCCTTTGGCGCGTCCGTCACACGCGCATCGGTTCAGCACGGCCCCGCTCAGGAGCGTTCTCCGAGCCCGGCTGAACCGGCGAGGTGTGTCCAAGCCCCTAGAATTCAGGGGTTTGCGGCTCTCGTCCGTCCGGCGCTCGAGTGGCCTGGGAGTCTGCGATGAGCGGGTCGAACGGCCAGCGCCCTCCCCGCCGAGCCATCGACGGAGGGCGATCTCCCATCGAGCGTCCGAACGCTCGGAAGGGCACCGATTCGCCTGAGGACGTCCAGCGCTACCTCAACGCGCTCGTCGCGACGCGGGTGTTCGGCGAGGCTCCAGAGGCCGTCGCTGAGTCTGTCGAGGCCGAGCGCGCGGCGGACGAGGTCGAGGCGCTCCAGAAGCGCTCGGCGCACGCCGACCCCGATCGACACCGCGGGCCTGGGGAGCGGCCGAAGGACCTCAACCGCCACATGCGGCGGGTGCGCGCGAAGAAGAAGGCGATGGCGAAGGTGGTGGCCGCCACGATCGAGCGCGCCCGCAAGGAGGGCGCGGACCCGAACTGGACGCCCGAAGCGTTCCCCGCGCTCGACTGGCGCATCAAGAGCGAGGTGTGGACGGTCCTGCGCGACGTGAGCGGGCGGCGAGCGCGCATCTTCGCCGCCGCCCTCCCCCCGGCGCAGGGGGAGCAGCTCGTCCAAGAGGCCAAGCGCATCGCGCTGGAGGCGGAGCTCGAGGAGGGCTACGCCACGGTGCGCTGGCGCGAGCTCGTGGCGGGGGCGTGGGTCTCCTGGCGCCTCTCGCGGCCGATCCGGGCTCGCACGGAGGAGACGAAGGACGACGGCCACACCCGGCTCGGCGACTACGTGCTCGGGCTCGTCCCGCCGGATCCTGACGACTGGCAGCCTCCCGCGAAGCGCGAGAACCCGTGGGCCGGCGGCCGCGTCGTCGACGGCTACGCGCGGCAGGCGTTCGCGCTGCTCATGCGCGACGTCGCCACGGGCGCGCCGATGAGCATCTCGAAGCTCTTCTACCGCAACGGGAGCGGCCAACAGGGGGTGTTCGGGTACCTGGCCACGCCGGCGCCCGAGACCCGCGCGAGCAAGCTGCCACGGATCGACGGCGTGCTCGGCCTCTACAGCCGATGGCAGCCCCGCGCAGACAAGAGCAAGTACGTCGGGCCGCCCAAGAAGGGCCCCGACGGGAAGCCGCTGCTGGACGCCAACGGGCACGTCCAGCGCTACGCGCTCTGCGAGCACTGGTACCACCGCGACATGTGCGGCCGCCGGGCCGTGGCGCAGGCCGATCGTGGCGGCGCCGAGTCGCGCTCGCTGCTGCGCGAGCTGTGCCCGTGGCTGTTCGCCGAGGAGGCGACCGCCAAGGAGCTGACCGAGGAGTCCGAGGAGCGCGCGGCGGCCGTCGATGGCCCGGAGGCGCCCTCCCCGGCCGTGAGCTCGCCCTCGAGCGAGGACGAAGCGCCCTCCCCTCGAAGCCGCGGGCCGGACTAGCGGGTCCGTAGAAGGCCCTGAGCGCCCCTCTCCGCGGCTCGAGGTCGCAGGGAGGGGTGCGTCCGTCTGCGGTCTCCGAGGCCGTTGAGGGCCGATCTGGGCCCGTCGACGCCCACATCGAGCCTCCTCGGGGAGTCGAACGGGGTGGACAAGGCTCGTTCGGGCGCTCCTACGGACGACGGCCGGCGTCGGGACCAGGTACTTAGCCCACACGCCCCTCGAGAGCCGGGATGGTGCGGCGGGATCCTTCATCAGGATTAGTCCACACGGGGAGTGAACTCCCCGTCGCTCTGCTCCGGTCTCTAATTCAAGATCCAGAACACCCCACCTCCGATAAGCGACAGACCTCTCCTCGAAACTAAGCGAGCGCCCTTCGGGCGCACTGCAACCGGTATTTGGTGGGGGGTCCCCTACCCCCCACGCCTCCGCCCCTTTGGGGCTCCGGCACGAACAGCTAACTAAGGACGACCAAATCCCGTGCCAAGACACGACGTTGCTAACGAGCGCGCAAGGTCACAACGTCACAAGCTTGCACCCTCGCAAGCCCGCGAGAACGAGCCCCCACGGGCATTCGCGCCTCTCATCCCTGCTTTGCCAAGTAGGCTTCGACGGCTGAGCTCACGACGTCAGACATGCTCCGGTTCTCCTCCAGCGCTCGAATCCGAAGATCTCTGTGGAGGCTCACCTCGAGATGTACTGTCGTTGATCGAGTAGCGGTGCCATCCGCTCGCTTGTACGGCTGATCTCCGGTTCCACTCCTGGGACGAACAAGCTTGGGAGCTTGCGGACTCGCGCCCCGACGCTTCTTGCGCGAGCTGGAAGCTTTGCGGTCTTGCGATGCCTCAGGCTTGGGAGCTTGCGAGCTTGCAGGCTCACCACTTTGTGAAGCTGTGGGCTCAAGGTCTTGCGAGCTTGCGGACTCCTGAGCTTTCGTCGTGGGCGAGCTTGCGGTCTTGCGAGCTTGCGGTTTTGTCCCAGCGAACGCCTCCACCTCTTCGGGGGGGAGGTCTGCCCGAGGCTTCTTCGTGGGCAGCTTGAAGCCCTTCGCGTTCAGCTTCTTGGTCATGTCTACGCCTCCATCGCTCGCAGGACGGCGGCCGTGAGGGCCTCGGCTTCCTCGGCCGCCTTCGAGCGGGGTGAGTGCTCGACTACTCCGCGTCCAGCGAGCATGGCCTCGCCGTGCGCTACGCGGGAGCCCAGGCTCTCGTCGATCAAGGGGACCCCGATGTCTTGGAGGGCCTCCTGAGCGACGCGAGCGAGCGTGGTTCGGTCGGCCCGGTTGAACACGACGACAGCTCGGAGATCGGGTCGCAGGGCGCGCGCCTCCTCGAAGATCTCGATCGTCTCCTGGAGCGCCCAGATGTCCGCAGCGCCAGGGCTGACGGGCAAGACCACGACGTCGGCGGCGACCATCGCCGCGCGGGCGGCGGGGCCTAGCCGGGCGGGCGTGTCGATGATCGCGACGTCGTAGTCGGCGGTCACGCGGCTAAGGTCTCGCGCGAGGGCGCGAGCGTCCATGGAGACGACCGGAGGTCCGGCGTGTCCGTTCTCGGCCGCTCGAGCTGCCCACTGCTGGCAGGTCCCTTGGGAGTCCGAGTCGATGATGAGGACCCGGTGGCCGGCGCTGTGGAGCGTGGTGGAGAGCGCGAGCGCGATCGTGCTCTTTCCCGTCCCGCCCTTGAGGTTCGCGATGGAGATGATGAGTGCCATCCGCGGACGATGATCCCCGCTGAGCTTGCACGTCAACAATCTTGCAGGCTTGTTGCTTCAGGGGCTTACAATGGTGTGAGCTTGCAAGCTCGTGACAGCGGGATCAGTGGACCGGCGACCCCGGCCGGGATAGTCTCATCGCGCTTTGCGACGCCTCCTCGCGCTTGTCTGCTTGAACCTGGTGGCCTGTGGCTCGCCAGGCGGCGAGGACGCGGGGCCGCTGGAGGACTCCGGCACGACCGACAACGACTCGGGAGTCGGGGCAATAGACGCGGGGGAGGGCGACGGCGGTGGTCCGATGGCGTGCAGCTACCCGCCGGGCCAGGTCGAGCCGATGGCGGTAGGGGCGACGCTGTGGCCCTACGCGTGGCCGGAGGCGATCGATGGGGCGGGGAACAACTTCCCGCTCGATCTACAGCAGGTCGCCTGCAACACCGATCCGAACATCGACTGGAGCCCCTTCGACGTCCTCGTCTTCATCGCCATCCCTGCCTGGTGAAGCGCGTGCATCGCGCACACCAGTTCGGTCGTGCAAGTGGAAGAGGAGTTTGTCGCGGCAGGTGCCCAAATCATCTGGGTCCTCCTGCAAGACAGGAACGTCCAGCAAGGCACTGCGATGAGCTGTCGGGAGTTCCTGAACTCGAGCCCGCGCAACAGCGACGGTGGCTGGTGCGTTGGCGACGGTCAGACGATGAACCAGCCGATGCCCAGCGACACCACATGGTCCGATTCACCGATCGCTATCGGTCGAGGCTACGATCTGATCGTGTCGCGCCGAGACATGGTGGTTCGCGACGCGCCGACCCACGGCACTCCCGGGGGGAACGAGAACCTCACCGGTTCTGAGCTACTCGAACGCGTCCAAGCTGTGCTCGAGGCTCTGTAGGTCGCGTGTCGCTTGGCAAGCTGGAGGAGCTAGTTCCGGCAGCCGGCGAGCGCCTCAGAGGATGCCGCCGCACGCGTCGTCGCATCCTCCGCCGGCCACCCGATCGCAGGTGCTCTCGTTGACGCAGCGCGCGCACCGCTCGGCCAGCTCCTCAGTGATGCGCGCTTCGATGATCCCGCGTTCGCAGGTTTCGCCTGCGGCGCGTGCGTCGCTAGGCAGCCCGCAGCTCTCGAGGGCGCCCTCGATCGATGCGCAGTTGCCCGCGCAGCCGGCGAGCAAGGCACCGGCGAGCGCGAGGGCACGTAGCGAGCGGCTCATGTCGTCCCCCCTTGTGACGTAGACAGGTACGTGAGCCTACCAGGTCGCGACAGCGGGCGGAGCACGGGGCCCGGTCCGAGGTGGCGCGGGTGAGCGGCGATGCCGCGTAGCGTGGTGTGGTCGTTCCGCTCCGGGGGCCGACACAGCGGAAGTCCGGCGCCAAGCCGTCGAGACTGCCATATCACCGGCGGTCGCCCGCATCGGCGAGGGCAGCCCGCAGCGCTTCGTTCTACGGGCCACGCGGCAAGAGTCGCAAGGCGCCGGGAACTTGCCGCGAGTTCAGTCGGCGATGACCTGCCCGAATTGCATCGCGCCAGCGGGGCGGGGGATGACTTGTCGCAGAGCCGAGATCCCAGCTGGCGTTCCTCGATAGATGAACGCCGAGCCCGCGCCGCCCTCGAGGTCCCTCGCTCCGACGATGAGGTCAGAGTACCCGTCGCCGTCAATGTCTCCTGCGCCCGTGAGCGCGCTCCCGAAGCGGCCGTTCTCGCCAGCAGGGCCGTCCACTCGAGTTCCCGAAGCCTCAACCCCTCCCGTGAAGCCGCGAAACACGTAGACGGATCCGTCGCCGAAGCCGGTGCCTACGGCCAGATCCGAGTACCCGTCTCCGTCGAAGTCTCCCTGGCTAGTGAGCGCTTGCCCGAACACCTCAGTCGTGGCTGGTCTGCCGCTTACCTGTTGGGGTGAGGTTGCGAGTCCCCCAGCGCTCCCGAGGTAGACGTGAACGACACCATCGTCTCCACCGTTCGTGTTCGCGGCCGAAACGATGACGTCGGCATAGCCGTCGCCGTTTACGTCGCCCGCGTTCGCGAGGTGCTCGCCAAAGCGCCCTCGCGTTCCGGTGGGTTCAGGGATTCGCTGTGACGTTGTAGTGGCGCTGGGCGTTCCCATGAACACGTAGGCGACCTCGTCAGGCCCTCCCGGCGCGCCAACAACGACATCTCCATAGCCATCGTTCTGAACGTCGCCTGCGCTACCCACGATCCCGAACTGGCTCTCGGATGCGGGCAGGCCGGGAGGGTCGAGGGGTAGGCTGACGGCGGGCCCGGCCGCGTCTCCAAAGAAGAGGTACGCCCTCTCGGCCGCACCAACCACGAAATCTCCGAAGCCATCTCCGTTGACGTCGCCGGCTGCTGCGATGGATGAGCCCAGGCGGTCGTTGGGGGCTGGTCCGTTGATCTCGAGCGGCGTGGAGCCTGGGCCATCTGGCGATCCCAGATAGATGTACGCGGTCCCGCTCAAAGAGCTCGTGGCGGAAGCTCCGACACCCAGGTCTGTGAAGCCGTCGCCGTTCACGTCGCCGATCGCGGCGGCGGCGAGGCCGATGGACGGGTCGCCTGTCGGGGCCAGGTTGGTCGGAGACGAACCGAGTCCGGTGGGTGAGCCGAAGAACACCCACATGTTGCCGCGAGAACTGATGGCGACGTCCGAAAAGCCATCGCCATTCATGTCGAGCTCAGCGCCAAACGAGCCATCGACGTCGGCGTCTGCCGATCGTCCACGGACCCGGAACTGCCACACGGGGGACGAGACGGTTCCTGTCGTCGCACCCTCGGTAGCGAAGAGCCGCCAGAACACTACGCCCGCGGGCAGATCTGACGAAGGCCGCACTTCGGTGCCCGTGGCATCCAGGGTGTCGATGATGTTTGTGCAACTACGATCTTCGCAGAGCTCGACGCGCGCACCGTCTCCGCGGCTCCCGAGCTCCCAACGCAGGGTGGGCCGTTGAGAGGTCACGAACGACCCTGAGAGTGGGGCGAGCTGGCGCGGCGGAGGGGGCGAGTCGCCAGCGTCCGGCGCGCCAGCGTCTTCTCCCGCGTCGAGACCAGGACCGGCGTCGCTATCCAGGTCTCCAGCGTCCGGGCCGGCGTCCTCGGCGGCCCCGTTCTCGAAAGTAGCGAACGTGAGGTGACAGCCCTGTCCGAGCACCAGGAGGAGGGCCAAGAGCAGGTATCGGGGCTTCACTGGAGCCTCCATCGGAGGGCAGCGACCGCGCCGCCAGGAGCGCCTTCGACCTGGAGCGCGGTGTTGGCGTCGTCGCCCGAGCCTTCCTCGAGTACGAACGTGAGCACGAGGCCGGTGAGGGCGATCGCGGCGCCGGCGATCCACGTCACGTCTCCCGCGATGCCGAGGGTGCGCGTCGCGGAGACCTCGTCGTCCGGGATCGCGGGGTCGCAGTCCACCTGCGTGGGGCAGCGGCTGCGCAGGTCTTGGTCTTGCGCGAAGGCGACGCCAACGACGATGAGGCCAGGGATGAGCACGGCGCCGCCGACGCCGAGCAGGACCGGCCCGACGGGCGAGATCCCTCCGCCGGAGGCCTCCTCCTCCGTCGGGGTGGGGTCGCTTGATGGCTGATCGAGCTGAACGGAGGGCTCGGCGGGCGCTCTGGCCTCGAGCTCGTCGAGCCGCGCGAGGGCGTTGGAGCGCCAGTCGCGCACCTGCGCCGCGTCGTCTGCGAGCGGCGTCGACTCGCTCAGGAAGCGGCGGATGGTGTCGATGGCGTCGCGCTCGCGCCCGGGGATCTGAGAGAGCTGGTCGCCTGCGTTCCAGAGGACGAGGGGGGCGGTGTCCATGCCGGCCTCACGCATGAGCTCGTAGGCGTCGAGGTAGCGCTCCGCGGCGAGGGCGTGTCGACCCGCCTCCGCGTGAGCCTCCGCGTCCGTGACGGCTTGTTGTGCGCGCTGGCGAGCGTCGCCTTGAGCATGGACGAGAGAGGGCACGAAGAGGGCGAGGAGCGC
>JAUHXR010000075.1 GCA_030426845.1 Polyangia bacterium | reverse complement strand
GCCGATTGCCGATGCCGCTGGCAAGCCGTGGGTGTTTCGCTACAAGGACCTGGCCGGCTGGTGGTCGAACGCCCACTACGATCGTCCGGGCGGCGTCGAGAAGCCAATCCCGACGGCCTGGCAGGCGCAGTCGAAGCCCGTCTGGCTGATGGAGATCGGCTGCCCGGCGATCGACAAGGGCGCCAACCAGCCGAATGTCTTCTATGATCCGAAGAGTTCCGAAAGCGTCCTGCCGTACTTCGCGCGCCTGAGGCGCGACGACCTGATGCAGCGCGCCTCCGACGCGCGCCACCGCGGCGACTTCGAGCAGGCCTCCGCGCTGCTCGAGCGGGCGTCGCGGACGGACGATCCGCGGGCCGCGCTCGCCGCGTTCACCCTGGGGCGCCTCGAGATGGATGAGCTGCGACGCCCCTGGCGCGCCCGCCGCGCGCTGCGCCGCGCGATGAGCCTCGGCCTCCCGGAGCGCCTCCGCGCCCAGGCGCAGCGACGGCTCGTCCAGCTCGGACCGGCTACCCCGTAGCCGCGGTCGGCGCGCGCGCGCGCAGCGCGTAGACGAGGTGCGTCCGCTGCGGGCTCACCGCCCAGAGCCAGGCCCCCGCGAGGCCGACGTCGACCGCCGACAGGGCGAGCGCCTGCGAGACCACCCCGAGCTCCGTCCCGGGCAGACACAGCCCGCGCGATTCGAGGCCGACGAGCAGATCCAGCGGGTCGACCTCGGCAAAAGGGCGGAAGAAATCTGGCGGTCGAGCGAGCGTGTCGGCCACCACGACGAGCGCCCCGCCCGGACGCAGCAGCGACGAGGCGACTTGCAGGTGAGCGACCACCGATCCCAGCGCCACCCCGCGGAGCGCCGGGTCGGTCACGGCGAAGGTCTCCATCGCCGACCAGACCAGCTGCGAGAGCACGCCCGACGTGAGCACCACGTCGAAGCGCGCCGGCACCGCGGCGCGGACCGCCTCGACCGCGGCCGCGGGGAGCGCGCGCAGCTCGTCCGGCCCCGGCGGCTGACGACGCCAGCGGGTCAGCCGCCCCAGCACGCCCGAGAGGTCGACGTCGTGGATCGCCACCTCCACCCCGGCCCGGCGGGCGGCCGCGCGACAAGCCTTGGTGTCGATGTCGAGCAGCGCGATCGCGTCGAAGCGCGCCGCGAGCCCGGCGAGGTCGACGTCGTTGCAGTTGCCCGCCCCGAGGATCGCGAGCGTCCCCGCCGGCCCGGCCTCGAGCAGCCCCATGACCCGCGCCCGGTGAGGCGCGTAGCGGCGCCAGGCATCTCGCGTCGTGCGGTTGTGCCGACGGTGAGCGGCCCTCAGGTCCATCAGGCGAGGGCCTGGCGGGCGACCTCGACGTCAACGACACCTTCTTTGACCAGCTCGCGAAGGTGCATCTCGAAGGTCTGCATCCCGTAAGGATGCCTTCCGCGCTCCATGATGTCCTTGAGGGGCACGTTGCCCTCCGGCTTGCGGATCGTCTCGCGGGCCGTCCCGGTCACCACGAGCACCTCCGCCGCGAGGGCGAGCCCCTGCCCGTCCGCGCGCGGGAGCAGCCGCTGCGCGACGATCCCCTTGAGGTTGTCGGCCAGCCGCTCGCGCGTCTCCTGCGCGTCTCGCTCGCCCACGAGCGCGAGGATGCGGCCCACCGTCCGCGTCACGTCCGGCGTGTGCAGCGTCGACAGGAGCAGGTGGCCCGTCTCCGCCGCCTTGAGGCCGATGTCCATCGTCTCCTCGTCGCGGATCTCGCCTACGAGGATGCAGTCGGGCGACTGCCGCAGCGCGGCCCGGAGCGCGGTCGCGAAGTCGGTCGTGTCGATCCCCACCTCACGCTGCGAGATGAGGCTGTGGCCGTCGGTGTGGATGAACTCGATCGGGTCCTCAATCGTCACCACGTGCGCGCGCCGGGTCTGGTTGAGGTGGCCGACCATCGCGGCGAGGGTGCTCGACTTGCCGTTGCCGGCCGCTCCGCAGATCAGGACCATCCCGCGCTCGAGCTCCGCGAGCTTGCGCACCACGGGCGGGATGCGGAGCTGCTCGAAGGTCGGGATCTGCAGCGGGATCGAGCGCAGCGCGAGCGCGATCGTCCCGCGCTGGCGGTAGACGTTCACGCGGTAGCGACCGACGCCGGGCACCGAGTAGGCGGTGTCGAACTGGGTGAGGTCTTCGAGCGTGCCCTTGTACTTCGACGTCGCGAGGACGTGGCGCGCGAGGTCGCGGGTCTGCGGGGGCTTGAGCTTGTCGCCCTGCAGGTAGTGGATCGAGCCGCCCACGCGGAAGGCGGGCGGCTGACCGACCTTGAGCAGGATGTCCGAGGCCGCGTACTGCTGGCCCTTGCGGAGCAACGCGTGGAGCGCGGACTCTTCCATCGCCCGACCGTATCAGCCCGGCGCGGAGCGGTCAGTCGCGGCGACGCACGAGGAGCGTGTTCATCCCCTCGGACTGCTCGAAGCTGCGGCGGAACGCCTGGGCCTCGCGCTGCGACTCGAAGGGGCCGATCCGGACGCGGTACCACGTGCCGCGATCCTCGATCTCGGCGCTGACGACGAAGGCGTGGTGGCCGCGCGATCGCAGGCCGGCGGCGAAGGCGTCCGCGCTCGCCTCCTCGGGGAAGCTGATGACCTGGATCGTGTACTCGCCGTCGTGGCCCGCCGCGACCGGCGCGCTCGCCTCGGGGCTCGGCAGCGAGGAGGCCACGAGGGGATCGCTCAGCGCGGTGCGAGCCAGCGCGGCCGAGCCGGTGCCCGCGGCGACCGACGCGGGGAGGACCCGCGCGACGCGCTCCTCGGTGACGGTCCGCGCGACCGCGGCCGCGCCCGGCATCGGCGGGAGATGGTCGAGCGGGTCGGGGTGCTCGAGCTCGGCCGCCGCCGCCGCGAGCACCGAGGCTACCTCCGGCGGCTCGTCGAGGGGCGCGAGCGCCCGCGGGAAGGTCAGCGCCGTCCGGTCGACCGGCGGCACCTCGACCTCCTCGTCCGGCGTCGGGTCCGCCGGCGTGAGGCCCGCGCGGACGTCCAGCCGGGCGAGCGGATCGTCGTCCAGCTCGGCCGACTCCTCGGTCCATCCGACGAGGCTCCCCATGGCGAAGACCAACGCGATGGTGACCCCGATCAGCAAGCCGACCAGCGCCAGCGGCCGACCCTCGCCCGCGTCCTCGCGTTCCCGGATCTGCTCGAGATCCCGCATCGCGCTATCCATCACACTCTCCCGCACTCGTGAATACCTATGAGCACAAGTACGCACATGTAGGACAGCGGTCAAGAAAGGCGTCGGGCAGCGCGAGCGCGCCGGGCGCGAACGAACGAGGGCCGTCGCAAAGGGGAGCGAAGAGGCCTAGGATCGAGCCGATGCGCCGCCTCGCCCCCCTCGCGCTCCTCCTCCTCGCGGCGCTCGCTCCACCCGACGTGGGTGCCCAGCGCGCCGAGCCGGCGCACGTGCTGCGGGTCGCCACGCTGATGCCGCGCGGCGGGCGCACGAGCCGCCTCGTCACGGCGTGGAACCAGGCGCTCGCGGAGCGGACCGACGGGCGCGTGCAGGTGCGGATGTACTGGGGCGGGCAGATGGGCGACGAGCGCACAGTGGTGCGGCGGATGCGCATCGGGCAGCTCGACGGCGCGACCCTCACCTCCGCCGGGCTGTCGCTGATCCACCGCCCCGTGCTCGTCATGCAGGCGCCGGGCGTCTTCGAGACCTACGCGCAGGTCGACGCGGTGCGCCGGCAGATCGGCCCCGAGCTCGCGCGCGACATGCGGGCCGCCGGCTTCGGTCTGCTCGGCTGGGGCGACGCAGGCCGGGTCCGCCTCTTCTCCACCGAGCCGGTCCGCCGCCCGGGCGACCTGCGCACGCGCCGCCCGTGGGTGCCCCGGCACGACAACGTGTTCACCCAGATGCTCGGGGTGGTGGGGGCCACCGGCGTCCCGCTGTCGGTGGGCGAGGTCTACGGTGGGCTCCGCACGCGCATGGTCGACGTCGTGCCCGGCACCGCGATCGCGGCCGCCGCGCTGCAATGGTTCACGACGCTGCGCTACGTGACCGCCCAGTCCGACGGCTTCCTCGTCGGGGGCATGGTGGTGCGGCAGGGCTTCCTCGACGAGCTCTCGGAGGACGACCGCACCGCGCTCTTCGAGGCGTCGCTCCTGAACCACGAGCGGCTCCTCCGCGCGAGCCGGCGCACGGACGAGCGCGCCTTCGAGGCCCTGTCGCGCCACGGCATCCAGACGGTCGACCTCGAGCCGCACCGCGACGAGTGGCGCGACGTCGCGCGGCAGACCCGGGCGCGGCTCGCGGGCCGCGTGGTGCCGGCCGAGCTGCTGCAGCGCGTGGAGCGGATCGCGGCCGAGAACCGCTGACGCGCCTCGCGCCGCGGTCTACTCGGAGGTCGGCTCGGCGGCCTGCTCGATGCGGCGCTCGGCGTCGCGCGCCTCGCGGCGGAGCTGGCGCGGTCGGGTCACGAGCCAGTGCCGCATCGCCTCACGCGCCGCGAAGGCGCCCTTGATCCGCCACGCGGGGTCGTTGACCACCAGCGCCGCGACCGCGATCTGCGGGTCCTCCACCGGCGCGTAGCCCACGAACCAGGTGTAGAGGCGGTAGGGGTCCGAGCCGGCGAGGGTGCCCGTCTTTCCGGCCGCGCTCGCGCCGCCGAGGAACGAGTTGCCGCGCCGATCGAAGAAGTACTGCCGCGCCGTCCCGCCGCGCACGGTGTGCTCCATCATCGCGCCGACCGCGGCGGCGGTGTCGGCCGAGATGACCTCGCGCAGCGGCTCGGGGCGCGCCTCGTAGGTGACCGCGCCGCGCGCGTCGATCACCTGATCGACGATCGTCGGCCGGGGCATCGTGCCACCCGCCGCGATGGTGGAGGCGATGAGCGCGCCGTGGAGCGGCGACATGTGCATGTGCCAGAAGCCGGCCGCGGTGCGCGCGAACTCGAGGCGCTCGGTCGGCACCTCGCGCTGGCTCACCCGCGTCGGCACGTCGAAGGGGAGCGTCTCGCCGAAGCCGAAGCCCGTGGCGAAGCGCTCGAGCGTAGGCGCGTCGAGGTGCCGGACCGCGAGCTTGGCAAAGATGGAGTTGATCGAGCCGCCCATCGCCTCGGCGAGGCTCGCGCAGCGGCGGTCGCGGCCCGGGTCGTCCTCGAGGTTTCGCTCGGTGAGCCGGCTCGCGCCGCCGTGGTAACAGACCTGCGCGTCGGGATCGACGCCGGCCTCGACCAGCGCCGCGCCGGTCACCACCTTGAAGACCGACGCGGTCGGCGGCGACGGATCGAGCACCAGGTCCGGCCCGTCCGGCTGCGCGCTGGAGTGCGAGACGTAGGCGAGGATCCGCCCGCTGCGTGGGTCCATCGCCACGAGCGCGCCGGCCGGAACCTCGTAGCGCGCGAACATCGACGCGACGTGCTCCTGCAGCCCGGGATCGAGGCTGAGCACCGCGGTGCTGCCGTCCGATAGATCGGCGAGCGCGACTCCGTCCTCGACCCGATGGGCCCGCGGATCCAGCCCGGGGAACGTGCGCGCGGCCGGCGGCGCGGCCCGCGTCGCCTCGCGCCGGAGCGCGGCCGCCGGAGGTGCGCCGTCGAGGACCTGCGCGCCGCCCGGCCCGGACAGGAAGCCGATCGCGGCCCCGATCAAGGCCACGCCGAGCCCGAGCTGGAGCCACGTCCGGGGAGTCGGCCGCATCGCGGGCGAACCTATCGGCGACGGATCCGCGAATCAAAAAAGCGGGGCTCGCGGGACCTCGAGGGATCTTTCGCTGCGCCGGCGGGTCGGTCATCATAGGGCCGCGAAATGGAAGACGAGCGGACGACCAATCCGAACAAGACGGTCGTCACCGTGATCACGAAGGCGCCCAAGCAGGACGAGGGCGACGGCTCGCGCGAGGGCTGCCTCGTGATCATCTACGGCGACGACCTCGGGCGCCGGGTCCCCCTCGGGCCCGAGCCGACGGTGCTCGGCCGCTCCTCCAAGTGCGACGTCCAGCTCGACCAGGAGAGCGTCTCCCGCAACCACGCGCGGATCAGCCGCCACCGGACCGCCTACGTCATCAGCGACCTCGGCTCCACCAACGGCACCTACGTGAACGACGAGCTGGTCGACGAGGTGGTGCTGCGCGACGGAGACCAGATCAAGGTCGGCCGGACGATCTTCAAGTTCATCGTCAGCGGGAACATGGAGGCGCAGTACCACGAGGAGATCTACCGCCTCATGACGGTGGACGGCCTCACCGAGCTCCACAACAAGCGCTTCTTCAACGAGGCGATCGACCGCGAGGCGTCCCGGTCTCGGCGCTACTCGCGCGCGTTCTCGCTCGTCCTGTTCGACATCGACCACTTCAAGAAGATCAACGACACCTTCGGGCACCTCGCGGGCGACTCCGTGCTCCGCCAGCTCGGGGCGCTCGTGCGCGGCAAGGTCCGGCGCGACGACGTGCCCGCGCGCACCGGCGGCGAGGAGTTCAGCGTCATCGTCCCCGAGGTCTCGCTCGAGGGCGCGATCACGCTCGCCGAGAAGCTTCGCCAGTCGATCGAGGGGGCCACGTTCCGCTTCGAGGGGACCGTGATCCCGGTGACGGTCAGCATGGGGGTCGCCGAGTGGACCGAGGACCTCCAGGACCCGGCGGAGCTGGTGAAGCGCGCCGACGAGCGGCTCTACGAGGCCAAGCGCGCGGGCCGCAACCGCGTGTGCGGCTGAGGCTCCACGGTCTGCGCGGGCCGCGGGGACGCTTTTTGGCGCGTCCCGACCGCTTTTTCGCCGGCGGTCGCCGCTCTTCGGACGAATCGGCGCGGCGTGGCTCCGTCCGACGGGCATGCAACGAACGCCCGCCCTCGCCGCGCTGACCGCGGCCCTCGTCCTGGCGCCGGCCGGCGCCGCCCTCGCTCAGCCGTACGGGGGGTACGGACAGCCCGGCTACGGCCACCCCGCGCATGGACAGCCCGGGTACGTCCCGCCGGGGACCCGCGTGGTCGATCTGTCGCACGCGCGGCTCGCCCAGCTCCCGCCCCTTCCGCCGAGCGTCGAGGTCCTCGTCCTCCGCGGCGCGCAGATCCAGCACCTCGGGGTCCTCCCGGCCGGCCTGCGTCGGCTCGACATCTCCGGCAGCCAGATCCAGGCGGTGCCGCACCTCCCGGCCGGGATCCGGCGCGTCCAGGCCTCGGGCTCGCGGCTCCAGAACCTCGGCTACCTCCCGCCGTCGCTGACCTCGCTCGACGTGTCGGGCACCCCGATCCACGCCCTTCCGTACCTCCCCGACGGGCTGCGTCGCCTCGACGTCTCGGGCACCTCCCTCGTCCACCTGCCGAACGTGCCTCGCGGGCTGACCCACCTGAACATCGCGCGCACCCGGATCCGGACGCTGCCGCCGCTCCCGCACAGCCTGGTCTCCGTCCACTGCGCCGGCTCGGGGCTCGACGTGCGGACGGTCGACGCCTGGGTGCCGCTGGTCGACGTACAGCGCCCGGCCCCGATCTACGCGACGCCGGTGTACGGCGCGCCCGTCCGCCCGCGGCCGGTCTACCAGGCGCCGGCCCCCTACCGCCCGGTCGCCCCCGCCCGCCCCGCGCGCCGCGCGCGCCGAGGAGCCTATGACGACCGCGGACGGCGAGGCGGCTTCGATCGGGCTCGGCCGCCGGCCCGACGCGGCGGCTACGATCGTGCGCGCCCCCCGGCCCGACGCGGCGGCTTCGACGCTGCGCCGCGGCCGGCTCGGGGAGGGGACCCGTGGAGCGGCTCCACCGATCGGGTGCAGCGTCGCCGCGGGCACGGCGGCCGCGTGGTCGTCCGCCAGACCACCACGACGACGACCCGCTCCGCGCGAGGCGGGCGGGTCCGCGCGGGGTTCTGACGCCCCGTTCGAGAGGCGCGCTCAGACGAGCCGGTAGAGGTCGCGGTAGCGCTCCGCGACCTCGACGCCGTCCGCGTCGAGCAGCCACGCGAAGGCGTGGACGTGGCGCCGCGGGACCCGGATGCTCGACGGGATCTCGCGCGTGCCGAAGACGATGTCCCAGAAGGGCGTGGTGACCCCGTGGTTGACCTTCGCGTTCTGGAAGTGGTGATGCAAGTGGTGCTGTCGCGCCCACTCGCCGTAGCGGCCGCGCGGGGCGCGGACGTGGGTCGCCCGGTGGATCAGCTCGTAGACCTGCCAGCCGGTGAACGTGCCGAAGACCACCGCGATACCGACCGGGCCGAGGGTCGCGCCGAGCACGAGCGAGAGCCCGCCGAGCACCGGGATCGCGAGGACGAGCTTGTGCGCGAGGGTGGCGAAGTAGTCGGGCTTCGCGTGGTGCGTCAGGTGCTCGCGCGCGACGCGGCGGCCGAGCTTTCGCTCGTGAAACGCGAAGCGATGCAGGACGTACTCGAGCAGCGTCCACAGCAAGACCCCGCCGACGAAGGCGCCCGCGTAGGTGATGGCCTGGGTGATCATCGCTCCTCCCTCTCCCCGTCGGGGACGATAGCTCGGGCGCGCGAGAGCGCGTCCTCGTAGGCCTCCGGCGCCGCGCCCCAGCCGATCAGGAGCGCGCGCAGCAGCTCGTCGACGAGCGGACCGGCGCGGACCGCGTCGACCTCGAACCGATCCAGCTTCCGCAGCTGGGCCGCCCCCTGGAGCGCGGCCCAGAGGGCGATCGCGCGGCGCATCGGGTCGCCCTCGGCGAGCGCGCCGGCGGCGGACGCGGCGGCGAAGGCGGACGGCACGGCGGAGAACAGCGCGAGCAGGCGAGGCACCCGCGGGCGCGCCTCCTCGGTGTCGACGAGCAGATCGGGGCTGCCGAGCCACCGCGCGAGGAGCGCGGCGTGGGCGGGGCGGCGCTCCGGCAAGGTCGCGTAGACGCGGGCCGCGACGAGGAGCTGGACGAGGGCGCGCCGATCCGCCGACAGGTCGAGCGCGTCCACGGCCGCGGCGCGCTCCGCGAGGTCGGTCGCGAGCAGCTCGGACACCCGCAGCTGCACGGCGAGGAGCAGCGCGTCCTTCGAGGGGAAGTAGCGGTAGAGCGCGCCGGCCGCGTAGTCGAGCTCGCCGGCCAGCCGCTGCATCGTCAGCGCCTCGAAGCCGCCCTCGGTGACGAGGCGCAGGCCCGTCTCGACGATCCGCGCGGTGGTCTTGGCCCGGCGTCGCGCCCGGGGAGTGCTGGCTGCCTGTCCCACGCCCAAAGAGTGAACTGCATTCACAAAATGTCAAGCCGTCACTCTTGCCCGGCCGACGTATCCTCGACGGCAGATGGGGACGCCCTGGGCGAAGCCGCGGACGGCGGCGTCGATCGCGTCGGCCGCGCTGCTGGTCGCCGGCTGCGTCACCCCCCCGGACGCGGCGCCGCCGCTGGAGCCGCGCTGGGTGGATCTGGGCGCGAGCCGCGCCCTCGTTGTCGGAGGCGACGACGGCCGCGGGCGGGGCGACGGCCCGGTGATCGTCTACCTGCACGGCTTCGCGTCGCGGCCCCGTGATCAGCTCCCGCTCCCTCGCGAGCTGCGCGTCCCGCCGGGGACCCGCTTCGTCTTCCCAGAGGCTCCGCTCGCGGTGCACATCCCCGAGGGCCCGCGGCGCGCGTGGTGGCTGCTCGACCGCCCGCTCCGCCGGCGGCTCCGCGCCGAGCCCGAAGGGATGCGCGAGCTCGCCGGCCACGTGCCGGAAGGCCTGACCGAGGCGCGCGCCCGGGTGCGGGCGCTGCTGGACGCGGTGGCGCGCACGATGGCGCCCCCCGAGCGCACCGTCTTGGCAGGGTTCTCCCAGGGGGCGATGCTCGCCGCCGACGTGGCGCTGCACGACGAGCGGCCCCTCGCCGGGGTGGCGCTGCTCTCGGGCACGCTGATCTCCGCCCCCGCGTGGGCGGAGCGCGCCCCGGCGCGGCGCGGGCTGCCGGTGTTCGTGACCCACGGGCGCCGCGACCCGCTGCTGCCCTACCCGATGGCCGAGCGGCTCGTCGCCCTCCTCACCGGCGCCGGGCTGGACGTGCGCTGGCAGCCGCACGGCGAAGGCCACGCGTTCAGCCTCGCGTCGGCGCCCGCGCTCGCGCGCTTCCTCGCCGAGGTGCTGCCGGCGGAGGGCGGGTGAGGCGCATCCGCGCGGCGGCTCGAGCGGCAGGTCGAGCAGCAGGTCGAGCGGCGCTGCCGTGGGCGCTCGGGGTCGTGACCGCGGGCCTGGCCTTCGGGCGCGCGCTCGCGACGATCGCGGACGGTCGCGCAGGGCCCGGCGACTGGGGGCAGACGCACCACTGGTGGGAGGCGGCCCGGGTCGCGTGGCTCACCCACCGCGAGGCGGCCACCTGGGATCCGTTCCACTGCGGCGGCTTCACGCTGTGGGGTCAGCCGCAGGCCGCCCACCTCGCGCCGACCTACTGGCTGACGGGCCTGCCGTTCGGGGCGGCCGCGGGCGGCCTGCTGTTCGCGTGGCTGCACGGCGCGGTGGCGGTGGCCGGGGGCTACGCGCTCGCCCGGACCCACGCGTCGCGCCTCGCGTCCGCGCTCGCCGGCGTGGCCTGGGGCGCGTCGGGCTTCTTCGCGTGGCGCATGGCCGAGGGCCACGCAACCTTCCTTCCCCTCGCGTACCTCCCCTTCGCGCTGCTGTGGTTCCGCCGCGCGCTCGTCCGCGATCGCGCGGCCGCGCCGACCGCGCTCCTGCTCGCGCTCATGGTGTTCGAGGGCGGCGTCTACCCGGTCGCGATCGCCGCGCTGGCGCTCGGCGCCGAGCTCCTCGCGTCGCGCGCGCCCTGGCGTCGCCGCCTCCGCGCGTCGCTGCTCACGGTCGGCCTCTTCGCCGCGGTCGCGGCGGCGCGCCTGTGGCCGATCGCGATCACGATGGCGCGCCACCCACGCCCTACCGCGACGCTCGACGCGCAGACCCCGCTCGAGCTCCTGCGGGCCCTCGCCTCCGCCGCGCCCCCCGCGCCGTGGATCCACCCGTTCGCCTTCGCCGAGCACGCCGCCTACCTCGGCCCCGTCGTGCTCGTGCTCGCGCTCCTGGGCGCGTCCCGGATCGGTGCGTCCCGCCGTGCGCGCGCCCTCGCGCTCGCCTCCTTCGTCGCGGCCGCGCTCGCGCTCGGCGACCACGGCCCCCTCTCGCCGTGGCGCCTGCTCCACGCGCTGCCGGGCTGGGGTCAGCTCCACGTGCCGAGCCGCTTCGTCGGCTGGCTGACCCTCGCCCTCACCCAGCTCGCCGCCCTCGGCCTCGACGCGCTGCTGTCGCGCGTGCGCCGCGGCGCGCCACCGGCGACGCGGGCCGCGCTGGCGCTCGCGGTCGGCGTCGCGCTCGTGACCGGCGCCGATCTCGTGGTGCGCGCCCGCGCGGTGGTCGGGCCGTGGGACGGCGCCCCGCTCGCCGCCGCGCCGGCGCGGTTCCACCTCGTGACGGAGGCCAACTACCTCGACGCGATCGGCGGCTACCCGGCCCGTCACCTCGGCACCGCGAGCTGCTACGACCCGCTGACCTTCGAGGTCCCCGACGCCCTCTGGGACGGCGACGTGCCCCAGGCCCGCCTCGCCGATCCCGCCGCCGGCGCGATCGTCTCGACCCGACGGACCGCGCGGACCCTGTCGATCGTGGCGCGGCTCGAGCGCCCGACCCGCGTCCTCGTCAACCAGCGCTTCGACCCCGACTGGCGGAGCGATCACGGATTCGTAGAATCGCAAGCCGGGTTGCTGACCGTCTCGGTGGCGCCCGCCGACGACCGCCCCATGACGCTCCGCCTCTGGCACGAGCCGCCCGAGCGCCCCTGGGCCCTCGCGCTGAGCGGGCTCGGGGTCGCGGCCGCGATCGCGCTCTGGCTGCGCGACCGGCGAGCCGGCCGACGAGGCGGTGGTCGGATCGCGGGCTTGATGTCGGCCGAGCCCGCGGGTAAGGCTGGGCGGCCGTGACGTCGGTCCGCGAGCTGCTCCTGATGCACGACGCCGAGCGGGTGGCCAAGCGCACGCCCGAGGATCGGCGGCTCGCCGTCGAGGCGGGCCTCGCGCGGGTCCGCCAGCGCGGCGAGGCGGCGGACGTGCTCTGGGCCAACGGTCACACCGCCGAGGGGCTGCGGCTCGCCGGGGGCGCGCTCGAGGAGGCCCTCGCCCTCGTCGACCGGCTCTACGACGCGCCGACGGACGACGGGCGCGAGGCGCAGCTCGCCGCGGCCGGGCTCGCGTCGGAGCTCGCCGTCGCGGTGGCCAAGGCGGAGGCGGCGGACCGCGAGGCCGAGGCGCCCGCCCTCGATCGCGACGTCTCGGCCGCCGACGCCGCTCGCTACCGGCGCCTCGCCGTCGCCCGGCGCCACCTCGACGGCTGGCTCGCGCCGGCGACCCGGACCCCGGCCGAGGTCGCGCGGACCCGGATCCTCCGGCTTGGCGGGCTCCTGCTCGCGCTGGTCGGGCTCGCCGCCGCGGCCTACGCCGCCCTCGCGCCGGCCTCCGGGGTGAGCGCGACCGCGTCGGGGACCTGGAGCCCGACCCAGGGCCTCGCGTCGTTCGCGATCGACGACGACCCCGAGACCGAGTGGCAGCTCCCCAACCGGACCGAGGGCTGGCTCGAGGTCACGATCTCGCCGCCCGAGCGGATCGAGACGCTCCACCTCTTGAACGGCCACAACGGCGGCTACAACGACCGCGCGATCCGCTCCGCCACCATCGAGGTGCGCGCGGGCGGGTCGGTCGCCCGGACCTTCACCCAGGAGTGGCCCGCGGTCGTCCCGCGCCCGGAGTGGGTGGACCTCGCGGTTGGCGTCGACGACGTGGAGAGCGTCCGCGTGACGGTCGACGCCTACCACCGCGAGGGCGCCGCCCTCGCCGAGCTCGACTGGGACTGAATCCAAAGCGAGGCGCGACGAGCGGGGCCGTGGCGCGGTCCTTGCTGTCCGCGCGCGCGGTGACTATGTTCCGCTGCTCCGCCCGAAGGCCCCCAGGCTCGGTCGCTCCCTGTGGTAGATCCCGGGGTGACGGATCCCGGGGCCGTCCCCCGGTCGTACAGTAGGTGATCATGTCGGATGACGAATCGATGGACGAGACGCCCGAAGTCGACGAGCAAGATCTGAACTTCGGCGATGAGCTCCCCGTGCTCCCGATCCGGAACGCGGTGCTCTTCCCCGGCGCGGTGGCGCCCTTCGACGTCGGCCGCGAGAAGTCGGTCGCGCTGGTCGAGGACATCGACGGCGTGAGCCAGCCGGTCATCGCGATCTTCGCGCAGCGTGATCCGGCGACCGACGATCCGACCCAGGCGGATCTGTACCCGGTCGGCGTGGCCGCCCGGGTGCTGAAGGCCCTCAAGCACAGCTCGGGCAACTACAGCCTGATCCTGCAGGGCCTCGTGCGGATTCGCCTCGAGGGCATGCCCCAGGACGACCCCTTCCTGAGGGCGCGCATCTCGCGCCTCGACGAGCCGAAGGACGAGGACGTCGAGACCGAGGCGCTCGCGATGAGCCTGCGCGACATCGCCAAGCAGGTCATCCAGCTGATGCCGGAGCTGCCGCGCGAGGCGGGCTCGCTCATCGACTCCATCCAGGAGCCCGGCCAGCTCGCCGATCTCGTGGCGGCCAACCTCGACGCGCCGGTCGACGACAAGGCGCAGCTCCTCGAGACGATCGAGATCAAGGAGCGCATCCGCAAGGTCCTCCGGCTGCTCACGCGGCAGCTGGAGATCCTCAAGATGCGTGAGCGCATCAACTCCCAGATCAAGGAGGAGATGGGCAAGAACCAGCGCGAGTACGTGCTCCGCCAGCAGCTCAAGGCGATCAAGGAGGAGCTGGGCGAAGAGGACGGCGACGCCGGCGACCTCGACGTGCTCGACGAGCGCATCACCAAGGCGAACCTCCCCCGCGAGGCCGAGGAGGTCGCGCGCAAGCAGCTCAAGCGCCTGCGCAGCATGCAGGTGGGCAGCGCCGAGTACACGGTGGTGCGCACCTACATCGACTGGATCCTCGACATCCCGTGGAGCAAGGCGACCACCGACAACCTCGACATCGCGTCGGTGCGTCAGGTGCTCGACGAGGACCACTCGGGCCTCGAGAAGGTCAAGAAGCGCATCGTCGAGTTCCTCGCGGTGCGCAAGCTGAAGAAGGACAAGAAGGGCCCGATCCTCTGCCTCATCGGACCGCCCGGCGTCGGCAAGACGTCGCTCGGCCGCTCGGTGGCGCGCGCGCTCGGCCGCAAGTTCGTCCGCATCAGCCTCGGCGGCGTGCACGACGAGGCGGCGATCCGCGGCCACCGCCGCACCTACGTCGGCGCCCTCCCCGGCCAGGTCATCCAGGGCATGAAGAAGGCGGGCACGATCAACCCGGTCTTCATGCTCGACGAGATCGACAAGATCGGCCATGACTTCCGCGGCGATCCGGCGGCGGCGCTCCTCGAGGTCCTCGACCCCGAGCAGAACGACACCTTCGCCGACCACTACCTCGAGATCCCCTACGACCTCTCGAAGGTCATGTTCTTCGCCACCGCGAACGTCGGCGACACCATCCCGCCGCCGCTCCGCGACCGCATGGAGATCATCGAGATCCCGGGCTACACGCGCCGTGAGAAGCTCGACATCGCGACCGATCACCTCATCCCGAAGCAGCTCGACGAGCACGGGATCAAGCCGGATCAGATGACCTTCGAGCGCGAGTCGATCGAGACGGTCATCGACAGCTACACGCGCGAGGCCGGCGTCCGGAACCTCGAGCGCAAGCTCGCCAGCGTGATCCGCGGCGTGGCCGTCAAGGTCGCCGAGGGCGACGCCGGCCCGTACACGATCGCCAACGAGGACGACGTGCGCCTCTACCTCGGCGCGCAGCGCTACACGAGCGAGGTGGCCGAGCGGACGTCGGAGACCGGGGTCGCGACGGGCCTGGCCTGGACGGCGGTCGGCGGCGAGATCCTCTTCATCGAGGCCACCCGCATGCACGGGACCGGCAAGCTCCAGCTCACGGGCCAGCTCGGCGACGTGATGAAGGAGTCCGCCCAGGCCGCCCTGAGCTGGGTCCGCACCCGGGCCGAGGCGCTCAAGATCCCGAAGGACTTCCTCGAGAAGCACGACATCCACATCCACATCCCGGCCGGCGCGATGCCCAAGGACGGGCCGAGCGCGGGTGTGACGATGATGACCGCGCTGGTATCCCTGCTCGCGGACATCTGCGTGCGCCACGACGTGGCGATGACGGGCGAGATCACCCTGCGCGGGCGGGTCCTGCCGGTGGGCGGCGTCAAGGAGAAGGTCCTCGCCGCGCACCGCGCCGGCATCAAGCGCGTCATCCTCCCCGAGCGCAATATCGCGGATCTCGAGGAGGTCCCGCAGGAGATCAAGGACGAGCTCGAGTTCATCGGCGTCAGCCACATGACCGAGGTCCTCAAGCTCGCCCTCGAGGAGCCCGACAAGCTGGATCTGCCGGCGATCGAGCTCGAGGAGGACGAGCGGAGCGGCGCCAAGCACGCCAAGTCGCCCGCGCCTCCTCCCTAGGTCGCGCGCCCCATAGGCCGCGCTTCGGCGCGGCAATAATTGGAATTAATGGGCGGGGGCCGCGCAAGTCCGGTACAACGTCTGACCTGGGGAGTGTGGACTCCAACCAAAGTGAGGACAGGCATGGTGCGGACAACCAAGATCCTAGTGGCTCTCGCGGCGCTTCTTGCGTCGGCCTGCTCGGCCGACGTCACCAGCTCCGAGGGTCTTCTCGCGGAGGTCGACGAGGCCACGGTCACTGACCAGCTGCTGTACATGCACGACATGTCGCCGGTTCCGATGACCGTGAACGACCTCGAGGCTCTCGGCGTCGACCCGGCGAACGCCATCCCGGTGCGCGTCGAGATCTTCGACACGATCGCCGTGGCGTGGTTCGCCCCCGAGGGCGAGGCGATCATCGATCGCGACTACATCGTGGCGCTCTGGGAGGTCGTGGACCGCGGCACCCCGCTGCGCGACGAGACCTTCTCGCCCGAGCAGCCGACCCCGGTCATCAACCCGGGTGAGATCGTCGTCGGTCAGTACAACGTGCAGGCCGAGCTCGGCCTCGACCTCGAGGTCGGCCAGATCGACCAGGGCGCCGCCGGCGTCGCTATCATCAACTGGCACAACAAGGCGGGCACGCAGGAGGAGCTTCGGATGATGCGCCTCCTCCAGACCCACCACACCGGCTGCTGAGCGACAGCGACCGTTCGAGCGCGAGCCGCTCCCGCGAGGGGGCGGCTCGTTCTCGTTTAAGCGCCCTTCACACGCCGTAGAGCCAGCAGAGCTCGTGGCGGTTGTGCCCGAGGTGGACGACGCGCGAGCCCTCGATCGCCTGGAACGCGCGGACCGCCTCGTGATCGGTCTGCCCTTGCAGCTTGATCGTACAGACCATGCGGGGCGCGAAGGGTCGCCAGCGCTCGACCAGGCGGCGCAGCCGGTCCGGGTAGCAGATCACGTCGCTGAACAGCCAGTCGACCTCGAAGGGCTCGATCGCGAAGGCGCTCTCACGCCGCGCCTCGACCTCCGGGCGCGCCGCGACCGACGGCTCGAGCGGCGCCTTGTCGACGCTGATCACCCGGGCGCCGAGCTCGGCCAGCACCCAGGTCCAGCCGCCGGGCGCGCTCCCGAGATCGATCACGGTCTGCCCCGGCGCGGGTCGCTGCCCGATCAGCGTGAGCGCCTCCCAGAGCTTGAGGTAGGCGCGGCTCGGCGGCCCCTCGCGGTCCTCCACGAAGCGCGGCTCTCCGTGCGGGAAGGGGCTCGCGCAGCGCCCGGCGAACAGCAGCGTGTCACGGTCGAGCAAGGTGAACGACCCCAGCGGCGCGGTCGGCAGCGGAGCGAAGGGCGCGATCGGCTTGGCCGACACGTGCGGGAGCTGATCGGCGATCAGCGCGACCCGTCGGTGCGCCGTCCACGAGTAGGCGGCCCAGTTGCGCTGGCGCGCGCGGAGCGTCCGCGCCGCGTCCTTGATCGAGGCGATCGCGACCCGCTCGGGCTCGTACCAGACGTTCTGGGCCCACGCCGGCGCGCGCGGCGGACCGGGCGCGACCATCAGCCGGCCGAACCGCTGCAGCGCGTCGCCCACCTCGCGCGCGAGCTCCTCGGCGAGCTCCGCCTCGAAGCCCTCGGGGGCGAGGTAGGCCGCGCTCACGGTCGGTGCTGACGCGCGTGCTCGCTGAGCAGCGCGGCGCAGGCGGTGGCCACGTTGAGGCTCTCGACGAGGCCGGTGCCCGGGATGGTGAGCGCCGCGTCCGCCAGCTCGCGCGCGGGCTCGCTCAGACCGTCGCGCTCCGCCCCGAGGAGGAAGAGCACGCGGGCCGGCAGCGGCGCGTCGAACAGGCTGCCGCCGCCGCGCACGACGGTGGCCACCCGGCCGAAGCCCTCGTCGCCCAAGCGCTCGAGGGCGGCCCGCGGGTCCTGGAGCCGCACGAGCGGGACGTGCTCCGCCGCGCCCTCGGCCACCCGCGCGGTCGCGCCGGCGGGGGTCGGGACGTCCTCCTCCCAGGCGAGCACCGCGGCGGCGCCGAAGTGAGCCGCGGTCCGCAGGATCACGCCGACGTTGTGGGGGTTGTGGACTCCGTCGAGGAACACGAGCCGCGCCACCGTGGGGAGCGAGGCGAGGAGCTCGTCGAGGCTGGGGGGCTCGAGGGGATCGGCGACCAGGCAGACCCCCTCGTGGTGACGCGAGCCCGCGACGCGCGCGAGCTCCTCGTCGTCTACCACGCGGTAGGGGCGGCGGCGGCGCGCGAGCGCGCTCGTGAGCTCGCCGAACCGCTTGGCGACGTCGCGGTGGAAGAACGCGCGCTGCACCGCGTCGGGTCGGCGGCGCGCGAGGGCCATGCAGGCGTGGAGGCCGTAGATCTTGGCGTCGCGAGAGGCGGACACGGGCCGAGCGTGGGCGCAGCGGGCGCGCGCTGTCAACGCGGCGCTATCCTGGAGCGATGCGCGGGAACTTCTCCAGCCCACCGCGGTCCAAAGGCCCGCGACGACGGATGGGGAAGTCGGACGAGCCGGACGATCTCGAGCGGGAGGTCCGCGCGCTGCGCGCGGGCAACCGGCGCGCGCTCGCCTACGGCGCGGGGACGCTCGCGGCCGCCCTGCTGGTGCTCTACTTCTGGCCGCAACACGGCCACGCCGTCCGCAGCTTCGTGCGGGGCGAGGTGACCCTCGACGGTGAGCCGATCTACGAGCCGGAGCACGACGTCGACCCGACGGCGCTCGCGCAGATCGACTTCGCGCGGGTCCACCACGAGCTCATCCCCCGCTGGATGATCGCGCTCGACACCGCGGGCCGCGCGCAGACGCCCTACTGGCGACGCCGGGCCGACGCGGCCTACGAGGAGCTCGCGATCGAGGTCTCCCCCGACCCGAACATCAGCGGGCTCCTCGGCGCGAGCCACCGCGCGCTGCGCACCGACCCGGTCGGCCGCGCGCGCCGGCTCGACTACTGGCTCTGGTCGTACAACCGCTACCTCGACGCGAACGACGTGCCGTGGCGCGTCGAGGCGTCGCTGAGCGTCGGCGACGATCTGCGCCCGCGGTTCCGCACCTTCTCCTACGAGATCCTCGCGGACCGCGAGACCGACCGCGGCGAGCGCCTGCGGCTGATCCGGCGCGCCGACGCGACCAACCTCGTCGAGGGGTGGATGGGCCGTACCAACGCCGACGACGAGTCGATGGTGCTCATGCGCCGGGTGCTCCACTTCACGGTCCGCCACGTCTGGCCCGCGCTGCACCCGGGCCTCGACGCGCGGCGACCCGACAACGAGCGTTCCTGGGTGCCGTGGGTGCGACAGGAGGTCCACGCCGCGCTCGATGCGCCGACCTTCGCGCTGCTCAGCGAGACCGCGGTCGATCAGCAGGCGCTCATCGAGGTGGCGGCGGAGATCGATCTGCGGGCGCGCTGCGGGAGCCGCTTCCGCATCCACGGCCTACCCTACAACGGCCTGACGCCGGCCAGCGTCGCCGCGCTGGAGCGCGCGGTCGTGCGGAGCCAGTCGCGCCCGGACTGTCCGGAGGTGACGCTCGACGAGGCGGCTCGGATCATCGGCGCGTCGGAGCGCCTCGGATCCACCCCCGGCCTCGAGGACGCGGTCGAGCGCCTCGCGATGGTGGTGGCCCGCGCGGTCGCGGTGCACGAGCTCCAGCACGCCCGGGACGGCGACGAGATCGCCTGCCCGGGCTGCCCCGAGGGCCTCGACGGGATCGCCCGGGCGGAGGTCTCGGCCTACCTCGCGGCGATGAGCGACCCGGACGTCGGCTACCTCTCGCTGTTCCAGGCCTGCGCCAGCCCGCCGGGCCAGAACCTCCAGGGCGCGGCGCGCGCCGCGGTGATCGAGGCCCTGCTCCCCTACGGCTGCGAGGGGCCGACGCTCTGGGGCCTGCAGGAGCTAGCGACGGAGATCCAGACGGCCCTGTTCGGGGAGCGCGCCCCGGTCGAGCTGCCGCCCTTGCCGGACCGGGTCGCGCTGCTGCCCCGCGCGGTCGAGGGGCCCACGATCGCCCGCGGCGCCCCGCTCGCGAGCGGCTGGGGAGTCGAGATCGCACCCGCGCGCGAGCCGTGAGGCGTACACACCGGCGTGAACCTCGCGTCACGGTCCGGCACACCGGACCCCCGATGCGTAGAACTGTCGCGATGGAACGAGGGCTGCTAAAGGGTCTGCGTCATGCTCGCTCGCCCTCCCTGGACGCTCGCGATCGTCGTTGGCCTCGGCCTGCTCGGCTGCGCGGGGGACGTCCTGACTCCTCAGAGCGTCACGTCCATCCCGGACGGGACCGCGGTCGGCAGCGCACAGTCCGGCCTCTACACGGTGGAGCTGCGCACGGTCGGCTGCGAGGGCCAGTGCGGCCCGGTTGCGGGGCGCCCGATCTGCGAGCTGGGTCAGCGCGAGGCGGAGCAGCTCCGGGTGCGCCAGCTCGACGGCAGCATCCGCATGGAGGCGCCGCGCGAGACGCTCGCTCCGCTCGAGGGCGGCGCCGATCAGGACGGCTCGTTCGAGGTCGGCGCCTACGCGGAGCCCCGCGGCAGCGGCCCCGCGCGCCTGGTCCACGCCCGCGGCTCGATCAACGAGCTGGGCGAGCTCGTCGGCACCGCGGTCGTCCGCACCACCGGGACGATGGGGGGCGAGGCGGTCGACTGCGTCGCCGTCCAGGAGCTCGCCGGCGCACGCGCGCAGCGGGACTGAGCCGCGCGACTGAGCCGGACGACTCGAGCCGTCTCGAAGCTGGCTTACCGGACGAGGCCGACGCCCCAGGTGACGCCGTCGATCGGCACACGCGCGCGGAGCTGGCGGCTCTCCTCGTCGAGGACGTAGAGGTCGCCGGCCATGAAGCCCGGGGCGTAGACCGTCCCCGCGCCGTCCCGGGCGAAGGTCGGGATCACCCCACCCTCCGGCGGGATCGCCTGCACGTGCTCCCTCGCCTCGCCGAACAGGTCGACCGCCTCGAGGCGGACGGGCGCGGTGAGCTCGTGGCCGACGAAGGCGAAGGCGCCGTCCGCGCTGACCGAGAGGCCGAAGGGCGCGCCGACGACGGGGACCTCGCGCAGCATCGTCGACGCCCCCGGTCCGAGCACCGCGATGCGGGGCCGGCGCTCGTCCGCGACGTAGACCCGACCCACGTCGTCCGTGACCACGGACGCGGCCCCGGCGAAGCCGGCCACGGTGCGGAGGCGGACGAACGCGCGCGCGTCGATCACCGCGAGGGCCGCGCCGAGGAAGTCCGTGGCGACGTAGAGCAGCTCGCCGTCGGGGCTCAACGCGAGCCCGGCGGTCGGCCCGAGATCGGGCAGGACCCGCCCGCGCCGCGACGGATCGATCGGTACCTCCTCGAGGCCCGCGGTGGTGCCGGTGAACAGGCGGTCGCCGTCGGGGTGCACCACGATCGCGTTCGGATGGATCCCGCGCAGCGGCAGCGTGTCGATCACCCGCTCGGCCTGCGTACCGATCACGCTGATGGTGCCGTCGGTGTTGTTGCCTACGAACACGAGGTCGCCGTCCGGGCTCACCGCGACCGGGCGCGGGCCCTGACCCACCGCGATCGTGTCCTGAACGCGGAGGCCGACGAGGTCGACGACGAGCACCCGGTCGTGGGCGCCGTCGCTGACGAACGCGAGCCGCGCAGGGGAAGGCGGCACCGCGAAGCCCGCGTCCGGCTCGCCGGGCCGCGCGATCGGGCGCTCGAGCGAGCCGGCGCCCGCGCTCCACGGCGGCGGCCCCTGGCCGTGCGTTCCGTCGACGCCGCCGAGCGCCCCCGGGCCCTCGCAGGCGGCGACGAGTCCGACCGCGAGGGCGGCGATGACGGGACCGAGGCGGGGCTGACGCATGAGGATCCTCCGCCCCGTTCCATCGACCGGCCCGCGCCGCGCCTTGAGCGCGCGCACGCCCGCCCCGCCGCGGCGGCCAGCCAACCATGCGAACCAGTAGCATGGACCATTCGATACGTTCTACCGAGCTTCACGTAACTCCCCTCGCAGGGCTGCGTAGGTCGCGCCGAAACGAGGCCCGTTGGAGGGCCCGGCAAGGGGAGAACGATGAAGAAGGACATCTTGGACATCTTGAAGGTCGCGGCCGTGGTGAGCGCGATCGGCGCGATCGCGGTCGCGTGCGACGACGGCGACGGCGGCACCGACGGGGGCTGCGCCGGCTGCCCCGGCTGCCCCGGCGCGGACGGCGGCTGCGCGGGCTGCCCCGGGACCGACGCGGGCTGCGCGGGCTGCCCCGCGACCGACGGCGGCTGCGCGGGCTGCGGCGCGGACGGAGGCTGAGCGTGACTGAGCCGCGGGGCGTGGGCATCGGCCTGCGCCGCTCGTTCGCCAGCGACCTGCTGCGGACCGAGCGGCGGGTCGACTGGCTCGAGATCATCCCGGAGAACTTCCTCGGCAAGCCCGGGCCGTTCCGTCACGCCCTCGAGGCGCTGGCGGGGCGATACCCGATCGGCGCGCACGGCGTCTCGCTGTCCCTCGGCGGGCCAGACCCGTTCGACGACGAGGCGCTCGCGGCCCTGAAGAGCCTCCTGGACGACCTCGCGATCGAGCGCATGACGGAGCACCTGTGCTTCGCCACGGCCCGCGGCTTCCACTCCCACGATCTGATCGCGCTGCCCTACACCGAGGAGGCGGTCCGCTGGGCCGCCGGGCGGATCCGCGAGGCCGAAGATCGCCTCGAGCGGCCGATCGACGTCGAGAACGTGAGCACCTACGCGCGCATGCCCGGCTCGGTGATGAGCGAGGGCGAGTTCGTGCGCGCGGTGGTCGAGGAGGCCGGCTGCGGCCTGCTCCTCGACGTCAACAACGTATACGTGAGCGCGCGCAACGCGAGCCTCGACCCGGCCGCGCTCCTCGCCGCGATGCCGCTCTCGCGCACCCGGCGCGTCCACGTCGCGGGGCACCTCGACAAGGGGGCCGTCTGCATCGACGACCACGGGCACCCGGTTCGCGACGAGGTCTGGGCGCTCCTCGGGGCCGCGGTCGCGGAGATCGGCGACGTCCCCGTGCTCCTCGAGTGGGACACCGACGTCCCCGCCCTCGACCGGGTCCTCGACGAGGCGGACCGCGCACGGGACGTAGTCACGGCCGCGCTCCGTTCACGGACCCCGCAGGTCAGCCTGGCGGTGAGCGCGTGAGCAGCCCGCCTCCCGGCCTGACGCGCTTCTTCGACGCGGTCGTGCCCATCCTGCGCGGCGACGCGCCGGCGAGCGCCGCCCGCGCGATCGAGCCTGGCTACTCCGCCCACGACGTCGCCCGGCTCGCGATGTTCGGCGGCATGGTCCGGCGCCAGCGGGCGCTGCTGCTCGAGAAGGTGTTCCGCGCCACCTGCGCCGCGTGGGCGCTCGAGGCGCCCGAGGGGTTCGAAGAGGCGGTCGCCGCGCACCTCGCCGACGAGGGCGGCGCGGAGCCCGACTACCCCTCCATCGCGCTCGGCTTCGCCGACCGCGTCGCGTCCGCCGCGCCGAGCTGGGTCGCGGAGGTCGCGGACTGGGAGGAGTGCCTGCATCGGCTGCGCGTCGTCGGCGCGCCGCCGGTCGACCCGGGGCTCCGAGGGCCGGTGCTCGCGCGCGCCTACTCCTTCGACGTGCCGGCCTGGACCAAGGCGGCGCGCCGCGGGGTCGTCGCGCGCCCGACCGCGTCGCCGACCCCGGTGCTCGCGTTCCGTGACCGCGAGGAGACGCTGCGCCGACTGCGCCCTGGGCCGGGCCACGTGGCCGCGCTCGCGGTCGCGCGCGGCGAAGCCACGCCCGAGGCGCTCGCGTCGGTGGTGCCTGCGGAGGCGATCGCCACCGCCGCCGCCGAGCTGACCGAGCTGGGCCTCCTCGCGGAGCCCGGCCCGCGCGGCCACACGGAGGCCCGGTGACGGGCGCGCGGCGGATCGCGGCCGGCGTCGCCATCGCGGTGACGGGGCTCGCCTCGCTCGCGTGGGCGGCGACCGCGCGGGGGCCGCGCCTCGAGGCGCCGAGCATCGAGGGCCTGACGTCGCTCCGGATCGAGCGGCCCGAGGGGCACTGGGAGCGCGAGGGCTTCGTCGAGCTGGTCACGCCCATCGCGCCGCCGACCGCGCGCGACGAGCGCACGCGGGTGCAGGTCTTCGTGCGGATCCCCGAGGGGGCGACGCTCTCGATCGACCCGCTCCGCCTGCCGCCGGGCGCGGAGGCCGATCGGGTCGAGAGCGTGCGGGTGCGAGGGCGCTGGCGGGTGGCGGACGTGCGCGGCGCGCGGATCACCGAGGACGGGCGGCGCGAGCTGCGGCTCCTCCGCCCGGAGCGCCCCGACGACGGCGCGCCGCTGGTTGGCTTCGCCTGGCCCGAGGCGCGCGAGGACCTCGGCGCGGCCGCCCACGACGCGCTCGGGGCGCTCATCGAGGAAGGGGGCGGCAGCCTGGTCCGGGGCGGCGACCGCGCGCAGATCGCGTCGCTGCTCCGCTCGCGGGGCGACTGCACCGGCTGCCACACCCGCGAGCGGGCCGAGCGCCGAGGAGGAGACGGGGCGCTCCGCGCGACCGACGGCGACGGCTTCTTCACGCCGCGCTCGGTCCTCTCCGACCGCGCCCCCCTCGAGCACTACCGCCCCCGCGACGTGAACGTCGAGCGGGACGCGGTCTCGGTAACCTGCCCGGAGGGCGCGCCGTACGAGGCGGTCGAGGACGCCCGTGGAGGGCGGCGGGTCCGCTGTCCAGGCGGGTCCGCCCCGATCGCCCGGCTCGACATCCCGGCCGCCTTGGCCGCGGGTGAGGTCCGGGCGCGGGGGGTCTGCGAGGCCCGTCGCTTCCTCTGGACCCACCTCGACGGCACCGGACGAGCGAGATATGCGGACGCGATGCGCGCGTGCGCGATCACCGACGAAACAATGGAGTAGAGGACGATGAGCATTCGAGGCTTGAGCTTGGGCTTGGTGTTGACCGCGATCGCGCTCGCGGGCTGCACCGCCGACGTGGGCATCACGCAGGACGAGATCATCGAGCGGGTGGGCGCGTTCGACACGAGCGGGGAGTTCACCCGCGTCGACGCCACGCCCTTTGCGTCGCAGCATCAGGCGGAGACGGTGAGCGTCTGGGTCTCGAGCGAGGGGCTCCAGACCTACCTCGACATCGACCCCGACGACACGACCGCGACCGTCCCGGCGGGCTTCCCGACCGGCACGATCATCATCAAGGAGATGTTCGACGCCACCGGCACGCGCTCGATGCTGACGGTGATGGCCAAGGGCGGCGAGGGCGGCGAGCCGACCACCGCCGACTGGTGGTGGGGGCGCTTCCTCCCCGACGGCACCCTCGCCGAGGGCGGCTCGGTCGGCTACTGCATCGACTGCCACCGCGGCAACCAGCTCGAGCGCACCGACTGGGTGCGCGGCGTGGCCCTGTCCGATCGCTAAATGACCGACCGCGATTCGCGGACAGAAGATCGTCGAGGATGCGGCGGCGCTGGGCGCCGCGACGCGACGAAGGACGGCCCGCGGCCATTCGAGGAGTGGCGCGGCGGCCAGCGACGTCGCAGACCGTCGAGGGCTGTTCTCGAATCGTGGGCGGTCATTTAGCGGTTCGCCCCTCGACGGCCCGCGTCAGATCGGGCCGTCGAGGATCCACTGACCGTCGGCCGGGTCGGGGGTGGTGAGGCGCCCGAGCACGCCCGGGTGCGAGCCGGCCGCGTAGTCGATCAGGATCTGCCCCGACTCGTCGAGCCGGTAGTAGGCGACCATCCCGGGCACGCCGGTCGGGAGCTGCGTGCGCCAGGTGGCGGCCACGTCGCTCGCCGAACGCGCGACGCGCCAGACCCGGATCTCGTCGATGTCCACCTCGGAGCCGCCGCAGCGGAAGCCGACGTCGTTGAACGCGTCGGCCAGCCGCGGGAAGACCTCGGTCGTGACCGGGGCGCCGTTCACGAAGAGCGTCACCTCGTGGTCGCCGGTCGGCAGGACGCGCGCCGAGTAGGCCGCGTGCGTCCAGACGTCGAGCGGCAGCGGCGGGCCGAACACGTGGTAGCTGACGCCCGCCACCTCCCAGCCCATGAAGAGGAGGCCGCCAGACTGCCCGACCACCAGGTGCCGCGCCGTCCCGCCGCCCTTGCGGCAGAAGTCGGCGTCGGCCGCCGAGCGCGGCCGGACCCAGAGCTCGTAGGCGTTGTCGAGGCGCGCGTCGAACGCGAACGAGTCCTCGACGACGAAGCCGGTCCCGGGGCGAAAGCGGAGCGCGGGGCGCGGTGGACCCGCGTCACGCGGCGGCGGGCCCGCGTCGGGTCTCCGGCCGGCGTCGAACGGCCGCCCCCCGTCTCGGCGCGGGCCGGCGTCGAAACCGAACGGCGGCCCCGCGTCGAAACCGAACGGCGGCCCCGCGTCGAAACCGGCCGCGTCGATATCGCCCGCGTCGCGCCGAGGGCCCGCGTCGAAGCCGGGCGCCGCGCCGTCCACCCGCGGCCCCGCGTCCAGGCCGGTTCCGCCGTGCGACCCGAAGCACGCGGTCGCGCCCAGCGCGATCAGCCCCACCCACGTGCCCCGAATCCGCATCCCCCGATGCTAGGGCGCCGGCCGGCGCGAGACCACCCGAGGCCTCCCCGCCGCCGGACCGCGCGCCCTCGAATCGCCCTTGATGCGCCCTCGATGCGCCCTCGAAGCAGAGGCGCCTCGCCGACGAGGAGCCCGCCACGGCGCGGCCCCGCCAGGTGCTATGGTCGACCCATGACCACCGTCCAAGCCGCCGTCCTCGGAGCCGGCTCCTGGGGCACCGCGCTCGCCAAGCTCCTCGCCGACAACGGCCACGACGTGCGCCTCTGGTGCCGCCGCGAGGCGCAAGCCCAGGCGATCGACGAGCGTCGAGAGAATCAAGACTACCTGCCCGGGTTCGAGCTCCCCGCGAACCTGCGCACGACCGCGAGCCTCGAGGACGCGCTCGGCGACGCGAGGCTCGTGCTGAGCGTGGTTCCGACCCACGGGCTGCGGGCGGTGCTCGAGCAGGCGGGGCCGATGCTCCCTGAGAGCGCGCCGATCCTGAGCTGCACCAAGGGCATCGAGATCGGCTCGCTCATGATGGTCTCGCAGGTCTTCGAGGAGGTCCTCCCCGAGGAGCGCCACGGCCAGCTCTGCTACCTCGCGGGGCCGAGCTTCGCGCGCGAGGTGGCGGGGCGGATGCCCACCGCGGTCACCGTCGCGTCCAGCAGCCACGACGCCGCCGAGGAGGTGCAGCACCTGATGCGCAACCAGTCGTTCCGGGTCTACACGACCGACGACGTGGTGGGCGCGGAGCTCGGGGGCGCGCTCAAGAACGTGATCGCGATCGCGGCCGGGGTGGGGGACGGGCTCGGCTTCGGCCACAACGCCCGCGCGGCGATCATCACGCGCGGCCTGGCCGAGATCGGGCGGCTCGCGGCGGCGCTCGGCGCGCACCCGATGACCGTCATGGGCCTCGCCGGGATGGGCGACCTCGTCCTCACGTGCACCGGCGACCTCAGCCGAAACCGGCGGGTCGGCCTCGCGCTCGGCGAGGGCAAGAAGCTCCAAGAGATCCTGGACGGCATGAACATGGTCGCCGAGGGCGTGCGCACGACCAAGAGCGCCCACGCGCTCGCGCAGCGCGAGGACGTGGACATGCCCATCACGGCCGCGATGTACCGGATCCTCTACGAGGACCAGGATCCTCGCACCGCGGTGGCCCAGCTCATGCTGCGGCGGGCGCGCCCTGAGCGCGACGACCACGAGTGACCACGGCGCTTCGCACCCGGGCGGTCCCGGCGCTGTCGTTCGCTGCGGTGGTGGTCAGGGCGCTGGTGATCAGGGCGCTGGCGTTCGCGGCGCTCGGCCTCGCTGCCCCGGCCGCGGCCCAGAGCTCCGGCTCCGCGCTGGCCGCGCCCGCGGCGGACGGCCCGATCCAGTACCGCCTCGAGAACGGCCTCGAGGTCATCTTGCGACCCCTCGAGGGTCGCCACTTCACCGCGCTCGGCGTCAGCTACCACGTCGGCTCGTCGGACCAGCCGGAGGGCTACCGGGGGCTGGCCCACCTCACCGAGCACCTCATGTTCAGCGGGACGGACGAGCTCGGGCCGGGCGAGCCCCACACCGTGCTCGAGGCGATGGGCGCGCTGACCCACAACGCCACCACCCACGCCGACCAGACCGTCTACTTCGAGACCGTCCCCAACGCGCGCCTCGAGGACGCGCTCTGGCTCGAGGCGCACCGCATGGCGCGGATGCTCGCGGGGCTCGATCGCGCGCGGCTCGAGCGGCAGCGCCGGGTGGTCCTGCACGAGGGCGTGCAGAACGGCCACTACGGCTGGCGCGGGCGCGCCCGCGAGGTCACCGACGCGCTGGTCTACGGCGACGATCACCCCTACGCGCGCACGGCCGAGCGCGCCGCCGACGTCAACGCGATATCCCTGGACAACGTCCGCTGGTTCTTCCAGACCTACTACGCGCCGGACAACGCGACGCTCGTGCTCGTGGGCGGCTTCGACCCGACGCGGGCGCGGGCCGCCATCGAGCGCTACTTCGGGCCCATCCGCCGGAGCGGGCCGCGGCGCGAGCGACCGCGCGCGAGGCCCCGGCCGCTGCCCGGCCAGGCCACGGTGCGCATGGAGGTGCAGACGACCCGCGACTTCGTGAGCTTCGTGTGGCCGACCCCCGCGTGGGGCGCCGAGGGCGACGCCGCGCTCGACATCCTCGGCAGCCTGCTCGTGACCGGCGACGACGCGCCCCTCCAGGTCGGGCTGGTGGACTCGGGCCTCGCGCTCGGGATCGAGGCGCACCAGGCGAGCCGCGAGCTGGCGAGCGAGTTCCGCATCACCGCGCTCGCGGTCCCCGGGCGGCGCCCCGAGGAGCTGGCCGGCGCGATCGACCAGGCCCTCGCCGGCATCACCGGCTTCAGCGAGGCGTCGATCGAGGACGCGCGGGCGCAGTGGGCGCGCCGCGAGGAGAACGCGCAGGAGGGGATCCTGAGCCGCGCCACGCTGCTCGGCATCCGAGGCGCCGACGGCTACCTCGGGACGGTCGAGAACGAGCGCGCCCGCTACGCCGGGGTCGACTCGCGCTCGGTGGTCGACGCGCTGCGGCGCTACCTGCCCCTCGACCGGCGCGTCGTCTTCTATGGCCTCGCCAACCCCAGCGTCGACGCCGGCGGACGGGTCCTCGAGACGCGATGGTCACGCTGAACAAGCTCCCTACCGCGGCGCGGCTCTTTGCCAGCGCCGCGACGCTCATCGCCTGCGCGACGCTCACCGCCTGCGCCGGACGCGCGGGCCTGCCGCCGCCGCGCGCGCCGCTCGCCGCGACCCCCCGCGACGCGATCCCGCGCCCGCCGCGCCCGCCCGCCGACGCGCCCATCGCGATCGACGCGCGCGTCCACCGCCTCGACAACGGCCTGACCGTCGTGGTGAGCCCGCGGCCGGCCGAGGGCCTCGCCACCGTGGTCCTCGTCGACCAGGCCGCGGCGGGGCGCGACCTGCGCTCTACCCGCGCGGTCACCGAGCTGACGGCCTTCGCGATGCTCGACGCGACGCGCACCGACGCGGGCGTCGTGCCGGACTACGCGCGCCACGAGGGCTACGACCTGCGCCTCGGGCTCCGCGCGCGGGCGCTCGTCGCCACCGCGACCTTCGCCGCCGATCGGCTCGACCCGTTCCTCGCGGTCCTCGACGCCACGGTGCGCCAGCCGGTGTTCCGCGACGAGCGCATCGCCCGCCTCCTCGAGCGGCGGGTCGAGACGGTGGCCGGCGAGCTCGCGACCGCCGAGGGCATCCTCGACGACCGCCTGCCCGGGCTCCTCTACGGCGAGGCCGACCCACGCCACGCGCCGCTGCGCCGCAGCTTCACGGAGCTCCAGCGCATCACCCCGCGCGACCTGCGCATCCGGCACGCGGAGCTGCTCGACCCCGCGGCCTGCACCCTCGTGGTGGTCGGCGAGGTGGACGAGGCGCGCGTGGTCGCCCGAGCCGCCGAGGTCTTCGGCGCGTGGGCGCCCCACCCCTCGCCGCCGCAGCTCGCGCCCGCTCAGCCCGCCGAGGCGCCGGTGCGCGGGGTCGGGGTCGTGCGGCCGCTGCTGCGCCCGTGGATCGGGGTGCTCGAGCGCGCGCCCCCGAGCGGCCACGCCGACCACCCCGCATTCCTCGTCCTGAGCGAGATCCTCGGCGGCATGTTCAGCTCGCGCCTCAACCTCCTCGTGCGCGAGAGCGAGACCCTCTCCTACGGGCTCGGCGCGACCTACGAGGCGAGCCCGGACGGCGGCGAGCTGCGGGTCGTGACCGCGGTCGACCCGACGCAGGTCGCCCGCTTCGTGGGCACCCTCCTCGGGGAGCTGGCCCGGGTGAGCGGCGCGGGCGGCGGCCTCGAGGCGCGCGAGCTCACGATCGCGCGGACCCGCGCCCGCCAGCTCCTGCGCGCACGCCTCGACAGCACGGCCGGCGTCGCGGGCGCGATCGTGGAGAGCGTCCTGGCCGGCCTGCCGCTCGACCACGTGGAGCGCGTGCTCGCCCGGCTCGACCGCCTGACGAAGGCCGACATCGAGGCCGCGGCCGCGCGCTGGATCCGGCCCGACCGCGCCCCGATCGGGGTCGTGGCCTCGCGCGAGGTCTTCGAGTCGCAGCTCACGCGGGTGCCGCTCGGGCCCTTCCAGGTGATCGTGCCGCCGCCGCGCGTGCGCCGCTGAGTCGCGGCCCCCCGCTCGCGCGTCGGGGCCCGGCGAGGCATGCTGCCCCGAGGCGATGGAGGGCTGGCGCAGACGGCTGATGTACTGGGGCGTGCTCCCCACGATCGCGGCGGCGGCCGGGATCCTGGGCTACTACGCCTACCAGTCGGCGGCGCAGTTCGCGGCGCTCGGCGAGCAGTCGATCGTCCAGTCGACGCTCCTCCTCGTCGACGAGAAGGTCGACCGGGTCGAGCAGTCGATCATCAACGCCGACAACGCGGTGTTCCACCTCATCGACCTCGACGATCTCGGCGCGCTCGAGGCGACGTGGACGCCGCTCGCCGAGCGCATCTCGCCGTCCGTCAAGGCGGTGCTCGTGGTCGACGACCTCGGCGAGATCGCCGGCTTCGCCTACCGGGGCAGCGCGCGCTCGGCGAGCGACTTCCGCAAGGTCTTCCTCGAGCGCATCCTCGCTGACCTCGAGCTGCAGCGGCGCCGCACCGACCGGCTCGGGCACCTCCACCGCACCTATGCGGAGCGGAGCTACCTCCTGAGCTACCGCGCGGTGCGCCACCGCGGGCAGCGCTACTACCTGGTCGCCTACCACGACACCGCGCACTTCGTGCGAGAGGTGTTCCCCTCGCTCTTCGTCACCGAGGAGGGCAAGCGGCGCTACAACGTCGTCGACGCGGACAACCGCCGCATCTACGGCCCGAACCTCAGCCGCGCGGGCGACTACCTCGTCGGGCGTCGGTTCCCGAGCACGCTCTACAACTGGCGCCT
>JAUHXR010000074.1 GCA_030426845.1 Polyangia bacterium | reverse complement strand
AGCTCCTCGCGTGGGTGTTCTTCGCCGCCGGCTTCGGGATCGGGCTCGCGGTGCTGTGGGTGCTTCCCGATGCGGCGCCGATGCGCGACGTCGTGCGGGGCCTGCTCGGGCGCGGCTGAGCGCGTGAGCTGACCATGTGGACCGGACGCTCGTCGTAGGCGCGCTCCGAGCTGCGCGCCTGGGCCGGAGCCCTCGACGCACCGACGAGGGTCGTTGCGATCACGCCTCACGTGCGCGCGCGGGGCCTCGAGCTCAGCGCGATCGGCCCAGGGGACGCGCGCGTCACCTTCCCCCGCGCGTTCCTGCCGCGCGGCGCGCGCTTCTCCTACGAGAGCCCCGACAGCGCGGCGCTCGCGGCCGAAGTCGAGGCCGCCCTCTCGGTCCCGGTGACGCGCGGCGGCGTCGGGATGAACCACACCGTGTGGCAGCCGCTGCTCCACCTGCGGCCCCAGGCCGACGTCCCGGTGGTCCAGCTCGCGCTCCCCTTCGAGCGTACCGACGAGGGCCTGTTCGAGCTCGGCCGCGGCCTCGCGCCGCTCCGGGAGCGCGGCGTCTGGCTGCTCTGCTCGGGCAACCTCACCCACAACCTCGCGCAGCTGCGGGTCGGCGGGGAGGCGCCCGCGTGGGCGCGCCGCTTCGACGCCTGGACGGCGGAGCGGCTCGAGGCTCGGGACGCGTCGGCGCTCGTGGACTGGCGCCGCGCGGCCCCCGACGCGTACCTCGCGCACCCGGACGACGGCGGCCACTTCGACGTGCTCCTCGTCGGCCTCGGGGCGGCGGCGGACGGCTGGCGCGCCTCGCGCTTCCCCGTCGAGGGCTTCGAGACGGCGGGCATGTCGAAGCGCTGCGTGCAGCTCGACTGACGCGCCGGCTCAGAGCCGCTCGAGCACGCGCGCGAGGTGGACGCGCCAGCTCTCCCGCGGGCCGATCGCGGCCTCGGTGGGGCCGAGGTCGAGCACGCTGTAGCTCGGGCGCGTCGCCGGGCGCGGGTACTCGTCGCTCGTGCATGGGTGAACGACGCACGACGGGTTGACGTGTGCCGCGATCGCGGACGCGAAGTCGAACCAGGTGCACTCGCCGCCGTCGGTCCCGTGGAAGGTCCCGCGCGCGCCGTGATCGAGGAGCGCCAGCGAGAGCTCGGCGAGGTGCTCGGCGCTTGTCGGCCGGCCGCGCTGGTCGTCGACCACCCGCAGCGACTCGCGGCTCGCGGCGAGCGACGCGATGGTGCGCACGAAGTTCTTGCCCCAGGGCGCGTAGAGCCAGCTCGTCCGGATCAGGAGGTGCGGCCCGCCGGCGTCCACGAGCGCGCGCTCACCCGCGAGCTTGCTCCGGCCGTAGGCGTTGACCGGATCGGTCGGGTGGTCGACCGGGTAGGGCGCGTCGGCCCCGCCGTCGAAGACGTAGTCGGTGCTGTAGTGGACGAGCGGCACCCCGAGCGCCGCGCAGCGCCGCGCCAGCGCGCCGACCCCGTCGCCGTTGACCCGCGTGGCCGTCGCCTCGTCCGCCTCCGCCCCGTCGACGTCGGTGTAGGCGGCGCAGTTCACGACCGCGGTGAGCGGCCCGTCGACGGCTCGCGCGATCGAGGCCTCGTCGGTGAGGTCGACCTCGGGGTAGAGCGCGGCCCGCGCGTCGAGCCCTCGCGCGGCGAGGAGCTCCATCCACGCGCGGCCGAGCATCCCGTCGGCGCCGAGGACGACGTACATCAGCCCTCCCAGCGGGGCAGCCGGGCCGGGTCGATGTCGTGGAGCGGGGTCCCCGCGCGGTCCTTGTCGGAGAGCTTCGGGTCGTCGATCGGCCAGTCGATGCCGAGCGCCGGGTCGTTCCAGAGCACGGTGATCTCGTCGGCCGGGGAGTAGAGCTCGGTGCACTTGTAGGCGAAGAGCGCCGGCTCGTCGCCCAGCACGCAGAAGCCGTGCGCGAAGCCCTCGGCGAGGAAGAGCTGGTTCTTGCGCTCCCAGTCGAGCACCTGGCTGACGTGGCGGCCGAAGGTCGGGGATCCGACGCGCACGTCGACCGCGACGTCCAGCACCTTGCCTTGCAGGACCCACACCAGCTTGGCCTGGCCCCGAGGGTGCTGGAGGTGGAGCCCGCGCAGGATCCCCGGGGCCGAGAGCGACAGGTTGTCTTGCACGTAGTCGGTGCGGCAGCCGTGGCTGCGGTAGCGCTCCGCCTGGAAGGTCTCGACGAAGAAGCCCCGCCGGTCCCCGAAGACCTGCGGGTGGATCTCGAGCACGCCCGGGATGTCGGTCTCGAGGACCTTCATCGGGTGCCCTCGGCCGCGAGCGTGGCGAGGTACTGGCCGTAGGCGGTCTTCTTGAGCGGCTCCGCCAGCGCCGCGAGCTGAGCCGCGTCGATCCACCCCTGCGAGAACGCGATCTCCTCCGGGCACGCGACCTGGAGGCCCTGGCGGAGCTGAATGGTCTGGATGAAGTTCGCGGCCTGGAGGAGGGCCTCCGGGTTGCCCGTGTCGAGCCAGGCGAAGCCGCGGTTCATCTTGCGGAGCCGCAGCGCGCCGTCGTCGAGGTAGGTGCGGTTCAGATCGGTGATCTCGAGCTCCCCGCGGGCGGACGGCTTCAGCGCCCGCGCGCGCTCGACGACCTCGGCGTCGTAGAAGTAGAGCCCGGCCACCGCGTAGTGGCTCTTGGGCTGGGCCGGCTTCTCCTCGAGGCCGATCACCCGGCCGGACGCGTCGAGCTCGGCTACGCCGTAGGCCTCGGGGTTCTTCACCCAGTAGCCGAAGACCGTCGCCCCCTCGGCGTCCGCGGCCGCCTCCTTGAGGAGCGGGCGCAGGCCGTGGCCGTAGAAGATGTTGTCGCCCAGGACGAGCGCGCAGGCGTCGCCCGCGATGAACTCCTCGCCGATGAGGAACGCCTGGGCCAGCCCGTCGGGGCTCGGCTGGACCGCGTAGCTGAGCCGCATGCCCCAGGCCTGGCCGTCGCCGAGCAGGTTCTCGAACGCCGCGCGATCGTGGGGCGTCGTGATCACCAGCACCTCGCGGATGCCCGCGAGCATCAGCGTGGTGAGCGGGTAGTAGATCATGGGCTTGTCGTAGATCGGCATGAGCTGCTTGCTGACCGACTTGGTCAGCGGGTGCAGCCGGGTGCCGGATCCGCCGGCGAGGATGATCCCCTTGTCTACCGCCATCAGCGCGCCCCGTAGTTCTGATCGATCCACTCGCGGTACGCGCCGCTGCGCACCGCGTCCACCCAGGCGTCGTTCTCGAGGTACCAGGCGACCGTCTTGGCGAGGCCGGTCTCGAACGTCTCTTGCGGAGTCCAGCCGAGATCGCGCTCGATCTTGGACGCGTCGATCGCGTAGCGCAGGTCGTGGCCCGGGCGATCGGTCACGTAGGTCTTGAGCCCGCGCAGCGCCTCGAGGTCGCCCCCCGTCTGCGCGGCGACCAGCTCGATGATGCGGTCGACGACCTCGACGTTCATCAGCTCGTTGTGGCCGCCGACGTTGTAGGTCTCGCCCGTCGCGCCGGACTGGATGACGCGCCAGATCGCCTCGCAATGGTCGGTCACGTAGAGCCAGTCGCGGACGTTCTCGCCCTTGCCGTAGATCGGCAGCGGCTTGCCCTCGACCGCGTTGAGGATCATCAGCGGGATGAGCTTCTCGGGGAACTGCAGCGGTCCGTAGTTGTTGCTGCAGTTCGTCAGCTTGAACGGGAGCTTGTAGGTCCGGCCCCACGCCCGCACGAGGTGATCGCTCGCCGCCTTCGAGGCCGAGTAGGGGCTCGACGGGTCGTAGCGGGTGTCCTCGGTGAACATGCCCGTCGCGCCCAGCGAGCCGTAGACCTCGTCGGTCGAGACGTGGTGGAAGAGCTTGCCGTCGTAGCTCCCCGCCCAGTGCTTGCGGCACGCCTCGAGGAGGACGAACGTGCCCTCGACGTTGGTGCGCACGAATTCGCCCGGCCCGAGGATGCTCCGGTCCACGTGGCTCTCCGCCGCGAAGTGCACCACGCAGTCCGGCGCGTGCTCCTCGAAGAGGCGGTCCACCGCGGCCGCGTCGGCGACATCGACCCGCTCGAGCGCGTAGTTGCCCGATCCCTCGAGCCCCTCGAGGCTCGCGGGGTTGGCTGCGTACGTCAGCTTGTCGACGTTGATGAAGCGGTCGCCGGGCTGACGCGGCACCAGCAGGTTGAGGAAGTTGGCGCCGATGAAGCCGGCGCCGCCGGTGACGAGGTAGGTGGTCATCAGTCCCGATCGAGCAGCTTCTTGAGCTTGTCCTTCGCCGTGTTCTTGGCCTCGCGCGCGATCGCGCGGCCCTCGCGGAGCGCGCCGCGCGCGCGGTTGGCCGGCATCAGGACGTACTTCTTGAGGTACTCGTCCGGGCGCGCCTTGAAGATGGTGCTGTGGTTCTTGCCCGCGTAGCCCTCGGGGGGCTCCGAGGAGTAGTAGTAGACGGCGAAGGAGTTGCGGGTCCGCGACGCCGGGCAGACGACCTCCTCGACCCCGTGGAAGCTGCGCTCGCTCGTCGCGAACATCACCGCGCGGTTGTGGACGGGAGAGAACGCGTGGAAGCGCCGCTGGACGGCCTCGTCCCAGATCTCCACCGCGCCCTTCCACTCGCGCTGCCAGCCCGGGTTCAAGTAGACGAGGAGGTTGAGCCGGCGGTGCAGCGCCAGCTCGTCGTTCCAGTTGAAGTCCACGTGCACGTCCAGGAGGCCGTGGGGCCCCGTGATGTGCATCCCGCCGCCGGCGAGGCTCGGGTCGTAGACCAGCTCGTCGATCCCCGTGATGGCGCTGAGATCCGCGCGGAAGCTCTCGGAGGCGAGCGCCTCGTTGAGGCGCTGGACCGGCGTCGGGAACTTGGCCGACTCGGTGATCTGGATCTTCTTGTACTCGTTGACCGCCTTGAACTGCAGCCCGAGCGACTCGGCCTCCTCGAAGCTCGGGTAGGCCGCGGCCAGCGCGTCGGCGAACTCCGGCTCGAGGAAGTCGTCGATCGCCACGTGAGGGAAGGGCTCCGCCTCGCGGAACGCCCGGGCCAGACCCTCGATGTCGAGCGGACGGATGCTCATGCCGACCTCCGGGGCGGGTGTACCAGGCGAGCGGAATAGTTGCCATACTCGCGCTCCGCCGGGGCGGCCCAGGGGGGCGGCTCGGCCAAAGGGAGGACCGCCCGATGGGCATCAAGATCGTGCCGCACGCCGAGGACAAGCGCCCGCTCGTGGAGGCGTTCAACCAGCACATGCGGGACGCCGGCTCCTCGTGGGGCTTCTACGTCGACCCCGAGCCGTGGTGGATGCCGAAGCGGCGCGAGGACCAGACGGTCTGGCGCGAGTTCCACCTCGCGGTGGAGGACGGCGAGCGGGTGGTCGGCGGCTACGGCCTCAAGCCGCAGACGTGGCTCATCCGGGGCGAGCCCCAGGTGGTCACCGACTGGCAGGGCCCGATCTCGCTCGGCGCGATCGACAACCGCTACGCCGCCCTCGGGCTGCGGTTCATCCGCGACATGCTGAAGAAGCACCCGCTCCTCTACAGCTGGGGCCACGGCGGGAGCGACGAGAAGATCGTCCAGCTCCTGCGCAAGCTCGGCTGGCTGATGCACGAGACCCCGTTCCTGTTCCGGGTCTGCCAGCCCAAGCGCTTCTTGCAGAAGAACGCCGCGCTCCGCGGTGACCCGAAGAAGGCGCTCGCCCAGGACGTCCTGGCGATCAGCGGGCTCGGCACGATCGGCCTCCACGCGATCCACGCGGCGCTTCGCGTGAAGTCGCTCACCCGCTTCGAGGCGACGGCCACCGTCGAGCCCGACTTCGGCGACTGGGCCGACGTCGTGTGGGACCGCGCCAAGGGCCGCTACGCCGCGGTGGCGGTGCGCGACGCGGCGTCGATGCGAACGCTCTTGCCGATCGCGCAGCAGCACCGCGAGTGGCCTCCGCCCACCCGGCTGCGCGTCGAGAAGAACGGCCAGCTGATCGGCTGGGCCGCGGTGATCGAGAAGCAGCTCACGGACGATCGGAACTTCGGCGACCTCCGCGTCGGGATGGTCGCCGACGCGTTCGGCGCGCCGGAGTCCGCGGGCGAGATCGTGCACGCCGCGTTCGGCCACCTGCGCGACCTCGGCGTCGACATGGTGATGGCCAACCACGCGCACCCTGCGTGGGCCGAGGGGTACGAGGCCGCGGGCTTCTTCCGCGTCCCGGACCGCCGGATCTTCTGCGCCTCGCCGGCCCTCCAAGCGGCGCTCGAGCCGTGGGATCGGACCAAGAACGGCCTGTACCTCACCAACCTCGACGGCCACGGCCCGATGCTTCACTGAGGCTCTGCGATGCCTCCGCGGATCGGCTGAGAACCGGCTGAGAACCGCCCGAAACGACTTTCTTCGCCGCGCGCGTCCGAGACCGCGGGGTTCATCACAGCGCGCGCTTTGCGAGCCCGCGGACGGACCCTAGAGTAACGAAATCATGGAGACCGCATCGCAGCTCGCCGTCCGCCTGACCAAGCAGTCGCGGGACCAGTTCTGGAACGTCTACACCGAGTTCGACTGGCCGGATTCGCTGGACGCCGACCGATACGCGATGACCCCGGAGCTGATCTCGATCCACGGGACGGAGCTCTGGGAGTCGCTCGACGAGCCGACCCGCAAGCGGCTCTCGCTGTACGAGGTGGGCAACTTCTTCAGCCTCACCCTGCAGGGCGAGCGCCCGCTCGTCGCCGGCCTCAGCGACCGCCTCTACTCCAAGCGCCTCACTCACGAAGGCACCGAGTACATCCACCACTTCATCGACGAAGAGAACAAGCACATGATCATGTTCGGGCTCTTCCTCCAGAAGTACCTGGGGAAGGTGTACCCGGAGAAGAAGATTGCGCTCGACCGCACCTACGCGAAGGGTGAGGAGGAGGTCGCATTCTTCTGCAAGGTCATGGTCGTCGAGGAGCTGGGCGACTACTACAACGTCAAGATGATGCTCGACGACGCGATCGAGCCGATCGTCAAGCAGATCAACTGGGTACACCACCGCGACGAGTCGCGGCACCTCGGCTTCGGCCGCCGGCACCTCACGGAGCTCACCGAGCAGTGGATGCCGACGTGGTCCGACGAGACCCGCGCCGGCTTCAGCGACTGGCTCGGCCAGTACATCAAGTCGAGCTGGAACGACTTCTACAACCCGACGATGTACAAGGACGCCGGGCTCGAGGATCCGTACCAGGTCCGCAAGATGGCCCTCGCGCACCCCCTCACCGCCGAGCACCGCGCCCGGGCGAGCAAGAAGCTGGTCAACATCTTCCTGCGCCTCGGGCTGCTCCTCGAGGCCCCCGTCCTCTGATCGGGGGGTTGCTCGTTTCCGGCGGATCGGTTCTGTTACTCCTCCGTGGGGTGGCGGGACCGGATGCGCGCACGGCTCGAAGGGGCCGCGGACCGGCTCAGCGGGCTGTTTGATCGCCCGGAGAATTCCGCCAGTATGGCGACCCCCGGCGCGGCCCCCGAGCGCGCGCCCGGGTCCGACCGACGTCACGAGAGGGACCTCCGCAGGATGGACGAGCAGCAGATCCGGGCCGAGCTCCGCGAGTGGATCCTCGCGCACGCGAAGAGCAAGCCGAGCGGCGAGCTCACCGACCAGACCGCGATCCTGGAGACCGGGCTCCTGTCCTCGCTCGACATCGTCGAGTTCGTGCTCTTCATCGAGGAGCTGCGCGGCGACGAGGTGGACACCGACGACATCGAGCCGGAGGTGTTCACGAGCATCGACACCCTCTGGGAGGGCTTCTTCGGGCAGGCGGCGGGCTGATGGCGCCGACGCCACACGCACGGACGCTGCGCGACGGGTTTCTCCGCGCGGCCGAGCGCCACGCCGATCGCGAGGCCCTCACCGTGGGCGACGCGACCCGCACCTACGCCGCGCTCCGCGACGAGGCCTTCGCCCTCGCGGCCACCCTCGACGCGCACGCCCCGGATGGCGAGGGCCAGCTCACGGCGGTCTTCGGCCACCGGCACCCGACGACCTTCGCCGCGATCCTCGGCGCCCTCGTCCGCGGCCACGGCTACGTCCCGCTCAACCCGTCGTTCCCGATCGATCGCACCCGCAGCATGCTCGTCAGGAGCGAGGTGCGCTCGGTCGTGGTCGACCCGACGGCGGTCGGGCAGCTCGAGGCGCTCCTCGAGGGCGTCCCGGCCGGCCTCACGGTGCTCGTGCCCGACGCGGACGACGTGGCTGAGCTCGCCGCGCGGCTGGACGGTCACCGCGTGCTGGGCCGGGCCGATCTTCGGCCCGCGTCGGAGGCGACCCTCGGCGCCGCGGAGCCCGACGGCGTCGCCTACCTCCTGTTCACCTCGGGGAGCACCGGCAACCCGAAGGGCGTCATGGTCGCGCACCGCAACGTCACGGCCTTCGTCGATGTGATGGTCGAACGCTACGCGATCACCCACGAGGACCGCTTCAGCAACACCTTCGACCTGACCTTCGACCTGAGCGTCTTCGACATGTTCTGCGCGTGGGAGCGCGGCGCGTGCCTCTGCGTGCCGACCGCGCAGCAGAAGATGTTCCCCGGCAAGTACGTGAAGAAGCAGGGGCTGACGGTGTGGTTCAGCGTGCCCTCGACCGGCGTGCTGATGAGCCGGCTCAAGATGCTCAAGCCGGGGGCCTACCCCACGCTCCGCTGGACGCTGTTCTGCGGCGAGGCGCTGCCGGTGGAGATCATCGAGCGCTTCCAGGAGGCCGCGCCGGGCTCGATCTGCGAGAACCTCTACGGCCCGACCGAGCTCACGATCGCCTGCACGCTCTACCGCTGGGACGCCGAGCGCTCGCCGGCCGAGGCCCACCTCGGGGTGGTCCCGATCGGCGAGCCGTACCCGGGCATGGAGATCCGCGTCGCTGACGCGTCCCTCGCGGCCCTGCCGCGCGGCGAGGCGGGCGAGCTGCTGATGACCGGGCCGCAGACGACGCCTGGCTACTGGCGCGACCCGGAGCGCACCGCGAAGGCGTTCGTCGTCCCGCCGGGCGAGACGCGCACGTTCTACCGGACGGGCGACCGCGTGGTCTGGCCGGAGGGCAAGCCGCTCCTCTACCTCGGGCGGGTCGACAACCAGATCAAGATCCAGGGCTACCGCGTGGAGCTCGGCGAGATCGAGGCGGTGCTGCGCGAGGTCTCGGGGGCCGAGGTCGCCATCGCGATCGGCTGGCCGGCCACGTCGAGCGGCGCGGACGGCGTCGTGGCCTTCGTCGGCGCGCCGGAGGCCGACGCGGCCGCGATCCTGGACGCGGCCCGCGAGCGGCTGCCGAGCTACATGCAGCCCTCGGCCGTGCACCTGGTCGAGACCTTCCCCCTCAACGCCAACGGCAAGGTCGACCGCAAGGCGCTGCGCGCGCGGCTGGAGGCGGACGCGTGAGCCCGCGCTGGCTGGTGAAGAAAGCGGCCCGGCAGGGCCTCGCGCTCGGGAGCTGGGCGAGCGGCTCGATGCGCGCCCGCCGGGTCCTCTCGCGCGGGCCGCGGGTGCGCGTGGTGACCTATCACCGCATCGGGCACGAGCCGCAGGAGCCGTTCTGCGTGACGCCGGACGCGTTCGACGGGCACGTGCGCTACCTCGCCGAGCGCGAGCTCGCCGTGTCTTTGGACGACGTCATCGCCTTCGTCGCGGGCCGGGCCGAGCTCCCGGACGGCGCCTGCCTGGTGACGATCGACGACGGCTGCGTCAGCACCCTCACCGAGGCCCTGCCGATCCTCGCGCGCCACCGCGTCCCTGCGGTCGCGTTCGTCACCGCGAGCCTGGTCGGGCTCAAGGTGGACGCGCTCCCCGAGCCCTACCTCGGCTGGGACGAGCTGCGCGAGCTCGCGGCGAGCGAGCTGGTCGAGATCGGAAGCCACGCCTACACCCACCGCTCGCTCGGGCTGATGGGCGCGGAGGACGCGCGCCACGAGGCCTTCGAGAGCAAGGCGGTGCTCGAGCGCGAGCTCGGTCGCGAGGTGCGGAGCTTCGCCTACCCGTTCGGGACGCGCTCGGACTTCGACGCCCGCACCGAGCGGGCCCTCGCCGACGCGGGCTACACCGTCGCGTTCAATTCGATGCACGGCGCGGTCCGCCGCGGGATGGATCCGATCAGCCTGCCGCGCATCAAGGTCGAGGGCGGCGAGGCGCAGTGGATGTTCCGCCTCCTCGCGCAGGGCGCGATGGATCCGTGGCGCGTCGTCGACCAGAACCTCTGGCGCCTCCAGCGCGTCCGCCAGGAGATCGTCGGATAGGCGGGAGCGCGTGGAGCCGCCCTTGAGGGGGCGGCACCGGCGAGGGCACAATGCGCGGGATGGGTCGAACCCCCGTGATCGACGCGCCGCCTCACGGCCACGGCGCAGGCAGGCTCGGGGTGGGTGCCGCGCTCCTGGCGTGGCTGGTCTGCGCCCCGGCCCTCGCGTGTCCCGACGGGAGCTACAGCGTCGCGGTGCCGAACGCCGACTGCGCCACCTGCCACAACGGGGGCTCGGGGACGGCGTGCTGCCCGATGGGGATGATGGTCGGCGGCTGCGACGCTGACGCGTGCCTCAACATCTTCGGGCGCGCGTTCCGCGATCGCTTGCCCAACCCGGACCCTCCCGCGAACAACCGCTGCAACCCGACCGGCCGAGGCACGACTGGCGTGTGGAACGCGTGGTTCGCGTACCAGGACAGCGACGGCGACGGCTGGCTCAACGGGCAAGAGCTGAACGACTTCGCGGGCGACGGCACCGCGGACGGAGCGATCCGGTCGGAGCCCGGCGACGCGTCGAGCGAGCCCGCCGGCTACAACCCCGACGCCTGCGCCTCGGGGATCCACGACTGCGTGACCAACGCGTCCTGCACCGACGGAGCGGAGGGCCAGTTCGGCTGCGCGTGCGTGGCCGGCTACAACGAGAACCCGACCGCGCACCGCTACGTCGGGCGCCCCGAGACGAGCCCCGGGCAGTGCAGCGACGTCAACGAGTGCTCCCCGCTCACCGTCGACTGCGGGGTCGGCGCCTGTCAGAACCGCACCGGCACCTACCACTGCGCCTGCGGCGCGACGGAGGCGTGCACCGTCCAGGTGAGCCCGACGATCTGCCACCGCTGCGTCGCGGGCTGCGACCCGTCGCTGCACGACTGCTGGACCCAGCCGACCGATCCGGTGACCGCGAGCTGCAACCCGATCGCGGCCGCCCCGCCGTACGAGTGCCTCTGCCCCATCGGCTACGCCGGCGACGGCCGGCGGGCCGGGACCGGCTGCGCGAACGTGGACGAGTGCGCGCTCGGCGACCCGTGCGGTGTCGGCGCGGGCCGCGCCTCGGCGTGCACCGATCGCACCCCGCACCTCGACGCCGAGAATGACCTCTACGAGTGCACATGCAACGCCGGCTATGTCGACAACGGGACGACCTGCGTGGACGTGGACGAGTGCGCGATCGATCCGACGCGCTGCGGGCCCGGGGTCTGCGTGAACGCGGCGCCGCCGTTCCCGCCCGCGAGCTGGGAGTGCGCCTGCGACATGGGCTACGCGTCCACCGGCGGGTCGACCCCGGTGTGCCTCGACATCGACGAGTGCGCGATGCCGACCGTCTCGCTCTGCGCCGCGGAGGCGACGTGCACTAACACGCCCGGGAGCTTCTCCTGCGTGTGCAACGCGGGCTTCACCGGCGACGGCCGCAACTGCCAGGACATCGACGAGTGCGCGACCGGCGCGCACATGTGTGACGTCAACGCGGCGTGCGAGAACCTCTTTGGGAGCTACCGCTGCCTCTGCAACGGCGGCTACACGGGCAGCGGGTTCGAGTGCGTCGACGAGGACGAGTGCGCGGACGGGACCGACGGCTGCGGGCTCAACGAGGTCTGCGTCAACCAGCTCGGGATGCCCAACCTCTGCGCCTGCGTGCCCGGCACGACCCGCGACGGCTCCGGCGCCTGCGTGATCGCGTGCGGCGACGGAGTGCGTGGGCCGGGCGAGGAGTGCGACGACGCCAACGCGACGGCGGGCGACGGCTGCTCCGACCGCTGCGAGATCGAGCCGGGCTACGTCTGCTTCGACGAGCCGAGCGGCGCGACGACCTGCGTGGACTCCTGCGGCGACGGCCTCATCCAGCCGCCGGAGGAGTGCGACGACGGCGCGGGCAACAGCGCGACCGCGGTCGACGGCTGCCGGCCGGACTGCCGGCGCGCGTACTGCGGCGACGGGATCGTCGACTCGGCCGAGGGCTGCGACGACGGCGCCGGCAACGACGACGCCGCGCCGGACGCCTGCCGCACGAGCTGCGCGGCCGCCTACTGCGGCGACGGCGTGGTCGACACCGGCGAGACCTGCGACCCGGGCGGCGGCGTCCCCGGAGCCGCGGTCGCGGGCGCCTGCACGACGGGCTGCGCGATCGACGCCGGCGTCGACCCTGACGATCCGCCGATCCTCCGCGGCGGCGCTGACGCCGGCTGCCGCGCGGCTCCGGGGCGGGGGCCGAGCTGGCTCGGGGTGGCGCTCGCGCTCGCGGGGTTGCTCGTCGGCCGACGTCGCCACGGCTGAGCCTGGGGCGAGGCTCGCGCGGTCGTCTGTGGCGCCGGCGTTGGGTGGGCTACGCCGCGACCGACGGGCCGTGGACGTTCACGGCTCCGTGCACGAGCACGAGCACGCCGGTTTGGCTACTCGCGCGCGGTGCGGACCCAGGCTTGCTCGCGGCGGGAGGCGGCGAGGATGCCGCCGAGCATCGAGGCCTTGCGCGCGACGTAGAGGGGGACACGGGCGAGCGCGGCGTAGTCCTCACGGCTGGCCTCGCCGACCTTCATCGCGGCGAGCACGTGGGCGCCGACCAGGCCGAGCGACGCGAGCGCGTAGAGCTGCGTCGGGGGGAACGGGACGAGCGCGGTCGCCGCGAGGATCCCGACGTGGGTCGCCAGCGGCAGGAGCAGCAGCTCCGCCAGCGGCTCGATCAGCTCGGGTCGCCCGCCGGCCACGAGCTCGCGCGCGAGGGCCGGGGCGTGCTCACGCACCATGCGCAGCCGGCCTCCCTCCCAGCGCTCGCGCTGGGTGCGCTGGCCCTCGGCGCTCGTCGGCACGTCGGCCCACACCGCGGTCTGCTCGACGAAGCGCACCGCGAAGCCCTCACGCACCATCATCAGGTGGTACTCGAGATCCTCGACCACCGAGCGGGCGGTGTAGGGCAGGCGCTCGAGCACCCGGCGGTGGAGACCGAAGCCGTTGCCGAGGATGCCGACCGAGAGCCCGTAGGCCTCGCGGGCGCGTGGCCGCGCGACGTTGAAGGCCATCAGCGCCACGTTCATCAGGCGCGCGCGGGGCGACGCGTCGGGGTTGGAGACGAGGTAGCGGCATTGCACGCCGTCGGCGCCCCCGGCGAAGGCCGACGCCATCTCGAGGAGGAAGTCCGGCTCGACCCGCGTGTCGGCGTCGACCACGAGGACCGCCTCGACGTCGTCGTCGGAGAGCAGGTGGTCGAAGGCCAGCTCGAGCGCGAAGCCCTTGCCGCGTCGCTCCGCGTCGACCCGCTCGAGGACCTCCGCCCCGGCCTCCCGGGCGCGGTCGGCGGTGCGGTCCGAGCAGTTGTCCGCGACGACCACCACGCGCGCGCCGTTCGGCGGGCTCGCGCAGGCGAGGAGGCTCCGGACGCAGCGCGCGATCCCCTCCTCCTCGTCGTGCGCCGGCACCACCACGCCGAGCGTGCCGCACCCGGACGGCGGCCCGCGGCGGCTCGGGGCGCTCAGGAGCGAGCCCACCGTGAGGGCGCCGAGCTCCAGCGTTCCCGGGAGCGTCGCCGCCGTCCCGGCCAGTCCCAGCGAGGCGAAGATCACGACAGGACGGATACCCTCGCGGGCCCGCGAACGCCAGCGTCGATCCCGGCTGGACCCAGGTCTAGCTCCGGTCGATGAAGCGCGCGATCGCGTCGATCAGCGGGCCCTCGGCGCGGGCGGAGAGGCTGGGAGCGCCGCGCAGCGACAGGAGGCGCTCCATCGCCGCGGGCACCTCGTCCTCCGACCAGGCGACCACCACCCCAGGCCGCGACACGAACCGGCGCGCGGTCGCGATCTGGTGGTCGTTGCGGGTCTCGCGGCGCCTCGCCTCGCGCGGCAGCACGAGGATCGGCTTGCCCCGCTCCATCGCGGCGAAGAGCGTGCCGATGCCCGCGTGTCCGATCACCGCGTCCGCCTCGTCGTAGGCGCGATCGAAGGCCGCCGGCTGGAGGAAGGGCACCGCGTCGAGGTGAGCCGGCGTGAGCTCGGTCTCCCCGACCTGCGCGCGGATCGCGTGCCCGGGGTGCGCGCCGGCCCACGCGTCAACCGCGCGGATCAAGCGGTCGAACGGCATCTGCGCGCCCACCGTGACCAGGAGCCGCATCAGTCGATCACCGAGCCCGCGTAGCGAGGCCCGCCCGGGTAGGCGAGCTCCTCCCACTGCGTGAGCCAGAGGTCGGCGTGGGGGCCGACCTTCTCGCCGCTGAGCGACAGCTCCTCGACGTTGGCGAGGCTGTCGACCCAGATGGTCTTGGCGCCCAGGCGCTTGCCGAGGACGACGCCGAAGAAGCCGGGGAGGGCGCCCGTGCTGACGACGATGTCCGGGCGCTCCGCGAGCAGGAGCCGGGTGATCTGCAGCGCGCTGCGCACCAGCCCCACGCGGTCCCAGCGCGTGACGTCGTCGATCACGACGAGCGGCGCGTCGCCGACGTGGGCCCGGTAGGCCTCCGAGACGGTCGCGTAGACGACGAAGTGCCCCTCGAACGCGGGCCGGAGCCGCAGCAGCTCGATCCAGTGGCCGCCGCCCGAGCTGATCGCGAGGATCTTCTTTCGCGGCCGGGCTCTCACTGCAACGGTCTCACTGCAACGGTCTCACTGCAACGATCTCACTGCGGGGCTCTCACCGGCGCGGGTTGGCCCGCGTTCACGCCGGGACGACGTTCCAGAAGCGCTCGACCGGGCCGGTGCGGTCGTCGAGCCGGCTCACGTCCTCGCTGATCCCGATCAGCACGTAGCCGATGGTGCCTTCGCGCCCGAGGCGGCGCTTCATCTTCACCAGGTCCGAGGCGCTGATGCCGTTGCTCGTCACCACCACGAGCACCCGGTCGGCGAGGCGCGCCGCGCGGCGCAGCGCCTGGCCCTCGGGGCGGTCGTTCCAGGGGGTGCACACGAGGCGCTCGGCCGGGTTCGCGATGCGCCCCGCGGGGGGCGGGTCGCTGTCGGCGGGCGAGATCTCGATCTCGGTCGGGCCGCCCATCAGCGCGAGGCTCGAGCCCGCGCTCACCCCGATCTCGGTCGGGCCGTCGTAGATCTCGCCCGAGATGGGCTCGTCCTCGAGGTAGCCGTCGGGCGAGGTCGGCGGCGGCGCGGAGCCGTCCCCCGACGGCAGGGCGCCGAGGACCGGGGTGTCGATGAGAGTCTGCGAGCTCCAGTCGTGGTTGAGCTGGGCCGCGATCTCGGCCGCGTGCTCCCGCTCGGCGTCCGTCGCGCCGACGATCAGCATCGTCCCTGTCGCGTCCGGCGCGTAGTCGTCCATCCCCGCGATGAGGTCCATCAGCGCGCGCGGCTCCCGCGGCCAGGTGGTCGTGCCGATCACCGGGCCGCCGCCCCAGAACGCGACCTCGTTGGCGGTCACGACCCGGCCGCCCCGCAGCTCCCGGAACAGGAGCATCGCGAGCATGATGCTCACGAACGCCAGCGGGATGCCGCCCGCGACCATGTACTTCTTCTTCGAGGGGACGGCCGACTCGGGCGGGCGCGCCTCCGCGACCGTGCGGAAGCCGGACTGCATGTCCCGCAGCTCGTCTTGCAGGCCCGAGCGCTCCTCGGTGAGGTTGTTGACGAGGGTCTGCTTGACGTTGACCTGGGCGAGCAGCGTCGCGGCCTGACCCTCGATCGCGCTGAACGCGGTGGTACGCGCGTGGGCCTGCTCGGCCAGCTCGCGGAGGCTGGTCTGGCGCTGACGGGCGGCCTCGAGCTGGGTCGTCGCGAGGCTCAGCCGGTTGTTGAGGCTGGTGAAGACGGGGTTGGTGCCCGTCCGGCTGGTGCCGCCCTTCTCCTGGGCGGCGCGCTGGGCTGCGGCGACCTGCGCGGTGAGCGCCTGGATGCGCGGGTGCTCGTCCCCGAGGCCCTGGGCGCGGGCCTCCCGCAGGCTCTGCTGCAGCTCGCGGAGGCGCCGCTGCTCGCTGCTCGAGCCCGAGGTCGTCGTGGTGGTGCGCTCGGTGCGCGAGAGCTGCTCGCGGATGGTCCGGATCTGGGCCTCGAGCGACTGCACGTCGGCGGTCGCGAGGTCCGCCTGGGCGCGCAGGTCGGCCGCGCGGTCGATCGCCTGCTCCTGCTCTGCGGTGAGGTCGGTGATCCCGTTGGCGGCGCGGAACTGATCGTAGACCCCGCGCGCGTCGTCGAGCTCGGTCTCGGCCGCTCCGATCCGCTCGGTGAGGTTGTCGACCTCGCCCTGGAGCTCCTCGCGGCGCCGGGCGACGTAGAAGGCCAGGAACGCCTCCATGCCCTGGTTGGCGTAGCGCGCGGCGACGTCGGGATCGCTCGCGAAGCCGTGGAACGACAGGATGCCCGCGCTGTCGTCGCCGGTGAGCAGGACGATGTTGGCGACCGCGTCGAGGGGGACCGACTCGCTCATGCCGATGGCGTCGCGGATCTCGCGGAGCACCGGCGGGGAGCGGCCGAGGGCCTGCAGCGGCGCGATCTGGCGCTGGGCGTCCTCCGCGCTCTCGCCGTGGCCGATGTACTGGACCGAGGCGACCGACTCGTAGTTGTGCTTCACCACGAACTTGCCGATCAGGAACCCGGCGAGGGCGCCGATGGCCCCGGCCGCGAGGAGCCACCATTTGCCGCGCAGCAGGGCGCGAAGGAGCCGGTGAGGATCGACCGGGAAGCCGGGTCGACCCCCGCCGGAGTCCTCCTCGTCGAGGCCTTCTTCGACGTCCTGGCGGGCCAAGGTGGCTCGAAGGTAACACCCGGCGAGGGTCCAGCAAGAGCGTGAACGGGTGACACCGGCGGCCCCCCTCGCGGGGCCCGCGGCGGCTCGATCAGAGCCTCGCGATCGCGACCCAGCGGCCGTCGACCATCCCGACCCGGCCGGCGATGGTGTCCCCGATCACGAAGGGGGGCGCGGGGCGGGCGTAGCGCGCGGCGAATCGCCCCACCGGGTCGATCGCGACCTCGAGATCGGTGAACTCGAGGAGCTGCCCGCTGAGCGGGAACTGGCACTTGTAGGCGGCCTCCTTGACGCAGAACAGGCGCCGGGCGAGGCGCGGGGCGTCGGCGGCCGCGCGGAGGCGCGTCAGCTCGGCGGCGGTCGTGATCGACTCCCACAGCTCCGCCTCGAGGGGGGCGTCTGGCTCCGCGTCGATTCCCAGCCCGCGCGCGTCCTCGGCCCGGGCGACCGCCGCGAGGGCCCAGGCCTCGGTGTGGGTGATCGAGCCCACGACGCCGGCCGGCCAGCGGGGCGCGCCGCCGGGGCCGACGGGGATCGCGGTCGGGGCCAGGCCGAGCTGGACCAGCGCGTCGCGCGCGGCCTCGCGCCCCGCGGCCATCTCGCGGCGCCGCTTGTCGATCGCCCGCGCGACCGCCTCCCGCTCGAGGGGGTGGAGGCGCGCCTCGGAGACCGCGCCCACCGCGCGGCTCGCGAGGTGGACGCCGGGGCCGGCCAGCGCGCGCAGCGCCTCCGTCACCGCCTCGGGCTCATCGGCGGCGCACGACGCGCCGGCCGCGGCCGCGGGCCTGACGCCGCGCGGCCGCGCGGTCTGCGCCGCGGCTGAGCGCCTCGCTCGGCGACCCGTCGCCCTCGAGGTGGCTCGCGAGCGAGGCGATCGTCGGGAAGCGGAACACGTCGGTGACGGTGAGGTCCTTGCCGGTCGCCTCGCGGATCTCGCGGTGCGCCTGCACGGCGAGCAGCGAGTGCCCGCCGAGCTCGAAGAAGTTGTCGTGGCTGCTCACCTCGTGGAGGCCGAGGATCGCGCGCCAGACCGTCGCGATCTTCTCCTCGATCTCGCCCGCCGGCTCGACCAGCTCCTCGGGGCCGCGGTCGGCCGCCTTCGTCTCCGGCCGGGGGAGCGCCTTGCGGTCGATCTTCTTGTTCGGCGTCAGCGGGAAGCGGTCCACCCGGACGATGCGCGACGGGACCATGAAGTCGGGCAGGCCGTCGCCGAGCTGCGCCTTGAGCCCGGCCTCGTCGAGGTCTCCGTCGAGCTTCACGTAGCCGACGAGGCGCTTGTCGCCGGGGGTGTCCTCGCGCGCGACCACCACCGCGGTCCGGACGCCCTCGAGCTGCTCGAGGCGCGCCTCGATCTCGCCGAGCTCGATGCGGTAGCCGCGGAGCTTCACCTGGTGATCGATGCGGCCGAGGAACTCGAGGTGGCCGTCGTCGCGCCAGCGCACCTCGTCGCCGGTGCGGTACATCCGCGCGTCCCCGCCCGCGAACGGGTCGGGCACGAACCGCTCGCGCGTGAGATCCTCGCGCTCCCAGTAGCCGCGGGTCACGCCGTCGCCCGCGATGTAGAGCTCGCCGGGCACCCCGACGGGCACCGGCTGGCGGCCCTCGTCGAGGACGTAGAGCTGGGTGTTGGCGATCGGCGTCCCGATGGCGACGGTGCCCTCGACGGGCGCGGCCGGCTCGGTCGACGACCAGATGGTCGTCTCGGTCGGGCCGTACATGTTGGTGATCGTGGCGTCGGTGGCCGCGCGCAGCTCGCCGGCGAGCTGGCCGCTGAAGGCCTCGCCCCCGATCATCAGGTGCTTGACCCCGCGCAGCGCGTCGCGGGCCTCGTCGTTCATCACGAGCATGCGCGCCATCGACGGCGTGCACTGCATGTGCGTCACGCCGTGGCGGGTGAGCTGGGCCGCGATGGAGTAGTCGTCGTCCTCGACCGGGGCGGTGACCGCGCTCGTGCGGCGGCGCAGCTCGTCCAGGTAGGGGAGGTGGTCGAGGACCGTCTGCGTGTCGATGCCGTAGTCGATGAGGCAGGCGATCTCGTCCACCCCGATCGAGCGGCAGTCGTCGACGGTCTTCATGCAGTCCTCGACCGTGCCGAAGAGGCCGCTCGTCGCGTAGTAGCGCTCGAAGCTGTGGTCGAGCAGCGCGTCGGTGTCCTCGGGCGAGAGGTTGAGGAAGTTGTCGCGGAAGGAGCGATCCTCCTTCGCGTGCCGCTTGAACGCGGGGAAGCTCCAGGCGTGCTGCTGGATGAGCATCATCGAGCTCTTCAGGTAGCCCTTCATCGGCTCGCGCACGACCTCCTTCACCTTGGCCTCGTCCTCGCCGACGAAGGTGTGGAGCATGAGCACCGCGTGGCCCTCGCCGGGGTGGCCGGCCGCCTTCCACGCCTCGCGGTAGACGGCGATCTTCTCGCGCGCCTCGTCGAGGCTCTGGCCGAGGAGGTGGGTCAGGATGCCGCCGCCCATCCGGCCGGCGAGCTCGAAGGTCTGCGGGTTGCCCGCGGCGGTGATGAAGAACGGCAGCTCGGCCTGGGTCGGGCGCGGCAGCGTCCGCACCTTCGTCTCGCCCTTGGGCCCGTCGAAGGTCAGCGTCTCGCCGCGCCACAGCCGGCGGATGAGCTCGATCTCGTCGATCATCCGCTGCTTGTTGTTCTCGAACGCCTCGGGTCGGAGGATGAAGTCGTTGGGCTGCCAGCCGGCCGCGAAGGAGATGCCGACGCGCCCGTTGCTGAGGTTGTCGACCACCGCCCACTCCTCGGCCACGCGGACCGGGTGGTGGAGCGGGTTGACGCAGGAGCCGGCGCGGATGCGCACGTTCTCCGTGATGACGGCGACGGCCGCGCTCGCGACCGACGGGTTCGGGTAGAGCCCGCCGAACGCGTGGAAGTGGCGCTCCGGCGTCCACACCGCGCTGAAGCCGTGGGTGTCGGCGTAGCGCGCGCCCTCGAGCAGGAGACGGTACTTGTCGCGCCCGGTCGCGCCCTCACCCTCGTCCGACGCGAAGTAGAAGAAGCTGAAGTCGATCTTGCGGTGGCTGTAGCGGCTCACCGCAGCCCCGCCGCCGCTCACGAGCGCGCGGTCCTGGTCGCTCGAGACGACGACGCGGAAGCCGCGCGCGAGCGTCCAGAAGAGCTCCAGGACGGAGATGTCGAAGCTCAGGCTGGTGACCGCGAGCCAGGTCTTGTCTCCCTCGTGGACGATGCGCTCGTCCATCCCGACGAAGAAGTTCGAGACCTGGCGGTGCTCGACCATCACGCCCTTGGGCTTGCCAGTCGAGCCGCTGGTGTAGATGAGGTACGCGAGCTTGTCGCTCGTCAGCCCGGCGACCGACGGCCGCGCGGAGGGCTGGCCCTCGAAGGTGGCGGGATCGTCGACCCGGAGGCGGCGTGCGCCCGCGCCCTCCGGAGGCAGGGCGTCCTCTGCCCCCGCCTTGGTGATCACGACCTTCGCGTGGCTGTCCTCGAGCATGAACGCGAGGCGCTCGGCGGGGTAGCTCGGGTCGAGCGGCACGTAGGCGCCGCCCGCCTTGAGGATCGCGAGCGCGCCGACCACGAGATCCATCGAGCGATCGACACAGAGCCCGACCGGCTGGTCCGGGCCGACCCCGAGCGCGATGAGGCGGTGGGCGAGCTGGTTGGCCCGCTCGTCGAGCGCGCGGTAGCCGAGCCGCTCGTCGCGCACGATCAGCGCGGTCGCGTCCGGCGTGCGGTCGACCTGAGCCTCGAACAGGCCGTGCACCGTGGCCTCGCGCGGGAAGTCGCGGGCGGTGTCGTTCCACTCCTCGAGCACGCGTCGCCGCTCCGCCTCCGAGAGGAGCGGCAGCGCGCCGACCGGGGTCTGTGCGTCGGCCGCGAGGAGGACCTGGAGCTGGTGGCGCAGCGCGTCGGCCGCGGCGGGCGCGAGCCGGGCTGCGTCGAAGACCAGGAGGGCCTGGTCGTCGTCGGTCACGACCGCGGCCGCGACGCCGTCCGGCAGGGAGAAGGCGTCGAGCGAGGCGACCCGCACCAGCGCGAGATCCCAGGCGGGGCGGCGCGCGGTCGGCTGGCGCAGGAAGAGCTCACGCGGGTAGGTGCCCTTGGTGGTCGCCTTGTCGAGCGCGGCCTCGACGCGGCCACGGAGCGCCGAGAAGGGGGCGTCGCGGTCGACCGCGAGGCGCAGCGGGACGTGCGCGGCGTAGAGCGCCTCCGCGCCGGCCACCCGCGCCGCGAGCTCGGGGTGGGTGAACCCGACGTCGAAGCGGGGCTTGCCCGTCACGCGCGAGAGCCACGCCGCGACGCCGGCGAACAGGGTGGGCGCGTCCGCCGCGACCTCGAGGGGGCGGCGCTCGAGGCGGGCGGGGGTCGTCGCGCTCACCGTGCGGTCGACCTGAGGGAGCTGCGCGTCCTCGAGCGTCTCGAGCCGCCGCTGCCAGAACGCCTCGTGCCGGGCCAGGTCGCGATCGATCTCGGTGAGGCGCGCGCGCCGCTCGGGCGCGAGGGCGAGGCTCGCGCCCTGCTCGACCCCCATGCGGAAGGCGGCCTGCGGGGTCAGCGGCTCTCCGTCGGCGTCGAGCACCCGCGGGAACACGAGCGAGCCCGTGGCGGTCGCGACCTCGAGCCCGTCGTCGTCGACGCTGAGGATGGTGCCGGGGGTGGCCGACACGCTGTCGTCGCCCCGCTCCGCCTCCGGCAGGAGCAGCGCGCCCCTGTCGGTCACGACCTTCGGCGCGCCGATCGGGTTCGCGTAGCGGCCGTAGCCGTAGTCGAGCGCGCGCACGAGCGCGTCGATGCGGTGCGCGGGCTGCGACCAGTCGATGGCGCAGGCGCCGTCCGGGCGGCGGTGCCGCTCGAAGTAGCTGCGTTGCGAGAGGTCCTGCTTGGTGCGCGTGACCTCGCCGCGGCCGAGCTTCTCGATCAGCGCGGAGAAGGACTCGATCCCCAGCTCGTAGCAGCGCGTGTTGAGCGTGAGCGCGGTCTCGCGATCGGCGACCTCGAAGACCCGCTGCTCGAGGATGTCGCCCTCGTCCACCCCGCCCTCGATGAGGTGCCAGGTCACGCCGTGGGTGCGCTCGCCCGCCATCAGCGCCCACGACGGCGCGTTGAGCCCGGCGTAGCGCGGGAGCGGCCCGTCGTGGAAGTTGATCGCGCCCTCGGTCGGCAGCGCGAGCACGTCGTCGCCGATGATCGACAGGTTGGCGATGCTGAACAGCCACTCGAAGGGCGCGTCGCCCATCCGCGCGGCCAGGTCGGGGCCGGGCGCCAGCACCGGCAGGCCCTCGCCCTCGGCCCAGCGGACAAGCTCGGGCGCGCGCGTGATCACGCCGAGGATCTTGTGCCCCGCGTCCAGCGCGCGCGTGGCGCACTGCACGAGGAGCGACTCGTTGCCCATCACATAGCAGCGGAAGGGGGAGGGCGTGGTCATTGGCGGCTCCGGGAGCTAGGGGGCGGTCAGCGGGATGGCGAGGCCGATGGCGGCCGTGGACAGGATGCTCAGGACGCCGGAGATGGCGCCCATGCCGTCGCGGAAGTCCGCGAGCGCGCTCGAGCCGACGAGGACGATGTCGCCGGGCGCGAGGACCGGGTCGGGGTGCTCGCCTGCCGCGATGTGATCGAGCGCGGCCCGGTAGACGACCGGCGCCTCGCGCGGCCCGCGGACGATGCGGATGTCGCCGTAGTTCGCGTCGCGCGAGTAGCCGCCGGCCATCGCGACCGCCTGGCTCAGGCGCAGGCCATCGGACGGGATGATGACGCGGGCGGAGCGGACCTCACCGACCACCGAGATGAGCCCGCCGAGCTGGGCCGGGACGAAGAGCTGATCGCCCGGCTGGATGCGGACGTTGTGCCGCGGGTCGCCCTGGAGGGCGAGCGCGAGGCTGACCGGCAGGGCCTGACCGCCGCGCACGAGGCGCGCGAGGTGGAGGTCGGCGAGGGTGACGCTCGGGGCCTCGCTCGAGGTGACGCCGCCGCCGGCGGTCGCGTAGAGATCGGCGAGGCGCATGCCGGGCACGACGCGGAAGCGGCCCTGCTCGTTGACCGCCCCGACCACCGTCGCCTGCTGGCCCTGGGGATCCTCGAGGGTGATGCCGACGCGGACGGTCCGGTCGAAGCGCTGCAGCGCGGCCTCCACCCGGCGCTCGGCCTCGGAGAGGGGCACGTCGCGGACGTCCACGTCGCCGGCGAGCGGCACGTGGAGGACGCCGCGTGAGTCGACGGTCAGGCCATCCACCGAGGTGACCTCGGCGCTCTGGAGCCGCAGCGCGACGACGTCGCCGGGGTGGAGCGAGAGCGGCGCCGGCGGGGCGTCCTCCATCCCGGCCGGCGGCGCGACCGCCTCGGCGTGGAGGCCCTCGGTGGACGGATTCGCGGGGGCCCGCGGGAGGCCGCCGCACCCCGGGGTCAGGCCCAGGGTGGCCAACAGCAGGGCGCCGAGCCCGGCGAGCGACAGGTGCGCGATCGGCGGTTTCGTCACCGCGCCCACGTACCGCGCCGGGGCCTCGCGATCAAGGCCCTCGGAACCCCCCCGGAAGGGGGGTAGCGCGACAGAACCGCAACGTCGGCGCGCAGTTACGCCGATGAGGGGCTGCGGCCGCGGGTTCATGATGAGCGGCGATGTTCAGCCGGAGGGTAGCTCCCGGGCGTGCCTACACGGCCATGTCGGCGAAGCGGCGCTGGGTCGAGAAGTAGGCCTCGGCCGCGGCCACCTCGAGCTCGTGCGGCTCGAGCACCAGGCCCTCGCGCGCGCCGAGCCGCTCGATCGCGTCGAACCAGTCGAGCTCGTGGGCGTCGAAGGAGATGAGCATGGTGGTCGCGGCGCGCCGCGCGAAGCGCACCACGGTCGACAGCGGGTCGTTGTCCGCGCCGTGCACCGCGCGGGCGATCGGCGCCGAGAGCCCGTGGACGCCGAGGAGCGCGGCGCCGATCGCGAAGCTGCTCGCCCGGTAGCGCTTGACCTCGGCGAGGATGCGCGCGGGCTCGTCGACGCAGCCGCGTCGGAGGCCGACGTAGGTCTCGCCGTCGACCGACGCGCAGGCGAGCGCCCCGAGCTCGCAGAGCAGCCCCGCCAGGAAGGCGTTCGAGCCGCCGCGGAGCTGGAGCATCTCCGCGGTCCGGCTCGCGAGCTGGGCCGCGAGCGCGCCGACCCGGTGGGCGCGGACGGCGATCTCGTGGTTGGAGGCGTAGGCACCGAGCAGCGCGTAGCTGGCGACCAGATCGTAGAGCTCGCGCTGGCCGAGCACGCGGCAGGCGGAGCGGAGGTCCGGCGGCGCGAAGCGGCGCTGATAGGCCGGCGTGCTGACGGCGCGGAGCACCTGGCTGGCGAGGGCGGGATCGCTCTCGATGACGTCGCCGATCCGATCCCAGTCGGCGCGGGGGTCGCGCGCGAGGCCGAGCACCCGGGTTGCGGTCACCGAGAGGGGCCGAAGCTCGCAGGCGCGGGCGATGAGCTGCGCGTGGTCCACCGGGACAGGCGAACGGAGGCTCGGCTGGCATCTTGAGCGGGCTGGCCCATCCTCGGGCGTGGCTCGCGCCTTCCCTCACGGACTCTTGGCCCTCGGCGGCCTCCTGCTCGTCGGCTGCCCCGAGCTCGACACCGGCCACGTCGCCTCGCAGCGGCTCCTCGCGGCTCTCGACTGCCCCGCGTCGGAGACCGAGATCGAGCAGGTCGGCGCCTACCGCTACGTCGGCGAGGGCTGCGGCCGCACCGCGACGGTGGCCTGCACGGCGTCGTCCTTCGAGCCGCGCTGCGTGCCCGAGCGCACCTCGGGCGGTGAGCTAGCCCAGGCCGACGAGGGCCCGCCGGTGGACCCTCCGGCGGCCAGTCCGGCGGGGCTCGCGGTGGCGGACGCACCTGACCCTGTCCCCGAGCCCGCGGGAGGCGCCGAGGGCACGGCCGTCGCCGCGATCGAGGCGAGCATCCGCGCGGGGCTCGACGCGCGCCGCGAGGACGTGCTCGCGTGCGTCGGTCGGTCCCGGGTCGCCGTTCGCGCGGGCTACGCCCCCGACGGCAGCGTGGCCCTGTCGCTCAACGGCCCGCTCGCCGGGAGCCCCGAGGAGCGCTGCGTCCAGGACGTGCTCGACGGGGTGCGGGTCCCGGGCGGGGGCGCGGGGGTGGTGATCCACCTGGTCCGTGAGGCCCCGGCTCGGTCTCCGGGTCAGTCCCCGGCTCAGTCCCCGGCGGGGGCCGGCGCCTCGGGCTCGGCCGGCGTCGGCGCGACCGGCGGGGCCCGGAACACCAGCGACTCCAGCACCGAGACGGGCCCGACCTCCGGGGTCGGCGAGAGCGTCGCGCCCCGGTAGGCCTCGACCACGCAGGCCTCGAGCGCCTCGCCGCCGCCGGGCGAGGCGGTGACGCGGGCGTCGCTGACCTCGCCGCTCGCCTCGATCACCAGGCTCAGCTCGACGACGCCATCGGGCGCCGAGCCGCTCGCGCGGAGCCCCGCGACGCACCGCTGGGCGGCGGCGCGCGGCGCGCTCAGCGCGCCTTCGAGCGCCTCGGAGGTCATCCGACCGGCCGGCGACAGCGTGCCTCGCTGCACCAGCCCCCGGATCGCCGCCTGGTCGTCGACCGCGACGAAGACGTCGATCACGGGGCCGCCCGCGTTGCCGAGGGCGCGGGCCCACCCCGGCTCGCGGAGCCGGGCCACCACGCGGCCGTTGAACGTGACCCGGGTGCCCGCCGCGACCCGATAGAGCGCGCCCCGCTCGCGCCGCATCCACACCGGCAGCGCGTCGGTCGGCGGCCCCGGGGCCTCGGCGACGCAGGGCGAGAGGCTCGCGCGGACGAAGCCGCGGACGTGGGGACCCTGGCCGGCGAGGATCTCGGTCCAGCCCTCGCGCTGCGAGAGCACCTCGACCTCGAGCGGCGGGTCGAGCGCGGGGAGCGTCGCCGTCTGCGTCCCGCCGACCGCGTCGTAGAGCGCGACCGCGTCGCCGTGCGCGAGGCGGCGGCACCCCGCCACCGCGTCGGCCAGGGGGCTCGGCCGCTCCGAGAGCGCGGCCCGAGGGAGCGTCGTCTGGAAGGGCCCGAGGAACACGTCGTCGCGCAGCCGCGGCCGCAGCACGACCGCGAAGTGATCCTCTGCCTCGGGCCGGTGGAGCGAGACCACGTCGTTGACCGCCAGGTAGGCGGGCGTCCCCTCGACGACGCGCGCCTCGGTGACGTGCGCGCCCAGGCGCGAGGCGGGGACCCAGCCGGTCGCGGGCATCGCGCCGGCGACGAGCACCTCGACGCGGCCGTTCACGGGCGCCGACTCGACGCGCACCCGCACGCCCGGCTCGAGGTAGCCGATCGCCGGCTCCTGCGGGGTGGGGCCGAGGTAGAGGACGGGGCCCTCGCCCGGCGCCACGACCATCGCGCGCGGCCAGTCGGGCCGGGGCTCCTCGTGATCCCGCATCGGCGGGGCGGTGCCCCCGAGCCGCGGCGGCTCGCTCAGCTGGCGCCCGCGACGGCAGCCGGAGGTGAGCGCCAGCGCCGCCAGGGCGACGATTAGCACGAGGCGCGTCGCGGCTCTCACGCGGGGCCCTCGAGCTCGAGCAGCACGTCGCCGACCTCCACGTCGTCGCCGTCCTCCGGCACCACGCGCGCGACCCGGGCCGGCTCGCCCTCGTACTTCACGCGGTTGAACGTCTTCATCACCTCGATGAGCGCCACCGTGCGGCCGGCCTCGACGAGGTCTCCGGGGCCGACGAAGGGCTCCGCGTCCGGGGCGGGCCGCGCGTAGTAGCGGCCGCCGAGCGGGGTGCGGAACACGGGCCCCGACAGCTCCGCCTCCGAGGTCGCGAGCTGCACGGCCGCGCCCCCGACCGCCGCCTCCGGATCGAGGCGCATCAGCGCCGTCCGGTGGTCGACCGGCGCGCGGGCCAGCTCGGGGCTCGCGACCTCGACGACCACCCCGAAGGCGCCCGCCGGCGCGCGCAGCGGGTAGACCTGCCCGAGCTCCTCCAGCTCACCGATCCCGGCGCCGGGCGTCACCAGCGCGCCCACCGCGGGCCGCGCCCGCCAGTAGCCCGGCCGCGGCGCGAGCAGCCGCAGCCCCGCGTCGCCCGCCTCGACCCGCGCCTCGAGCGTGGTCGCCGTCTTGCGGCTCGTCCCCATCAGCGCACCCCCTGTGAGAGCTCGCGGAGATCGTGGAGGCTCCAGATCCGCGGGTTCTTCACCCTACGGTAGCCCACCGTCTGGTAGCTCGCCTCGATCAGCACCTCGAGCCAGCGGCGCAGGCTGCTCAGCTCGATGATCTCGTCGGTGTCCATCTGCCGCGCGGCGACGAAGGGATCCATGTCCTGCTCGATGCGGGCCTCGACCTCCTTCATCCCCGCCTCGATGCGCGCGCGCTCCTCGGGGTCGTCGGTGAGGATCTCGAAGTCGTCGTCGAGCTTCGTGTTGTAGGTCGCGATGGCGAGGGTGCGCCCCTCCATCACGCTGAGGCGCGAGAGCATCGTCGAGAGCTGCACGACCGGGTCGTAGGGCAGGCCGCTCATCGCGTAGTAGCCGGCGCCCGAGCACTTGCGCAGCAGCACCGTGAACATCGGCACCTGGTTGGTGCTGTTCGTGTAAATGAGGCTCGAGCCGTAGGCGAGCAGGCCCTGGCGCTCGGCCTCGGTGCCGATGTCGAAGCCGCTGATGTCCTGGAGCCAGACGAGCGGGATGCCGTCGTCGTTGCAGGCCCGGCTGAACGCCGCGATCTTCGCGATGCCGCCGCGGTAGAGGATCGCCCCGGGTCGCTGCGCGTCGGGCCGCTCGGGGTCGCCGACCAGGCCCTGGCGGTTGATCACGAAGCCGGCGTAGAGCCCGCCGACCTTGCCCACGCCGCAGACGATCTCCTCGCCGACGTCGGGCATGCACTCCCAGAAGAGGCTCTGGTCGGTGAGCCGCGCGAGCACCTCGTGCGCGTCGTAGGCCTCGCGGCGGTCGGTCGGGATGAGGCCCGCGAGCTCGCTCGGGGGGTGAAGCGGCTCGAGGGGGCCGGCGTCGCCGCGGTAGAAGGCCGCGCCCGAGCTCGGCAGGCGCGCGACGTCGCGCCGCACGCAGGCGAGCAGGGTCTCGTCGTCGGGGACGCGGACGTCGGCGCAGCCGCTCTGGTGCACGTGCACCTCGGGGCCGCCGATGTCGAGCGAGGTGAGCTTCTGGCTCTTGGCGCCTTTGATGAGGGCCGCGCCGGCGATGACCATGTAGGCCTGCTCGGTCATGTAGACGCGGTCGCTGATGATGGGCATGTACCCGCCGCCCGCGATGCAGTCGCCGAACACGCCCGCGATCTGCGGGACGCCGTGCGCGCTCAGCAGGCTGTTCATCTTGAAGATGTGCCCCGCGCCGGTCGCCCCCGGGAACGAGCGCGACTGCTCCGGCAGGAACAGCCCCGAGCAGTCCACGAGGTAGATGGTCGGCAGGCGCAGCCGGAGCGCGATCGTCTGGGCGCGCTCGATCTTCTCCGGGGTGCGCGGCCACCACGAGCCGCTCGCGACGGTGTTGTCGTTCGCGATCACCATCGTCCAGCGGCCCTCGACCCGCGCGAAGGCGGTGACGACGCCGGCCGCGGGCGAGCTGAGGCCCGACGGCCCGAACGTCTCGCCGTGGTTCACGAAGGTGCCGAGCTCGTAGATCTCGGTCCCCGGATCGGCGAGCTGCGCGACGCGGTCCCGGGTCGTGAGCTTGCCCTTCTGGCGGACGCGCTCGCGGTACTTCTCGCCCCAGCCGTCGTGGACCTCGCGCCGGCGGGCGCGCAGCGTCTCCTCGAGGCCGGCGAGCCGCTGGCGCTGCTCGTCGAAGGCGCGCTCGTCCGTCGCCTGGGCGCGCGCGCTGCCGATCGGGTGAAGGGGTACGTGAGCCATCGGTCTATCCCTCCCCCGGGCCGGGCGCGGGCGGCCACCCGGGGATGCTGCGCGTGTCGTAGCGGTGCTCCCGGAACGCCTCGCTGGCGAGGATGGCGCGGTGCATCGCGGAGGTAGTGGAGACTCCTTCGATCTTCATTGCGCCGAGCGCGTCGATCATCCGCTCGATCGCGGCCGCGCGGTCCGGCCCGCGGGTGATCACCTTGCAGATCAGCGAGTCGTAGTGCGGCGGCACGACGTAGCCGGGGCCCGCGTGCGTGTCGACGCGGACGTCGCCGCCGCGGGCGTCCGGGAGCTCGAACGTGGTGATCTCGCCCGGCGTCGGGCGGAAGCCGTCGGCCGGGTCCTCGGCGTTGATGCGGCACTCGATCGCGTGGCCGTCGAGGTGCACGTCGTCCTGCGCGTAGCGGAGCGGCTGGCCGGCAGCGACCCGGATCTGCTCTTCGACGAGATCGATGCCGCAGCGCATCTCGCTCACGCAGTGCTCGACCTGCAGGCGCGTGTTCATCTCCATGAACCGGAGCACTCCGCCCCCGTCGACTCCGCCCTCGTCGAGGAGGAACTCCATCGTCCCGGCGCCGACGTAGCCGATCGAGGTGGCCGCGCGCACCGCCGCCTCGAGCGTGCGCGCGCGCTCCTCCGCGTCGAGGACGGGGGAGGGCGACTCCTCGATCAGCTTCTGGTGGTTGCGCTGCACCGTGCAGTCGCGCTCGCCGAGGTGTATCGCGCGACCGTGCTTGTCGGCGAGGAGCTGGATCTCGACGTGGCGCCCGCCCTCGATGAGCTTCTCCAGGTAGAGGCGCGGATCGCCGAACGCGGCCGCCGCCTCGCCGCTCGCGTCGTCGTAGGCGCCCTGGACCTCGTCCGGCCCGCGCGCGATGCGCATCCCGCGCCCGCCGCCGCCGCTCTCGGCCTTGAGGAGCACGGGGTAGCCGACCTCGTCCGCGACCCGCCGGGCCTCCGCCGCGTCGGCCAGGATGCCGTCCGACCCGGGGATCAGCGTGAGCCCCGCCGCGCGCATCGCGGCCTTGGCGGGGGTCTTCTTGCCCATCAGCAGCATCACGTGCGCGGGCGGCCCGATGAACGTGACCCCGTGCTGCTCGCACAGCGCGGCGAAGCGCGGGTTCTCCGCGAGGAAGCCCCAGCCGGGATGGAGCGCGGTGCAGCGGGCCTGGGTGGCCGCCTGCACGACGCGGCTGACGTCGAGGTAGCTGTGCGCGGCGCGCGCCGGACCGAGCACGACGGCCTCGCGCCCGCGCACGTAGTCCGCGTCCGCGTCCGCCTCGCTGACGCCGAACACCGGGGTGATGCCCATCGCCTCGCAGGTGCGCGCGATCCGGGCCGCGACCTCGCCGCGGTTGGCGATGAAGAGCCGATGAAAGAGTGCTGCCACGGGGCGGCAGACTATGACGCCTGCGCGCGACCCGCCAGCGGCGAGGGCGTGGCGCGGAGGGGGTTCCCACGCGCATACTCCGCGCGATGTGTGGATTCGTCGGGATGGTCTCCGAGGGCGACGTCGCCCCCGAGATCTTCGTCGCTCTGCAGGCGCTCCAGCACCGCGGGCAGGACTCGGCGGGCATCGCCACGATGGACGCGGAGGGCGAGCGCTTCACCGCGCGCCGCGGGCTGGGCGCGGTGACGGCCGCGCTCTCGGACGCCGATCTGTCCGCGCTCGGCGGCCCGCTCGGGATCGGCCACGTGCGCTACCCCACGGTCGGCACGGGCGTGCTCGAGGACGCGCAGCCGTTCTTCTACCGCCAGCCCGGCGTGCTCATGGCCCACAACGGCGGGCTCACCAACGTCGACGAGCTCGCCGCGTCGCTCAAGGAGCGCTCGATCCACCTGCTGTCGCGCTGCGACGTCGAGCCCGCGCTCTGCGAGCTGAGCGACGCGCTGATGCGGCGGCGCGCGTCCGGCCACACGCTCGAGGACGCGATGGCCGCGATCCGCGAGATGCGCGCGGCGGTGCGGGGCAGCTACTCCATCGTGGCCGCGCTCCGGCTCGACGGGGTCCCGACGCTCCTCGTGGTGCGCGACCCGCACGGCATCCGGCCCGCCGTGCTCGGCCGGCGCGCCGACGGGAGCTACCTCGCGGCGAGCGAGTCGGTCGCGCTCGACGCGCTCGGGTTCGAGCGCCTCGACGAGCCGCGCCCCGACGAGGTCGTGTTCCTCCGCGCCGGCGCGC
>JAUHXR010000461.1 GCA_030426845.1 Polyangia bacterium | reverse complement strand
ATCGCGCTGAGCCGGCCGCGCGGCCGCGCGCTCGTCGAGAGCTACCTCAAGGCCACCGGCTGCGCGGACGAGGGCTGCTCCGGGCTCGACGCCTACATCGGCGCGCTCGGCCAGCTCGGGGACCTGCCGCCCGTGGCCTCCGAGTTCTTCGAGCGCGCGCTCCGCGAGCAGATCGACCCGGAGGACGTCTTCCGGATCACGATCACAAGCTTCCTCGACGTCTACAACTTCGACGTCCGCCGCGTGATGAAGTGCTGCATCCACCACGTGCTCCCGAGCGGCCACGTGATCCCCTTCTGCGCGTACAACGTGCTGTACCGCGAGGGCCACGTCGCGCTCCCCCCGCTCGTCGACGCGGGCATCGCCCAGCCCCCCGAGCCCCCCCTCGTCAAGCTCGGCCGCAGCTAAATGACCGACCGCGATTCGAGGACAGATGATCGTCGAGGATGCGGCGGCGCTGGGCGCCGCGACGCGACGAAGGACGGCCCGCGGCCATTCGAGGAGTGGCGCGGTGCCCAGCGACGTCGCAGACCGGCGAGGGCTGTTCTCGAATCGTGGGCGGTCATTCAGTCAGGCGAGTGATCGACTCGCCCAGCCCCCCCGATCGTCCACGTGCACGTCCTCGTGCACGTGCACGTACCCGTGAACGTCCTCGTACGCGAGACGCCGCGGAGCACGCCTCCCACACGCCGTGGCGGGTGAATCAACGAACCTTGCTCCCCTCGTCGCGGTCGACCCATGGGTAGCGTCGACCTCGGCTACGTCGCGATCATGGTCAGCTCCCTGATCGCCGGCGTGCTCGTGCGCCGGTGGGTCGGCGACGCGGGCTCGGCCACGCTCTCGCGCGCGCAGCGGCTCACGCTCCTCTTCGGCGCGGTGGTCGGCGGCGCGCTCGGGGCGAAGCTCCCGTTCGTGCTCGGCGACCCGGCGGGCGCGGTCAGCGGCGCGGCCTGGCTGAGCGACGGCCGCACCATCACCTGGGGCCTCGTCGGCGGCTACCTCGGGGTAGAGCTCGCCAAGCCCTTCGTCGGCGTGAAGGGCAAGACCGGCGACGGCTTCGCGATCCCGCTCGCCGTCTCGATCGGCTTCGGCCGCGTCGGCTGCCTCTGGGCGGGGTGCTGCTTCGGCGCCGAGACCGACCTGCCGTGGGGCATGGACTTCGGCGACGGCGTCCGGCGTCACCCCAACCAGCTCTACGAGGCCGCGTTCCACTTCGCGGCCGCGGCCGGGCTGCTCTACGCCACGCGCCGCGGCTGGCTCGCGCGCCAGCGCGTCAAGGTGTACTTCCTCGCGTACTTCGCGTTCCGCTTCGTGTCGGAGGAGTGGCGACCGGAGCCCGAGGTCGCGCTCGGGCTCACGTTCTACCAGTGGAGCGCGCTCGCCTTCGCGGCGCTCTTCGCGCTCCTGTTCGCCTACGACGCGGGCTGGCTCAGCCGCGGATCATCTGCGCGAGGTAGCCCTCTTTCCCCACCTCCTTGACGAGGTGGAGCTGAGCCTCGAGCCAGTCGATGCCCTCCTCCTCGTTGAGGAGGATGCGCTCGAGCAGCTCCCGCGTGCCGTTGTCCGACTTGTCGCGGCACACGGCGATCGCCTTGTTGAGCCGGTCGCGCGCCTCGTACTCGAGCGCCAGGTCGAGCTCGTGCTGCTCGACCGCGTCTTCGCCGACCTTCACCGGGAAGAGCCGCTGCATGTTCGGCACGCCATCGAGCAGGAGGATGCGCGAGATCACCCAGTCGGCGTGGCGCATCTCCTCGATGGACTCCGCACGCTTCTTGGTCGAGAGGATCTGGTAGCCCCAGTCCTCGCACATCTTGTGGTGGATGAAGTACTGGTTGATCGCGGTCAGCTCGGAGGTCAGGACCTCGTTGAGCGCCTCGATGACGTCGGCATCGCCCTTCATGGAGCGGACGCTAGCAGACTCCCGGCCTGCGGCGAGCTGCGGCGAAGGAGCACCGCGCGATCACGCCGAGGCCCGACGGATCAGACGCCGGGCTCGGGGGCGCAGATCATCGGGAGCGACGCCACGCCCTCGCTGGCGCGGGTGCTCGTGATGAGCCCCTCGATGGCGGGGCGGCAGCCGCCGCACCCCGTACCCGCGCCGCAGGCGGCGCCCACCTCGTCCGCGTCCTGCGCCCCCTGACGGGCGACGTCTCGGATGACGCGGTCGTTTACCCGATGGCAGTGACACACGAGCACGACTCTTCAAAGGTAGCCCCGCCGGATTGAGAGTCAATCTCATTCTCACGCAGAGTCAGGGATCGAGGCTGAGCCGGAAGGGTTCCATTCGTGATCTCGCGATCTTGGACGCCCCTGAAAAAATGCGCGCCCCGGCCTGCTAACGTCCGCGCTCGTGCCTCCGTCGCGTCGACGCGCATGGACCCTCTTGTTCCTCGCGGCCGCGCTGGTGGCGGTGGGGGCGGCGTCGCTCGTGGTCGGCCCGGGGGATCTCTCGGACGAGGCGCTCCGGGACGCGTTCCTCCGGCTCCGGGCCGCGCGGCTGCTCGGGGCGGTGGTGGCCGGGGGCGCCCTCGCGGCCGGCGGCGCGATCGTCCAGGGGGTGTTCCGCAACCCGCTCGCGAGCCCGTCGATCCTCGGGACCACCGCGGGCGCGAGCTTCGGCGGCCAGGCGGTGCTCCTCCTCCACGGCTCGCTCGCCGGGGCGGGGGCGCTCGGCGGGGTCGCGCCGGAGATGGTGCTGCCGATCGGCTGCCTCCTCGGCGCGTTCGTGAGCCTCGGGGTGCTGCTCGCGTTCGTGCGGCGCGGCGCGGACCTGCTGACCCTGCTCCTCACCGGCTTCGCGCTGACCTCGCTGTTCCTCGCGTTCGGCTCGTTCCTCACCGCGATCGCCCAGGAGCGCTACGAGCTCGGCCGGGCCGTCGTGTCGTTCACCCTCGGCGGCCTCGGCGGGGTCGGCTGGGCCCACGTGCGGCTCGCGCTGCCGCTCGTGGTCGGCGGCGCGGTCGCGGCCGTGCTGTGGGCGCGCCCGCTCGATCTGTTGCTCTCGGGCGAGGACGAGGCGCAGAGCCTCGGGGTGGACGTCCGCGCGACCCGGACCTGGGCGATCGTCTGGGTCGGGGTGCTCACCGCGGCCGCGGTCGCGCTCGGGGGCAACATCGCGTTCGTCGGTCTGGTCGTTCCGCACGCGCTGCGCCCGTTCGTCGGGGTCGCCCACCGGCCGCTCGTCCTCGCCTCGCTCCTCGGAGGCGCGGCGTTCCTCGCGGCCTGCGATCTCCTCGCGCGCGCGCTCCCGACCACCGTCGAGGCGCCGCTGGGGGTGATCACCGGGCTCGTCGGGGCGCCGGTGTTCCTCTGGCTCCTGATGCGCGATCGCCGGGAGGCCGCGTGATCCGCGCGCGAGGGGTGCGGGTGCGCCGCGGCGCGCGCGAGGTGCTGCGCGGGGTCGACCTCGACGCGCGGGCGGGCGAGGTCACGAGCGTCCTCGGCCCCAACGGCGCGGGCAAGAGCACGCTGCTCCGCGCGCTCGCCGGTCTGCTCCCCTGCGAGGGGGAGATCGAGGTCGGCGGCGCGGCGCTCCTCGGCCTGAGCCCGCGCGCGCGGGCCCAGACGATCGCCTACGTACCGCAGCGGACGCAGCTCCAGAGCGCGCTGCCGGTCGCGGCGGTGGTCGCCCAGGGTCGGTACGCGCACACCGGCGGCCTCGGTCGGCCCGGCGGGGCGGACCGGCGCGCGATCGCGTCTGCGCTCGCGCGGACGGGGCTCGAGGCGCTCGCCGATCGCGCCTTCGATCGGCTCTCCACCGGCGAGCAGCGCCGGGTGCTCCTCGCGCGGGCCCTCGCGACGGGGGCGCCGACGCTGCTCCTCGACGAGCCGACCGAAGCGCTGGACGTTGGCCACTCGCTCGCGCTGCACGCCCTGCTGCGCTCGCTCGCCGAGGACGGGCGCACGGTCGTCGCGGTGCTCCACGGGCTCGACGACGCGCGGCGGCACACCGACCGGGCGATCCTCCTGCAGGACGGCGCGGTGGTCGCGGCCGGGCCGAGCGACGAGGTGGTGAGCGCGGCGCCGGTGCGCGAGGTCTACGGGGTGACGCTCCGCGAGCGCGAGGGGCTCGCCTTCGCCCTCGCGCCGGAGGACGACGGGTGAGCCGCACCGCCGCGCTCAACGGGGCCGCCGTGGTCCTCTGCCTCGCGCTCTCGGTCCTCGCGGTCGGCGGGGGCGGCGGGCGCGCGGCCGCACCCACCGATCGCCCGGCGGCCGGCGAGGCCCCGGCCCGGATCGCCTCGGCGAGCACGATCGCCGATCGCCTGCTGCTCGACCTCTGCCCGCCGCGCCACGTGATCGCGGTCACCGCCCGCAGCGCGACCGGGCCCGACGCGCACCGGTTCCGCGGCTACCCCACCCTCCGCGCGCTCGACGACCTCGAGGCGATCGTCAGCCTGCGCCCCGACGTGCTGCTCGTCTCCGACGTCGGCGACCCGCGGCGCGTCGCCCGGGTGCGCGAGGCGGGGGTCGAGGTGATCGAGCTCGGCGCCCCCACGGGGCTGGCCTCGCTGCTCGAGGACGCCCGGCGAGTGGCGCGGCTCTGCGGCGTCCCGGACGAGGGCGCGCGCTACGCGGACGGCCTCGCCGCGCGCATGTCCCGCGTCGCCGTGGACGTGCCCGCGCCGCGCCGACGCTCCGGCCTCTACCTGTCGGTCTACGGCGACCGCTACTTCGGCGGCACGGTGGGCAGCAGCTATCACGACGTCTTGCAGGCCGCCGGCCTCCACGACGCGGCGGCGGAGCGCTTCCGCGGCTGGCCGCAGCTCGCGGTCGAGCAGATCCTCGAGCTCGACCCGGAGGTGCTCGTGACCCGCGACGGCATGCGCAGCGCGATCTGCGCGCACCCGACGCTCGGCGCGCTGACCGCGTGCCGGAGCGGCCAGGTGGTGGAGATCGACGGCGAGCTCCTCGACGACCCCGGCCCCGCGATGCTCGACGCGGCCGAGGCGATCCGCGACGCCGTCTACCCGCGCTGAGCGGACGCGGAGCCGGGGCGCTCAGCTCACGCGGCGGAGGCTGCGGATCACGTGGCGGCCGCCCTCTTCGCGGCTGAACGTGAACTCGACGGTGTCGCCGACCGACACGCCGTCGAGCAGGCCGAGGTCCTCGAGGTCGAAGGGCATCGTCATCGACGGCATGTAGCCGGGGACGTCCTCGTGGTGGATCGTGATCGAGGAGCGCTCACGTCGGATCTCGCGGACCACCCCGCGCGTGTCGTAGCGCCGAGCGCCGGCCTGGGTCGGCTCCTGCGCCTCGCTGGCCTCGCTCCCGCACGCGACCGCCCCGAGGGCGAGCACGATCGCGCCGAACGTCCTGCGGCTGATGCTCATGGCCTCAGATGTGCGCTCAGTCGCAGTCATTGCAAACC
>JAUHXR010000460.1 GCA_030426845.1 Polyangia bacterium | reverse complement strand
CCATCCCCTTGTTGAACCGATCGAGCTCCGCTTGGGAGAAGCTCTCGATCCCGATGAGGTAGGGCGCGAGCACCACCTGGGCCGCCTCCGCCGCGGCGAGCGCGCGGGAGAAGCGCGCCTCGTTGCGCACGAACCAGTCGACGCGGGTCTCGAGCATCAGGGTGAGCGGACCGAGCCTCTCCTCGCCGACGCGCTCGACCAGGGGCGCCAGCCAGCCAAAGGGGTTCTGGTCCTTGAGGATGATCCGCGTGCGCTCCGGCGCCTCTCGACGCACGTAACGGATCTTGTCGAGAACGCGCGCGACCGTGGCCTCCGGCGGCGAGTGCTCGTAGCGGTTGCCGGTGGTGCAGAACGCGCAGCCGCGCCCGACGCCCTCGGGGATCGCGGCGCCCTCGTAGAGCGGGTTGTCGCGCGCATCGGCCTGGTAGGGGCAGCCAGGGTTGCCCATCACGCTGAGCGGCCGCGTCGGGTCGAGCGCGCTCGGGTCGAGGACCACCGGGCGCAGGTTCGGCGCCCACGCGAGGGGGCCGTCGTCGAGGGGCTCGACTGGCTCGACCCGCTCCCAGCGCCCGGGGGTGCGCCGGCGCGTCCCGGGCGGCGCGGCGCGGTCGCCGTCCATCCAGCGGAGCAGCGCGGGGAGCGCGCGCCGGAGCTCGCCCCGACACTCGAGGTCGGCGGGCGGCGAGACGAGCCGGTGCTCCCCTTGGCACGCCACGAAGGTCCGCCCCGGCAGCCGGTCCCGCAGCGCGACGATCAGGTCGGGGCTCCAGACGCGCTCGTAGACGATCACGTCGTAGCGCGAGAGCGCGTCCACGAGCGCCTGGGGCGGATCCGTCGCGCCCTCGGGGAGGTGCGCGACGACGAGGTCGTTGGCCACCCCCGCGCGGCGCAGGTCCCCCGACGCGAGGGCGAGCTCCCGATCGTCGAGGAAGGAGCGGTCGCCGTGGCTGTGAACGCTGAGGATCGCGACCGTGCGGGCCACCGCCCGATCGTGGCACGCGCGCCCTTGTACGTCATTGGTCGCGCCCGCCCCGCCCGGCTACCATCGCCCGCATGCTTCGACGCGCGCCCCTCGTGGCCCTCGCCCTCGCGCCTCTCGCGATCGGCTGCTCCTCGTTCCCGACCTACGCCGAGCACGGCGTCGAGTCGCTCGACACGGTCGCGGTGGAGGCGATGTTCATCGTGGCCGGGATGGACGGGATGACCCCGTCGACGACCCCGACCGAGGCCGCCTCCAACGCCGCCAGCCAGGCCGGCGTCTTCTTCGGCGCGGGCTGCTTCACCACGTCGATCGACGGGCCCGCGGTGACCTACGAGCTCGTCGACTGCACGGGGCCGTTCGGCCTCTCGGGCATCACCGGCACCGTCACCACCACGTACCGCAACGACGGGATGGGCGTCGGCTTCGACGTCGTGGCCGGCTCGCTGACGGTCGGGGGCACCGCGGCCCGCTTCACCGTCGCGGCCGAGGTGTCGAACGACGTGACGCGCGCGTCGGTGATGAGCATGGCCGAGATCGTCGGCCCTCGCGGGATCCTCGTCGGGCGCGACGGGCCCTACGCGATGCGCTACGGCGCCTCGACGCGCTGCGCCGCGATCGACGGCACCTTCACCACCACCGTCGAGACCACCATGTGGCAGACCACGGTGACGGAGTGGCAGATCTGCCCTACGCGCTGCGCGAGGGGGACGATCGCGCTCTCCGGCGATGCGGGCAGCGTGACGATCACGTCGGACGGCACGCCCACCGCGAGCTGGGACGCCGGCGGGGACGGCACCGGCACGATCCCGCTCATCTGCCCGCAGTAGCGGACCCAGCAGCCGACAGGATCGTCGACAGGGCGAGCCCGAGCCGCGCGAGGGCCTCGGCGCGCTCGACGCCCGCGACCCACTCCGGCGGGAGCCCCGCCACGCCCAGCTTCGCGCCGAGCAGCGCGCCCACCACGCTCGCGAGGCCGTCGGAGTCGCCGGGCGCGTTGGCCGCCTCGAGGATCGCCCCGCGCGCGTCGTCGGGGTGGCGCGCGACGACGTAGACCGCCGCGGCCACCAGCTCGTCGGCCGCCCACCCACGGAGCCGGTCGAGGGTCGCGCGCGGCGGCACCCCCGCGTCGGCCTCCGCGAGGCCCCTCGCGATCGTCGCCGCCGCCGCCGCCGACCACCGACAGGCCGCCGCCACCAGCTCGCTCAGCGCGTGGCGCAGCGGCTCCCCTCGCGCGAGCCGGCCGACCCCGACCGCCACCGCCGCGCAAGCCGCGAGGGCCCGCGGATCGCGGTGGGTGAGCTGGCTCTGCGCGACCGCCCAGCGCTCCGCGCGCGCGAGGTCGTGCGCGAAGGCGAGCCCCATGGGATAGGCCCGCGTCGCCGAGCCGCCCCCGGCCGCGAGCTCTCCCCCGGCGCGGTCCCACGCGATCCCCTCGGCCAGGCGTCGGCACCCCGCGAGGCACGCGTTGCTCGGCTCGCGCTGGGCCGCGCGGGGCGCGTCGGCCCAGGCCACGAGGCGCGCGGCGAGGTCGCGCATCGTCGCGTCGAGGCCGGCGTCGAGGCCGGCGCCGCGCGCGTCGACGAGCGCCCCGAGCACCCGCTCGGCGAGCTGGGTGTCGTCGGTCGTGGGGGCGACCGCGCGGCCGCCCTCGCCCTCGATCGAGAGCACGAACCCCTCCACGCCGCGCGGCGGGTAGCGGGCCTCGATCGACTCGAACGACTCGAGCCGCTCGGTCGGGTGCCCCATCGCGTCGCCGATCGCCGCGCCGAGGATCGCGCCGATCCGCCGCGAGAGGTCCGGGTCGCGCGCGATCGACGCGAGGTCCACCGCGGGCACGCCTGCAACCTTCCTTGCCGTGTCGTCCCCCGAGGCCCCCGCCCCCACGTCGCTCGACGACACAGCGGGCGACACCGCGGGCGACACAGCGGGCGACACAGCGGGCGACACAGCGGGCGACGCCGCGGGCGACGCCGCGACCGACGTCTGCCGACCGCCCGACTCCGTGTCAGACGCAGCCACCTTCGCTGACGAGCCGTCCGACGGCTCCGCTTCCGGCGGCCCGATCGACGACTCGGCACTCGGCGGCCCGACGCTCGACGGCTCCCTGTTCGGCGGCCCGGCGCCCGACGTGGACGCGTGCGTGTCGCTCGGCGCGTCTGGGCGCGCGACCTGCGCCACCTCCGCCGATCCGGTGGGGCGCGACGCGAGCAGCGGCGCGTCCGGCGGCGCCTCGACCCGACGGCGCGCGCTCGCCCATCGACCGAGGGCGGCCTGCCCGCGCGGCCCGACGACCGACGGCCCGCCGACCGCGGCCACCGCCGCCGCCGCGCTCAGGCCGTGCTCCACCAGCGCCGCCGCACAGACGAAGCTCGCCCGCGCGGGCTCTCCGAGGACCACCGCGCGCCGGCCGTCCCGGAGGTCCGCCGCGAGCGCCTCGAGCTGGGCCCGCATCGCGGACACGTCGAGCTCCCGCGGGAACGCGAGCGCGCGCAGATCGACCTCGGCCGCGCGGGCCTCCTCGCGCCGCGCCTCGCCGCCCTCGAGGGCGATCACCACGCTCGCCCCCAGGCCGTGCATCGGCGCGTCGGTCGGGGCCCAGCCGATCCGCCCAGCCGCCTCGACCCGCGCCCACCGCGCCTCTTCGGCCGGTCGCTCCTCCCGTCGCGCGGGCGGCTCGTCACCGAGCAGCGAGAGCTGGTCGTCGGGCGGCATCCGCGGATTCTGGAGCGAGCGGGTCCGGCCCAGCAAGCTCAGCGGACCATCACGAAGCCGTGCGCCGCCACCCCATCGCCGTGCTCGTCGATCGCTCCGGTCGTCGGGGTGGCGCGCCGATCGGAGGGGTGGCCGCCGACGCCCATGTAGCTGTCGGGCGTGCTGCAGTTGCCCCCGTCGTTGCCGAGGATCCCGATGCGCACGTGCGCGCAGTACAACCCGCACCCGCCCCCGCCCGGGTTGGGCAGCGCCGAGCGCCCGCACCCCGACTGCAGGTACGAGGACGCCCCCTCGAGCTGGCTCGTCCAGTCCGAGTCGCGCATCGGCATCCCCGAGAGCCGCGACAACGTCATCGGCTCGCTGGCCAGCATCGCGGCGCGGAGGCTCGACGCCTCGCCGTCGTCCCGGCGCGCGAGCACCCAGCCGAGCTGGTCCGCGCCGTCGAGGAAGCCGACCCGCACCTGCGCGAACGGGACGTGCAGGTAGGCCTCCAGCTTCGCGTTGCCGGGCGTGAGGTCGAGCGAGCCGGGCCGGTAGAGGCCCTCGTCGGTCCAGAGCGGAGAGCCCCACGCGAAGCGACCGGTGTTCCCGTCGGTCTTGAGCACGAGGGTCCAGCCGCCGCCGTCCGCCTCCATCTCGCAGTAGGCGTCGTAGGCCCGGCCGTCGCTCGTCTCGAGCGGGTAGACGCCGGAGCCCACGAGCGGCTCGGCGGCGTGGAGGTCCGAGCAGCTCCGGTACGCCGCGCAGAGCCCCTCGCGGCAGCGCAGCCCCGGGCAGGCCTGCGGCTCGCACACCCCCGCGTCCGGTCCGCCCGCGTCGCCGACCGCCGGCGGCCCCGCGTCCACGCCGGGCGGGCCGGCGTCGAGGCCCGGCGGTCCGGCGTCGCGCGCCGCGTCCGGCCGCCCGGGCCCCGCGTCGACCGCCCCTCCCGGCAGCCCCGTGCGCGGGAGGCTGCACCCCCACGCGAGCCACGCGACCGCCACGCACCAGCCCCTCACGCGTCGATTCTACCCCGAGCCAGACCGCCGATCTCACCCCCGGGCGCGAACGGCCCTTCGCGCGCAGCCATCTTCGGCGGACGCTGCTAGAGTGCGTCCGCCGATGGCGCCTTCGCGGGATTATTACGACGTGCTCGGGGTGAGCCGGAGCGCGGCCCCCGAGGAGATCAAGCGGGCCTTCCGCAAGATCGCGCTGGAGTCGCACCCGGACCGCAACCCGGGAGACGCCGAGGCGGAGGCGCGGTTCAAGGAGGCCTCCGAAGCCTACGCGGTGCTCAGCGACGACGAGCGGCGCAAGCGCTACGACCGGATGGGGCACAGCGCGTTCCAGTCCGCGGGCGGCGGCCCCGGCTACGAGCGGGTCGACTTCGGCTCCTTCGGCGAGATCCTCGAGGGCCTCTTCGACGGCTTCCTCGGCGGCGCGCGCCGCGCCCGCGCCGGCGGCGACCTCGAGGTCGACTGCGAGATCGAGTTCGTCGAGGCCGCCCTGGGCGCCGAGAAGACGATCCAGGTCGAGCGCCGCCAGAGCTGCGACGACTGCAGCGGGAGCGGCGCGGCCGAGGGCAGCAAGGTCGGCAACTGCCCCGCGTGCCGCGGCCGCGGCGAGGTCCGCATCCAGCGCGGCTTCTTCAGCGTCTCGCGGCCGTGCACGAGCTGCGGCGGCTCCGGCCGCAAGATCGA
>JAUHXR010000459.1 GCA_030426845.1 Polyangia bacterium | reverse complement strand
CAGACGTCTACGAGGGCGGTGCCGGGAGCGACCTCGACCTCGTAACCAGCGGGCTCGAAACGGACAGTAGCCATGGAGGCCGGAACTTGCGGGCGCGCGCCGGCTCCGTCAAACGATTTCCGACCCCCGGTGGCGACCCGGCTGGGGACCGCACCGCCCGTGACGCCGGTCTGCGCTGTCGACCGCGGCGGCGGGCGGCCGACGGCTCGCGCGCGTCGCGTCGGCCGGCTCGCGCGCGTCCGGGCCGTCGAGGCGACGCCCGCGATCGACGCGCCCTGGAGACGCGCCCTGGACACGCGCCTGGAGACGCGCCTGGAGACGCTGTGCGACATGTCGCCCCGTCGGCTTGGCCGGGTTGGGCCCGGGGTGTAACATCCCGCGCCCCGCCGTCCGGCTGGAGCGCGGCTCGTCCACGATCCGCCCGCTGAAACCCGAGTCTTTTCAAAAGTCTGAGTTACATGAGCACCACCAGCCTCAACGCCACTGTGGACCTCCTTCGCGGCGAGCTCGAGCGCCTGTTCGATCTCGACGGCCTCATGAAGCTCAGCGACGAGCTGCTGGGGCTCGATCCTCAGGCGGTCGGGGGGACCGAGGGCAAGGGCGCCTTCGCGCGCGCGCTGGTGGAGCACTGCCGCTCCGAGGAGTCGCTCCTGTCGCTCGCGGACGCGCTGCTCCTGAGCAAGGACGGGGTCAACGAGAAGATCCAGGGGCTCTACGACGCCCACCCGGGCGAGGAGCTCAAGGCGGGCTCGGAGGTCGGCGGCTTCCGGGTGCTCAAGAAGCTCGGCGAGGGCGCGGCCGGGGTCGTCTACCTCGGCGAGAAGAAGGACGGCGACGACAAGGTCCGCGTCGCGCTCAAGGTGCTCCGGCCGGCGGTGGCCCGCGACCGCGAGGCGGCCCGGCGCTGGCAGACGGTGGCGCGCGCGAGCCGCGCGGTGGACCACCGCTCGATCGCCCCGGTGCTCGCGGTCGGCGCGCTCGAGGACGGGCGCCCCTGGGTCGCGACCCAGCTCATCGAGGGCCAGGCGGTCGCGGCGCGGGTCGGGCGGACCGGTCCGATGCACTACAACGAGGCGCGCCCGATCCTGCGCGGCGTGCTCGAGGGCCTCGAGGCGCTCCACGCGCGCGGGCTGACGCACGGCGCGGTGAAGGCCGAGAACGTCTTCATGATCCGGCCCGCCGCGGGCAGCGACGTGATGGACAACGAGCCGACCGGCGTGCTGGTGGACGTCGGCATGGACCGCCTCTTCCGGGGCAACCCGCTGGCCGGCGACGCCAAGGCGCTCGCCCCCGAGGTCGCCCGCACGGGCCGCGCGGACGCCGCGTCGGACCTCTACGCGGCCGGCTGCCTCCTCTACGAGATGATCACCGGCAAGCCGCCGTACACCGGGGAGACTCCGGTCGACGTGATCGCCCAGGCGCTGGTCGGCGAGCCCGGCGCGCCGAGCGAGCAGGCCCCGCGCGGCTGGGTCGCCAAGGAGCTCGACGCGATCGTGCTGAAGGCGATCGCCAAGGATCCGGCCGCGCGCTTCCCCGACGCGGAGGCCCTGCGGCGCGCGCTCGAGACGATCGGCCGGCGCACGATCCCGCCGGAGGCGCGCGAGTCCAAGCCGCTCGACGAGGACGCCTACGGCAAGGCGCGCAAGGCGCTGCTCAAGGACCCCGGCAACGAGGAGCTCGCGGTCGCGCTCGAGCGCGTCGTCGAGCCCGCGAGCGCGTGGGACAAGGCGGTCGACGCGTTCACCAAGGCGGCCGACAAGGCCAAGGAGAACGACGCCAAGAAGGCGCTGCTCTTCCGCGCGGCGCGGCTCCAGGAGACGGACCTCGCGAACGCGACCGCGGCCGAGGAGACCTACCGCAAGATCCTCGAGCTCGACGAGGGCGACGCGATCGCCCGCTCGGCGATCGAGGAGCTGAAGCGCTCGAGCGGTGACGCCGAGGGCCTCGTCGAGCTGCTCCTCGAGAAGGTCGAGGGGGAGGAGTCGGCCGAGGAGCGCGCGGCGATCCTGCGCGAGATCGGCGAGACCTACGAGCGCAAGCTCAAGGACCCGGAGAACGGCTTCGTCGCGTGGGTCCAGGCGCTCTCCGAGCAGCCCCGGGACGAGCGCAGCGTGGCCGAGGTCGAGCGGCTCGCGGGCGACAACGCCGAGCGCTGGAACGAGGCGATCGCGGCCCTCAACGAGACCCTCGAGGCGACCGAGGACGACGCCGACAAGCCCGCCCTCTACAACCTCCTGGGCCGCTGGTACGCCGAGAAGCTCAACCGGCCCGACTTCGCGGTGCCCTGCTACAGCCAGGCGCTGACGATCGATCCGAGCAACGACGCGGCGATGGAGGGCACGATCGAGCTCTACCGCCGCGCGCAGAGCTGGCAGGAGCTCGTCACGATGCTCGTCCAGCGCGCGGACGCGTCGAGCAACCCGGTCACCGCCCGCGACTGGCGCGCCGAGGCGGCCGAGATCGTCCACCGCAAGATGGGCGACCCGGGGGCGGCCGCGGGGATGTTCGAGCAGATCCTCAAGGACGACCCGGCCCACCCGAAGGCGGCCGAGTCGCTCGAGCTGATCTACGGCGAGCGCAAGGAGTGGAAGCCGCTCGTCGCGCTCCTCGAGACCAAGGCGAAGAACGAGCGCGGCGACGCGAAGGTCGCGACGCTCTGCTCGATCGCGGAGATCTACGAGGACCGCCTCGACGACCTCGACAAGGCGGCCGCGCACTTCGAGTCCGCGCTCAACGTCGACGAGCACAACGTGGCCGCGCTCAAGGGCCTCGAGCGGATCTACGCCCGCGCCGAGAAGTACCCCGAGCTCCTCCTCAACCTCACCACCCAGCTCCAGGTCGCCGCGACCCCGCGCCAGCGCATCGCGCTGCTCGAGCGGATGGGCGGCATCCAGCTCGAGGAGTTCGTCGATCACGAGAAGGCGGAGGCGCTGTTCTCGCAGATCATCGCGATCGAGCCGGGCCACGAGGGCGCCAACGCGGCCCTCGCGCGGATCTACCGCAAGCTCCAGCGCTTCGACGACCTCGCCGCGACCCTCGAGCGCCACGGCCTCGGGACGGAGGACGAGGACCGCAAGGTCGAGCTGCTCCTCGGCGCCACCAAGGTGCTGATGGCCGACGTCGGCGCGCCCGAGCGCGCGCTCGCGGTCGTCGAGCGGATCACCTCGCTCAAGCCCGATCACACGGAGGCGCTCGAGCTCGCGAGCCGGCTCCAGGCGCAGACGGGCGACGCGGCCAAGGCCCTCGAGGCGACCGAGCGCCTCGCCCAGGCCGAGCGCGACCCCAGCAAGAAGGCCGACCTCTACGTCCGCGCGGGCCGCATCCTCGAGGACAGCGGCGACCGCGACGGCGCGATCGCGCGCTACAAGCAGGCGCTCGACTCGCAGAAGGACAACGCCAACGCGGCGTCCGCGCTCCGCAACATCTACGCGAGCCGCGGCGACGCCCACGGCGCGGCCGATCTGTTGATGCGCGAGATCGAGGTCACCGACGGCGACGCGCGCAAGGCCCAGCTCTACGCCGAGCTCGGTGAGCTGCAGCGCGACCGCCTCGAGGACGAGCCGCGCGCGCGCGCTTCGTTCGAGACCGCGCTCGAGCTCGACCCGACCTGCACCCCGGCCTCGCGCGGGCTCGGCGACATCGCGTTCGCCAAGGAGGACTGGATCGGCGTCACGACGCACTACGAGCCGCTCCTCGCGCGCACCAGCGAGATGCCGGCCGACGTGGCCCGCGACGTCTCGGTCCGCTGCGGCGACGCGTTCCGACGGCTCGAGCTCTACGACAAGGCGCAGCGCGCCTACCTCAACGCGAAGGCCTTCGCGGCCGACGACCGCGAGGTCATGGAGCGCGTGGCGGAGGTCACCTTCGACATGGGCGCGCCCGACGAGGCGGCCGAGCTCTACAAGGACGTCCTCAAGCAGTTCGGCAAGGAGCTCGTCGGCGGCGAGAAGGGCCGCGTGCTCTGGCGGCTCGGTGAGTCGCTCCGCAAGTCCGACCAGCTCGCCGAGGCGAAGATGCACCTCAACGAGGCGGCCGAGCTGCTCCCCGACGATCCGGCGCCGCTCCGCTCGCTGCGCGCGCTCTACGCGAGCCAGAAGAAGTGGGACGAGGTCGTCCGCACGATCCGCCGCCGCCTCGAGGTGGCGCCCGACGACGAGCGCTTCGAGCTCCTCGTCGAGCAAGGCGACGTGCTCATGAACGAGCTCGGCGACAAGCCGAAGGCGAGCAAGAGCTACGTCTCGGCCCTCGAGCTGCGCGGCGACGACCGCAACCTCTTGACCAAGCTCATGGCGGTCTACTCCGAGAGCAAGGACTGGTCGCGCCTGGTGGAGGTGATCCTCCGCATCGCCGAGCTCGTCAACGAGCCTCGCCAGCTCGCGAAGTACTACCACACGGCCGCGAGCATCTGTCACCTCGAGCTCAACCGCCTCGAGGAGGCGGCCGACTACTACGAGACCGCGATCGAGCACGACCCGTCGATGCTCAAGAGCTTCGAGGGCCTCGTCGGCGCGCTCAACGCGCAGTCCGACTGGGACCGCCTCGAGGAGGTCTACCGCGGGCGGCTCAAGCGCCTCGGCGACGGCGCCGACGCGGCCGACCGGGCCCACCTCTACGACCAGCTCGGCGAGCTCCTGCTCCACCGCCTCGAGCGGACGAGCGACGCGATGGAGGCCTTCGAGGAGGCGCAGCGGCTCGACCCCGGCAACCGCCAGCGCGCCGAGCGGCTCGCGGAGGTCTACGGCAAGGACCCGACCCGCTACTTCAACAAGTCGGTCAAGGTCCACGGCGACCTGCTCAAGCTCAACCCGTATCGGATCGAGAGCTACCAGGCGCTCCGCAAGCTCTACACCGAGGCCAAGCGGCCCGACGAGAGCTGGTGCGCGTGCCAGGCGCTCACCGTGCTGAAGAACGCCGAGCCCGACGAGCGGAGCTTCTACAAGAAGCACCGCACCAAGGGTCCGATCGAGGCCAAGAGCTCGCTCACCGACGCGCTCTGGCGGAACAACCTCGTCCACCCGACGCAGGACCCGCTCCTCACCGAGATCTTCGCCACGATCGCGCCGGCCGTGATCGCGACCCGCGCGCAGCCCGTCTCGGCGTTCAAGGTGGGCGACGGCGACAAGCTCGACCCGGCCAAGGCCAAGGAGGAGATGGCCCAGATGCTCCACTACGCCTCCGGCGTGGTCGGGGTGCCGCTCCCCCACGTCTACCGCCAGAAGGCGGACCCGGGCTCGCTCAACTTCCTCTTCGCGAACCCGCCCGCGATCGGCCTCGGCCAGGGCGCGCTCGCGGGCGGCCCGAGCAAGGCGCTCGCGTTCGTCGCGGGCCGTCACATGAGCTACCTGCGGGCCGGCCACTACCTGCGCATGCTCG
>JAUHXR010000458.1 GCA_030426845.1 Polyangia bacterium | reverse complement strand
TCGCGGGCAGCGGCGGCGGGCGCCTCCGCCAGGGCGAGTACATCGACATGCGCGGCGGCAGCACCCGCGGGATCGCGCACAACGCCTTCCTCAACACGCTCATCAACGTGTGCGGCGTGGAGTCGGCCGGGTTTGGCAACGTCGCCGAGGGACGGAGCGGGATCTACGAGTCGCTCCTGGCCTGAGGTCGCCGCGCCACGAACGGTCGCCGCCGCGCAGCGCGCTGGCGTGGGCTGCGCTCTGGCGTGGGCTGCGCTGTGACCTGGGCAGCGCCGTGCCGTGGGCTGCGCTGTGCGCCGCAGTGGTATCTTGGCCGCGATGCGCCTCGCCCTTGCCGCGCTGGCGACGCTGCTGCTGTCATGCGCCGATGACGCGGGCCCTCACGACGTGACGGTCCGGGTCGAGGTGTCCGATCCGGATGCGGCCCGGGTGAGCGTTCGCGTCTGGGACGAGCGGCACGAGCTGGTGCGCGACGACTGGCGGCCGGCGGACGCGCTCCCGCGCGCGCTGCGGCTCTTCCCCGACGACCGTGACCCGACCCCGGTGGAGCAGCGCTGGTCGCGGGTCGAGGTGGAGCTCTGGACGGCCGACGGGTGCCCCTACGCGCGCCGAGTCGCGACCTACCGCTACCGCGGCGAGCCGCGCGAGGAGGTCCTGACGGTCGGCGCGACGGACGCGGTCGGCTCGCGCGCGTGCCTCGCGGCCTTCGTCGACCCGGCGCGCGGAGACGACGCGGGCGAGTGCCTCGAGGGCGCCCCCTGCGCCACGCTCGAGCGCGGCCTCGAGCGCGTGGCGGAGGGCGGGGAGCGGCGGCGGGTGCTGCTGCTGGCCGGTGGCCACGAGTACCCCGCGCTCGACCTCCCGCGGTCGTTCGGGCGACGCACCCTCGACGACCCGTCGGTGCTGCGCGCGTGGCCCGGCCTCGCGCTCCCCGAGCTGCCGCAGATCCGGGCCCGCGCGGGCCGCGGCAACGCGCTGAGCCTCTGCTGCAACTTCCGGCTCCAGTCGACCGGCGAGCGGGTGCTCCTCGACTTCCCCGAGGGGGTCGAGATCGACGGCCTCGACGTCGAGGGCGGGACGCGCACCGGGATCGAGCTGCAGGGGACGCAGCACGTCCGCGTGCGCAACTGCTACGTCCACGACGCGGCGCGGTTCCCCGACGACGAGGTCAGCGCGGAGGAGCCCGGCCTCGCGGGCATCCGCGTTCACCGCTCCGGCGACATCGTCATCGAGCACAACCGCATCGAGAACAACCTCGACGAGTCCGGGGAGTTCCTGGTCTCGGGGGTGTTCAGCGGCTACCGGGACGCCGAGCGCGTCGAGGACGACGCGCCCGTGGTCCTCCTCGACAACCGCATCGTCGGCAACGGCGCCGCGGGCGTGTCCGTGATCGAGTCGGACCGCGACGTGATCCTCCGCGGGAACACGGTTTGCGCGAACCGCGCCGAGGGCGTGCGGGTGGTCACGCGGTTCACCGCCGGCCCGGGCGACGGCGGGCTCACGATGGACCACAACGCGGTGCTCGGGAACGCCCTCGACGGGGTGCTCGTCATGGACTGGGCGGGCCCGATCGCCGTGCGCCGGACGACGTTCTCGGAGAACGGCGGGGCCTCGGTGCGCGCCGAGTCGCTGCCGGCCGACGCGCGGGTCGAGGACAGCGTCGTCGTGACGCTCACCGGTCAGGTGACGGGCGACAACGACACGCTCGACGCCCCGCTGGGCGCCGCAGAGTGCCTGCTCGCGCCTCCGTCGGGGGTCCGCGGCGCCTGCGCGGACTTCCCGGCCTGCGCGGCGGACTGAACGCGCCGCCGGGAATCGCGAAGCCGTCGTTACGCCCCGCGTCGGCGCGATCGCGCACCGTGGGTACGTGGCAAGCCGAACCGGAGTCTTGGGGCTGGTCCTCGCGAGCGCGCTCGCGGGCTGCCAGGGGTATGTGATCGAGCCCGGCGCCGAGCCGGGCGTGTCCGGGGGTCGGGGCGGCCCCGGGGGCCCCGGGAGCTGCGAGGACCCGAAGATCGTCGCCCGCAGCCGCCTGCCGCGGCTCTCCAACCACCAGCTCGCGAGCACGCTGCGTGACCTGCTGTTCCTCGATCCCACGGCCGAGCTGGCGGGCTTCTCGCTCGAGGCGGGCGGGTCGGGCTTCGACCGCGGGGACGCGCTCCACGTGAGCGTGGAGAACGGCTACGCCGAGCAGCTCCAGAGCGCGGCCGAGGCGCTCGCCGCACGCGCGGTCGCCGAGTCGTTCGACGACCTCGTGCCGTGCGACCCCGCCGCGAGCGGCTGCGCGGGCGAGCTCGTGCGCGCGTTCGGCCGGCGCGCGTTCCGCCGCCCGCTGACCGACGAGGAGGCGAGCACCTTCGACGCGCTCTTCGCGAGCGGCGCGGACCTCTACCCGTCGATGGAGCCGTTCGAGGCCGGGGCGCGGCTCGTGATCGAGGCGATGCTCCAGATGCCGGACTTCGTGTACCGCGTCGAGCAGGGCGAGGCGCAGACGGTCGAGGGCTACGAGCTCGCCTCGCGCCTGTCCTACGCGCTCTGGAGCTCGATGCCGGACGACGCGCTCCTCGACGCGGCGGAGGACGGCGCCCTCGACGACGCCGAGGTCCTCGGCGCGGAGGTGGAGCGCATGCTCGACGACGCGCGCGCTCGCGGCATGTTCTACGACTTCCACGAGCAGTGGCTCGGCGCCGAGCGCTTCGACTCGGTCGGCCGCGACGCCGCGCGCTACCCCGAGTACGCCGGCGTCGGGCCGGACGATCTCCGGGCCGAGCTGCGCGCCTACGTCGACGCGGCGGTGCTCGACGCGCCGACGAGCTTCCGGGAGCTGCTGGCCGGGCGCACGACCTACGTGAACCGCGACCTCGCGGCGGTCTACGGCGCGGAGGGCGTCGGGCCCGAGGGCCTCGTGGAGCTCGATCTGACGGGGACCGGCCGCGCGGGGCTGCTCACGCAGGTCGGCTTCCTCTCGAGCCGCGCGACCGACGCGCACCCCAACCTCGCCAACCGCGGCGCGTTCGTCTACCGGCAGGTGCTCTGCCGCGAGCTCGCCGACCCGCCGGCGGACCTCGACCTCGACCTCCCGGCGCCCGACGCGACGATCCGCACCGAGCGCGACCGCTTCGAGCACGGCACCGCGAACCAGCCTTGCGCGGGCTGCCACAACCAGATCAACCCCTTCGGCTTCGCGTTCGAGCACTTCGACGCGGCGGGGCGCTGGCGCGAGATGGACAACGACGCGCCGATCGACGCCTCCGGCGAGATCACCCTCGACGGGCAGCGCGTCCAGTTCGACGGCGCCGAGGCGCTGATCGACGCGATCGCCGACTCCCAGGAGGCGCGCTCCTGCTACGCGCGTCAGTGGGTCCGCTACCTCTACGAGCGCGCCGATCAGGCGGAGGACCAGTGCCTGGTCGACACGGCGGCGGAGCGGCTCGGCGAGCCCGGCTACACGGTGCGCGACCTGGTGCGCGACCTCGTGCTGAGCTCGCCGCTCCGGCTCCGCAGCACGGAAGAGGAGTAGCGCGGCGCTGGCCGCGTCTGTCGGTCAGAGGCGGTCCTCCGCCGGCCGGCGCGGGCAGACGAGGGCGGGGCCGACGCCGGGCGCCCGGCCTGACCGACAGCCCCTCGGAGGAGCCCCTGTGAGGAGGGAGCGGGACGGGAGGGCGGAGGCGCGCCCCCCGTGCGCGCCGTCAAGATCCGCCGGCCGGCGCCGTTTCTCCCGGAGTGGTCTTGGTCGAGACGATCTACGCGAGCCGCGCGACCGGCCCGATGGAGGAGGCGGACCTCGACGAGCTGCTGCGACGGGCGCGCGCGAAGAACCAGACGCTCGGGGTGACGGGCGTGCTCCTCTATCACGAGGGCTCTTTCCTCCAGGTCCTCGAGGGGCCCAGGCGCATCGTGGCGCGACTGCTCGCGCAGATCGACGAAGACCCACGTCACGACCGCATCCGACTGCTCCGCCACCAGGAGATCGCCGTCCGCCGATTCGAGACCTGGGCGATGGGCTTCCTCCGGTCGGTCGAGGGCGTCGCCGCGCTCGGGCACCGGGCGGAGCCTGGCTTCGTCGACTTCCTGCGCAGCGGGCGCGTCGACCACTTCATCGGCGAGGACGGTCTACGCCTCAAGGCGCTGATGCAGGGCTTCCGGGCGGGGCGGTACCGGAGCACCTAGGAGCTTGGTGAGCGCCCAGGCCAGCGCCCGCTGGCCCGTAGCGAATCAAGCTCCTCGCCCCGCAGGCTCGCGGTAGGGGCTTCAGGCCTCGCGGTCGCCGAGAGCCGCGCGGAGCTTCTTCAGCGCGACCGCCTCGAGCTGGCGCACCCGCTCGCGGCTGAGGTTCAGCTCCTCGCCGATCTCGCGCAGCGTCTGGGCGGTCGTGTTCGAGCCGATGCCGAAGCGGCGGCGCAGGATGAACTGCTCGCGCGGGCCGAGCACTGCGAGGAGCTCCTCGGCGGTGCCCTCGCGCTCGCGCGCGATCACCGCGTCGTCGACCTGCACGACGCGCTCGTCGGGGAGGATCTCGTCGAGCGAGCGGTCTGCGCCGTCGCCCACCGGGGCGTGGATCGAGATGGAGCGGGTGGTCGCCTCGAGCGAGGCGCGCACCTGGTCCGCGGTCATCCCCACCTCGTGGCCCAGCTCCTCGCGCGTCGGCGCGCGACCGAAGCGCTGCATGAGCTGACGCTCGGCGCGGCGCAGGCGGTTGCGCTTCTCGGTCATCCCGAACGGGACCCGCACCGTCTCGGCGTGGCGGGTCACCTCGCGGGCGATCGACTGGCGGATCCACCACGTTGCGTAGGTCGAGAAGCGGGTCCCGACGCGGTGGTCGAACTTGTCGACCGCGCGCATGAGGCCGAGGTTGCCCTCCTGGACCAGGTCGGGGAACGGGACGCCCGAGCCGCGGTAGGCCTTGGCGAGCATCACCACGAGGCGAAGGTTCGCCTCGGCGAGGTGGTTGCGGGCGGCGTCGAGCTGGCGCCGGTGCGCCTCGAGGCGATCGGCCACGCGCCGGAGCGTCACGCGCCGGCGGCCGAGCCGCTCCTCGAGCTGGCGCACGCGCTCGAGCGCGTCCGGGTCCTCGCCGGCCAGGTCGGCGGTCGCGAAGCTGCGCAGATCCGCCCAGACCCGCTCGACGAGCGCCATCACGCGCTCGCGGTGGAGGCCGAGGCGACGCACCGCCTCGCCGCGTCGCTGCCACGCGCGCTCGCGCGCCGCGCGCCGCTCCGCGACCGTGCCCTTGCGGCTGCCGGCGAGCTTGGCGATCCGCGCCTCGGCGCGGCGAACCGCGAGGAAGCGCTTGGCGAGCTCCCGCGCGCCGTCCTCGCCCTCGTAGGAGAAGAGCTCGAGGAGCCCGACGCGCTCGATCTCGCCGCGCTCGAGGCCGTCGGCCCACTCGGTCAGCTCGGGCA
>JAUHXR010000457.1 GCA_030426845.1 Polyangia bacterium | reverse complement strand
GTGTGCTGGCCGAGCTGCGACGTGAGCCGCTGCCCGAGCGCGTAGGGCTCGCCCACCCCCGCGACGTCGACCTCGCGGATGCGCAGGAGGTAGGGCCCGGTGGTGCGAGGCGCGTAGGTCGACGCGGTGATCTCGAACGTGCCGTCCTCGGGCGCGACCACCTCGATGATCGAGTCGAGCGTCCCGGGGAAGCCGTCGTCGTTGCGAAGGTTGACCCCGCCCGGTCCGCGCACGGTGAGCAGCGGATCGACGTCCGGCCCCTGACCGGTCATCCGGAGGAGCACGCGCTGACCGGCCCGCAGCGGGAGGCTCCAGCGATGAGCGTAGGCGCCGCTCTCGAGCGTCGGGTCGGTCGGCTGGAACACGGCGGTGTTGTCGCCCAGCGACGCGGACCGCGCTGGCGCCCCGCCGTCCGAGCCGTCGTCGGCGACGGGGTGATCCGGCGGGGGCGCGCTCGAGGCGCCGCAGCCGAGGGTCAGGCAGAGAACGAGGAGGGTAGACAGGTGACGCATGCGGTGGCCTCCGCGAGGGTAGCTTACGCTGGGTCGGCCCGGACCTCCCGGTCCGCGATCAGAGACGGAACGGCCCCTTCAGAGGTCACAGGCGGCGCCGTTTCGCGGATGGAATCTGGGTTTTCGATCGCGAAATTTCACCGACGGATCTCTGGCTGTCGCTGTTCCAGCGCGAGTCAGCGAGCCGTGTTCAGGCACTTAAGCAAGCGTGGCACGCAGCTCGCAGTAGACCGCCGCGTGGCTCCCTCCGACCCGACCCCACGCGTGCTCCTCGTCGATGACGAGGCGGCCCCTCGTCGGGCGGCGTCGCGGCTCCTTCAGTCCCAGCTTGGGGTCGACATCGTCGAGACCGGCGGGGCGATGGAGGCGCTCACCGCGTGGCGGCGGCAGGGGCCGTTCGACGTCGCGGTGATCGACCTGGACATGCCGGAGATGAACGGGCTCGAGCTGCTCGCCCGCTTCCGCACGCTGGCGCCCGAGCTGCCGGTCGTCGTCTGGACGGGCCGGGCGCCGGTGCCCGCGGGCGACCTCACGCACGCGCGCGCGGTACTGCAGAAGTCGGCCGAGGTCCGCGAGTTCGTCAACGCGGTGCGTGACGCGATCGGCGGTCGGGGGCACCGGGAGTCCGGCCGCCAGCTGCGCCACGGGGCGGTCACGGCGCCCAAGGCCGAGACCGGCGGCGGCTCCGACACCTGAGCCGCGCGCCCCCGGGCGCGTCCCCGAGGGGCCGCATCGACGCGAGGGGCGAAGTGTGATCTGGTGTCCTCGACGGACCGTCAGTCGCGCCGCGCGCTGGCCGTCCTGCGACCCCGATGGCCCGCCACTTCAAGCTCTGCCACACCTCGGACTGGCACCTCGGGCACACCCTGCACGGGCACTCGCGCGAGCGTGAGCACGAGGCCTTCCTCGCTTTCCTCCTCGACGTCCTCGAGTCGCAGGAGGTCGACGCGCTGATCCTCGCGGGCGACGTCTTCGACACCGCCAACCCGCCCGCGTCCGCGCAGGCCATGCTCTACCGCTTCCTCGCGGACCTGCGGCGCCGGCTGCCGCGCCTCGACGCCTTGATCGTGGCCGGCAACCACGACTCGGCGGCCCGGCTCAGCGCGGCCGAGCCGCTGCTGCGCGCGATCGACGTGCGGCTGGTGGGGGCGGTGCCACGCCTCGCCGACGGAGGGCGAGCGCCGGTCGACGCCGAGGCGATGTGCGTGCCGCTCCACGACCGCGGCGGCGAGGTCGCGGCGTGGGTGGCCGCGGTCCCGTTCCTGCGCCCGAGCGACCTCCCGGTGATCGACGCAGGCGATGGCGTCGACCCGCTCGTCGAGGGGGTGCGCCGGGTCTACGCCGACGTTCTCGACGCGGCCCGCGCGCGGCGGCGCTCGGGCCAGGCCCTCCTCGCCACCGGCCACTGCCACATGGTGGACACGACCCCGAGCGAACGGAGCGAGCGCAAGATCCTCGGCGGGCTCTCGCACGCCCTGCCGGTCGACGTGTTCGGCGACGACGTGGACTACGTCGCGCTCGGCCACCTCCACCTGCCGCAGCCGGTCGGCGAGCAGGAGCACGTCCGCTATTCGGGCTCGCCGATCCCGCTGTCGATGCCGGAGGAGAGCTACCCGCACCAGCTCCGGCTCGTGCGCTTCGAGGGGGGCGCGCTGGCGGGGCAGTCCGCGGTGCGGATCCCGCGGGTGGTGGACGTGCTCCGCGTGCCGCGCGACGCGCCAGGCGAGCTCGACGCGGTCCTCGCCCAGCTCGAGCGGCTCGAGGTCGAGGCGGACCTCCCACGCGATCGTCGGCCGTTCCTCGAGGTCCGGGTGCGCCTCGCCGAGCCGGTCCCCGACCTGCGCCAGCGTATCGAGGACGCGATCGGCGATCGCCCGGTGCGCCTCGTCAAGATCAGCACCGAGTACGCGGGCGGCGCCCAGGCGCTCGCCGACGCGGAGCCACGCCGCCAGCTCTCCGATCTCACGGTCGAGGAGGTCTTCCGCCGGGTGTACGCGCGCCGCTACGAGGGCGAGCCCAGCGACGAGCTGCTGTGCGCATTCCACGAGGTCGCGGCCCGCGCCCGGCACGCGCTGGAGGAGGCCGAGGGGTGAAGGTCCTCGCGATCCGCGGCGCCAACCTGGCCAGCCTCGAGGGCGAGTTCGAGCTCGCCCTCGATCACGGGCCCCTCGCGCGCGCCGGCGTCTTCGCGATCTGCGGGCCGACCGGCGCGGGCAAGACGACGCTCCTCGACGCGATGTGCCTCGCGCTCTTCGACACCGCCCCGCGGCTCGACGCCTCGCGCCGCGTGCGGGTGGGCGGCGAGGCGGACGACGACCGCCTGACCACGCGCGACCCGCGATCCGTCCTGCGCAAGGGCGCCGGCCGCGGGTGGGCGGAGGTCGACTTCGAGGGCGCCGACGGGAGGGTCTACCGCGCGCGCTGGGAGGTGCGCCGCGCCCGCGAGCGAGCCGACGGCAAGATGCAGTCGAGCGCGATGTCGCTCGTCGACCTGTCGACCGAGCAGCGCTGGGCCGGCCGCAAGACGGACGTGAAGACGGAGATCGAGGCGCGCCTCGGCCTGAGCTTCGATCAGTTCCGCCGCTCGGTGCTCCTCGCGCAGGGGGACTTCGCGGCCTTCCTCGACGCCGACCCGCGCGAGCGCGCGGACCTGCTCGAGCGGATGACGGGCACCGCGATCTACGGCCTCATCTCGCAGGAGGCGCACGCGCGGGCGGGCGAGGAGACGCGCAAGCTGGAGCTCGCGGCCGAGCGGCTGCGCGCGGTGCCCGAGCTCACCGAGGCGGAGCGCGCCGAGCTCGCCCGGCGGCGCGACCAGCTCGCCATCCAGGTCCGGGCGGACGAGCTCCAGGTGTCCGACGCGACGGCCGCGCTCCGCTGGCACCACGAGCTCGATGGGCTGCGGCGCGAGGAAGCCGAGGCGCAGGCGGAGCGCCAGCGCATCCTCGGTCAGCTCGCGCTCGCGGAGGCATGGCGGCACGAGCTGGCGGCGCACGAGGCTGCGCTCCCGCTCCGTCCCCACCTCGACGCGATCAGCGGGGCCGAGGCGAGCCTCACGCGCCGGCGCCAGGAGCGCGACGAGGCGAGGGGGCGGGCCGAGCGGGCTCGGGGTGAGGTCACGGGCGCGACCGAGGCGGCGAAGGCGGCGCGCGCGGCGCTCGACGGGGCCGCAGAGGATCGCGAGGCGTCCCGCGAGCGGGTGGAGCACGCGAGGGCGCTCGACCGCGCGATCGAGGAGCGCGCGACGCGTCACGCTGCCCTCGTCAAGGAGGCGGCCGAGGCGGCGCGACGCGCGGCGACGGCGGAGGCGGGGCGCCGCGCCCTGAGCGCGCAGGTCGAGGCGGCGTCCGCCGACGGCGCGAGGGCCGAGGAGTGGCTCGCCGCTCACCCCGAGGCGGCCGCGCTCGAGGCGGACTGGGCCCGAGCCGACGAGCACCTGGAGCGCGTCCTCGAGGTGTCCGCGCAGCTCGAGGCGTTGAGCGCCGCGCGCGACGCGGCCCAGGTCGACGAGCGCGAGGCGGGCCACGCGCTCGCCGCCCGCGAGGGCGCCTGGATGGGGGCCGCGCGGGTGGCCGCGGAGGCGCGGGCGGAGCAAGAATCGTTGCGGGAGCGATCCGCGGCCGCGCCGCCGGCCGAGCTGGCGGAGGAGGCGCGCCGCTGGGCCGCGCGTCGCACCGCGCTCGAGACCCTCATCGGCCTCGCCGACCGCGCGCAGCAGGCCCAGGGCGCCCAGCGCCGCCACGAACAGGGGGCGACCCGGGCCGTCGAGGCGGCCGAGGCGGCAGAGCGCAGCGCGTCGGAGGCGCGCGGGTCGCGGTCCCGCGCCGCGGCCAAGCTCGAGGAGGCGCTCGCTCAGCGCGACCGCGTCCGCGCGACCCTCGATCTCGCGGAGCGCCGCGCCGATCTGCGTCCCGGGGAGCCGTGCCCGCTCTGTGGCGCCGAGGCGCATCCCTACGCGCACGAGGCGCCGGCGGTGAACGCGCTGCTCGAAGCGTCGGACGCGCGCACGCGCGAGCTCCGTGAGGAGGTCTCGACCCTCGACGCGGCGATCGCGGACGCGGCCCAGCGCGCGGAGTCGGCGCGCGCCGAGGCGGGCCGCGCGCGCGAGGAGGCGGCCGCGTGGGGAAGGGAGCTCGACCTCGCGCGGGAGCGCTACCGGGCGGCGGCGCGCGAGCTCGACGGGCCCTGGCCCGAGGAGCTCGGCGGCGAGCCGGTGGTCGCGGAGGCTCCCACCGACTGGGGTCCGCTCTTCGCGCTCGTCAGCCCCGGCGACGCCTCGTCGAGCGCGCTCCTCTCGGACGACGCGCGCGCCGCGCTCGAGGAGGCGCGCGCGGTCGCGATCGAGGAGCTCAAGCGGCTCTCCGCCCGGGAGGCTGCCCGGCGCGCGCTCGAGGCGGCGCTCGAGCGGGGCCGGGAGGCGCACGAGGCGGCCCAGATCGCGCAGGAGCAGGCGCGCGAGGCGCTCGACGAGGCGCGGGGTCGCGCGGCCGAGGCGCGGGACGCCTCGGAGCGCGCCGCGGCCGCCCTCGCGCGGGCCGAGGGCGAGCGCGCGAGGAGCGCGGGCCGGCTGGCCGACGTGCTCCAGGCCTTCGACGGATGGCGCGCGCGGCTCGACGCGGACCCGGCCGGCTTCGCGGCGCAGCTCCGGGACGCCGTCAGCGCGCGGCGGACGTGGCTCGAGGTCGCGCGGCGGGCCGAGCGCGCGGTGAGCGAGCGACGCCCCGCGCTCGAAGGGGCCACGGTCGAGCACCGCGAGGCGGCGCGCGCGGCCGAGCGGGCCACGGCCGAGGTGGCGGACGCAGCGGCCGGCCTCGAGGCGGTGCGCGCGGAGCGCCGCCAGGTGCTCGGGGGCGCGAGCGCCGACGAGGCCGAGGCGCGGGCCCGGGCCGCGCTCG
>JAUHXR010000456.1 GCA_030426845.1 Polyangia bacterium | reverse complement strand
CCCGGCTCGACCGGGAAGTCGGGATCCTCGCTCAGGCGTACCACCATCCCGCGGTCCTCGAGCGCGTCATGGATGGCGCGGCGCGTCCCGTCGAGGTCCTCGACTGTCGAGCTGATGAACACGACGAGGCGCTGGCTCACCGGGCCGGTATACAACGTTGGTAAACTCGGCGGGCATGAACCGCCTCCTCGCGCTCGCGCTCCTCCTCACCGCCTGCGGCGGCGGCCCGCGCGCCCGGGTGGCGAGCGCGGTCGACACCGGCGACTTCGACGAGGCCTACGACGCCTACGAGGCGTTCCGCCAGACCGAGGGCGAGGACGACGACCTGCTCGCCCGGGTGGCCACGACCCTCCTCCGCGAGGAGGCCCTCGGCGACGACGAGGAGCGGAGCCGGGCCGCGATCGCTCAGCTCGCGCTCGCGGGCACGGCCGGTGAGTCGACGCTCGTGAGGATCGCGGAGTCGCCGGGGGTGACGCCGGGCCGGCTCGGCGCGCTGGTGCGGCTCGCGCAGCGCGGTCGCACCGACGCCCGGTTGAGCCTGCGCGCGCTCGCCGATCGGACGGAACCGGAGGTCCTCGCGGCCGCGATCGTCGGGATGGATCCCGCGCGGGACCTCGGCCTCTTGCTCGAGCACCTCGAGGCCGAGGATGCGCGGGTCCGGGCCGCGGCTGCGAGCGCCCTCGCGCCGCGCGCGGCCGAGGAGGGGGTGGCTCACGCGCTGGCGGAGCGCGCGCGGATCGACGCGGAAGCGAGCGTGCGGGCGGCGGCCGTGCGGGCCCTCGCGGGCGGCGGGGACGAGGCGGTCGGTCCGCTGCGCGAGCGCCTCGGTGACCCGGAGGCGTCCGTCCGGCTCGCGGCGGTCGGCGCGCTCTACGCGGCGGATCGCGCGGCCGCTCTCGAGGCGCTCGGCCCGCTCCTCGAGGTGGCGCCGAGCCCGAGCGGGGTGGAGGCGGCCCGGCTCATCGCGCAGCTCGGCGCCCAGGACGAAGCCTCGAGCGAGGCGGCGGCCGCGCGCGCGTTCCTCGTGCGGGTGCTCGCGGGTGCCGATCCGTCGCTGCGCTCGATGGCCGGCGTGGCGCTCGCGGGGCTGCCGGTGGACGCGGCGGCGCCGCTCGACGCGGTCCGCGAGGCGCTCGCCCGGGAGGCCGACGCGGCCGCGCGCCTGTCGCTCGCGCGCGCGCTGTGGCGACGGGACCGGGAGGTCGCGGAGGCGGCGCTCGTGGGCCTGCTCGACGCGGAGGAGGCGATGCCCCGGATCCAGGCCGCGGCGATCCTCGCGCCCGAGGGAGAGGCCCGCGCCGAGTCGGTCCTCGCGGCCGCGCTCGCCGACGAGGGCGCCGCGTCGATCGTGCGCCGCACGGCGGTCCGCGCGCTCGCCCGCGAGGCGATGCGGCCGGCGCGCGCGCGTGGCGCGCTGCGTGACTCCGACGCGCTCGTGCGTATCTACGCCGCGGGTGGCATCCTCGCGGCCGCGGCCGCGCGTATCTGACGGCCACCGGAGGGATCCCTTGCACTACGACCACATCCTCGGCGCCACCGACTTCTCCGAGCTGGGCGACATCGCGCTCCGGCGCGCCGCCGACCTGGCGATCTCGGGCGACGCGAAGCTCACCTGCCTGCACGTGCTCCCGACTCCGTCCGCGCCCAACCCGATCTTCGCGAGCTACGACATCTCGCCCCCGAAGGAGCGCATCGAGGAGGCCAAGGCCAAGGCGCGCGAGATGCTTGAGGCGCGCGTGCCGGCCGAGGTCCGCGAGACCGACCTCGAGATCGCCTACGAGATCCGCGTCGGGGACCCCGCGAGCGAGATCCTCTCGGCCGAGGCGAGCTGCAAGCCCGACCTCATCGTGCTCGCGACCCACGGCTACCGTGGGTGGCGCCGCTGGGTCATGGGCAGCGTGGCCGAGCGGGTGGTCCAGATGGCGCACGCCGACGTCCTCGCGATCCGCGAGCGTCACGAGGACTACGCGGACGACGCGGCTGACGACGCCGGCTGACGACGCCGGCTGACGACGCCGCCAGCAGATCGGCGAGCCTGTCAGCCCGCGAGCAGCAGCTCGACGACGCGGTCCGCCATCGACTGGAAGCTCGCGTCGTCGAAGTGCGCGCCGCTCGAGAGCCAGTCGACGTGGTCGCCGGTGCCGGCGAAGTGTCCGACGACGTCGAGGTGATCGGCGCGGCCGGCCCACAGGAGGTCGCCCCAGAGCATCGAGCGGAGGGGCACCACGCCGTCGTTCATCGACGGGGTGGTGGTGCGCCCGATGGCGGCGCTCAACCGCTGCTCGGTCGCGGGCGCCGGCTCGGGGTACGGGTAGCGCGAGGGCTGGCGCGAGGTGATGCCGTAGAGGGTGGAGTAGACCGTGGCCGAGAGCGCGGAGTAGGGCGAGCGCACCGAGGTCACGAAGCGGACCGGGCCGGGCGGGGGGCTGCTCGTCGCCACGCAGGCGTAGCGGACGTCGCTCGAGTCCTCGGTGGCCGCGTTGAAGAGGTCCATCGCCTCGGGCATGAGCTGGATGATCCCGCCCTGGTCCTCGCGGATGCCCGTCAGCCACTCGCGGACCTCGCCCTGGCCGCGCTCGCCCACGAAGCGAAGCGCGAGCCCGGTCGCCTCGTCGAGGAGCTTCACGTTGACGCCGACGACCTCGTCGATCGTGCCGAGCGCGGCGACGAGCTTGGCGAGCGCGGCGAGGCCCGGTCGGCCCACCGACAGGGTGGTCACGGTCAGCAGCGAGATCGCGTAGAGCAGGCGCGTGCCGCTGACCGTCGCGAAGAACGCGGCGAGCGGCGTGCCGTGGTGTGGCGTGTTGACGCTCACGAGCGAGCGGACGCGGTCGCGCCACGCGAGCTTCTCGGGGGGCAAGCCGGCGAGCTGGGTGGTGGGGCTGAGCAGCAGCCGCGCGTCGAGGCCGCCGGTCGAGTGCCCGAGGAGGTGGATCGGCCCGCTCGCGCCGCTCGTCGCGTCGATCACGGTGGCGACGCGGATCGCGCGCCGGCGGATCGACGCGGTCGGCTGCACCGGGATCGCCTCGACGATCACCGGCACCCCGGCGTCGCGGAAGCGCGTCGCGATCGCGCGCCGGAGGTGGACGAAGTAGTCGTAGCCGGCGAGCCGCCCGAAGCCGAACATCCCGGGGATCAGGTAGACGCGGTGAGGCTCGGCCACGCACCGATGGCACCCCGAGGCGCGGGCACCGGTCAAGCTTTGCGCTATGTTCGCCGGCGGATGCCGCACCTCCGCCGGATGCCTGGCCGGCTCGTCGTCACCGCGCCCCCGTTCTCGGCGCTGCTCGTCGCGGCGCTCGTCGCCGCCTGGGCCCTGTCTGCGCTCGGCTGCGAGCCCGATCCGCGCAACGACGCCGTGCTGTTCCTCGATCGCGTGGCGCGCATCGACGCCGACGACCCGATCGAGGAGCGGCGCCGGATGATCGAGTCGCTCGCGTCCCTCCCCCTCGCCGCCGAGCGGGTGGACCAGGCGCGTGACGCCTGCGTCGAGGGCCACGAGAAGATGCTGGCGGCCGAGGAGCTTCAGCAGGACGTGGCGTCGCACCTCGCGCGCTACGAGGCCAGCGACGTCCTGCCGGCCGACGAGCGCCAGCAGCTCGACTCCCAGCTCGACCGCGCGCGAACGCTGATCCGCCAGGCCGGCCCGCTCATCTCGCGCTGCCACCGGATGACCGCCGACCTCGAGCTCCGCTACCGGCCTCGACGGCGGGGCGAGGAGTCTCCATGATCCCGGCCGTGCGACGCAGGCAGTACCTGGCCCTGGCCGCGTTGCTCGCGCTCGGCGCGTGCAACTCCGACGACCCCGAGGCCGCGCTCGAGGCGATCCCGGAGGAGGGCGAGGTCGTGACGCCGCCGTTCGCGGTGCGCGGCGAGGCCGACGACCTGCTCCTCGTGTGGTTCGACGCCGAGGGCCCGCACACCGCGGCGCGGCGCTCCGACATCCCCGAGGCGCGCCGCGCGCAGGTCCGGGTCGAGGACCTCGGCGCGGCCGATCCGCTCGATCCCTCGCTGGTCTACGTCGCCGACCTCAGCGCGCCGGGTCCCGGCGGCGACTTCCCGGTGCGCCGGATGACGCGCGACGCCTTCGAGGCGGCGGTCGAGGCCGCGCAGGCCGGCCCGGCCGAGGAGCTCGCGGCCGGCGAGAGCGAGGGCGCAGCCGGGGCCGACGTCGTGATCTACGGCGCCTCGTGGTGCAGCGCCTGCCGGGGCGCGGCCGCGTACCTCCGTCAACGTCACGTGCCCTTCGTCGAGCGCGACATCGAGCGCGAGCCCGGGGCGCGCGAGGCGATGATGCAGGCCGCGCAGCGCGCGGGGATCCGGCCCAGCGGCATCCCCGTGATCGACTTCCGTGGCCAGGTCATCGCGGGCTTCGACCGCGGCGCCCTCGAGCGCGCGATCGAGCGCGACCGCACCACGATCTGACCGACGGGCGGCGCATCCGCGGTATCGTCAGGGCGGATGACGGGGGACGAGCAGGGCGCGCCGTATCGCGGGGGCGCGGGCAGCGCGCCGGAGGCGGAGGCCCACGAGAACGGGATCGTCGACGAGCTGATCCAGCAGTTCGCCGATCCGCTCGCGTTCTACCGGGAGCTCGTCCAGAACAGCATCGACGCGGGCGCGAGCCGGATCGCGATCACGCTCGGGTGGGACCCCCCTCGCACGTTCGACGACGCGCCGGGCAGCGCGCGGATCAGCGTGCGCGACGACGGCTGCGGGATGAGCCGCGACGTGCTCGAGAACCAGCTCACCGTGCTCTTCCGATCGGGCAAGGAGGGGCAGGAGGACAAGATCGGCAAGTTCGGGGTCGGCTTCGTGTCGGTGCTCGCGCTCGCGCCGACCCAGGTCGTCGTCCGGACCTCCGAGGGCAAGGGCGAGCAGTGGACGCTGGTGCTCAAGACCGACCAGACCTACGAGCTGTTCCGCGCGCAGGGAGGCGGCTCCTCGGGCACCAGCGTGACCCTCGAGGTGCCCCGGCGGCGCGCGGAGCTCGACGCGCTCGTGAGCGGCTCGGAGGCCGCGCTGCGCCGGTGGTGCCGCCACGCGGAGCTGCCCATCCGCTTCGTGGCGACCGTCCCCGACGCGCCGATGCGCGAGGTGCGGGTCGACCGGCCGTTCGGGCTCGACGCGCTCGCCCAGGTCCGCGTCACCGAGGGCTCGACCACCGTCGTCGCGGGCGTGCCATCGGGCGGCCAGAGCTACCTCGGGTTCTTCAACCGTGGCCTGCTCCTGCACGAGACGAGCACGCCGATCCTCGGCTCGGTGCACGTCAAGATCCTCGACGCGAACCTCGAGCACACCTTGAGCCGTGACAATGTCCGTCGCGACGCGCACTACGACCGCGCGATGAAGCTCGCCAAGCGCGCGGTGGAGCGCGACCTCACCGCCGCGGTCCAGCGGCGCCTGGGTGAGCTCGCGGCCGCGCCGGGGGAGGGCTCGCTCG
>JAUHXR010000073.1 GCA_030426845.1 Polyangia bacterium | reverse complement strand
TCATGCCTCCATGGTGAGCCAGCTCCCCCGACGGTACCGTTCGAGTTTCGTAAGAGCTGCCGCCAGGCAGCCCCCCCTCCGCGCCGACTGACGGGTGCTCGTCTGGCTCACCCGCTGCCGTCCCCATCACGGCCCTGGTCGTGATGGACTCCTCGCGCTCGGGGGCCCGCCCCCGGCGGCGCGGCCCCCGTTCCCGGCGTCAGACCTTGCGCGCGAGCACCACCTTGTAGGTGTCGGCGCGGGTGCGCATGTCCTCGTAGAGCTGGGTACCGGGGTGCCGGCACAGATTCTTCATCGCCATGGCCGCCTCGGCTCGGCGCTTGGGCCCGACCACCGGCGTGCGGAACGCGACGAAGCGGTCGAGGGCCTGCTCGACGTAGCAGTCGATACGCTCGCGGTCCTCGTCACGCGCCTGGATCGCCTCGGCGTTGACGTCCTCGACCTCGACGATCTCGAGCCCGATCGCCGCCATGAACTCGAGGCAGGGGCCCCACGCGATGTCGGGGATCGCGTTGCCCCACGCGAACAGGCCGCCGGGCTTGAGGATCCGATGGGCCGAGCGAAAGAACTTGCGGTCCTCCTCGGTCATGACCTCGCCCTGATCGGTCACGTGGGTCTCGTTGACCAGCACGATGTCGACGACCTCGTCGTCGATGGGGAGCCGGGTCGCGTCGGCGCGCGTCGCCACGAGACGGCCGCGGTACTTTCCGGCGAACCTCTCCCGGCAGGTGGTCACGCCCGCCATCTGCATGTCGACCGCCTCGTAGGTGCACTTCGGCAGGAGGTTCCCGCAGATGTGATCGGCCCCGGCGCCGGTGCCGCAGCCCATCTCGACGATGTGGACGTGGCCGTCGCGCGAGGACACGAGCTCGCGGACCGCGTCGAAGTGGAGCAGCCCGGTGTAGGCGTTGCGTCCGAAGCGCTGCGGGTCGGAGCGGTCCGACGGAGGAGCGCCCCACCGCGTGGGCCACGCGTAGCCCCAGGTGTTGAAGGTGAACTGGTAGGGGGTGCCGAGCTCGTCCTTCACCGTCCCGACGGAGCGGAACATCGAGTAGAGGATCGAGTAGACCGACTGCTTGGTGTAGTCGGACTCGTCGACGTGCCCGTTGGCGTGAGAGACCTTGGCGTCGCGCTCGGCGACCGAGCTGAGCACCCAGGCGGCGACGATGCCCTGGAGCTGCCGATTGGAGTAGGTGACTTCTTCGCTGAGCGTGTTGAGGATGTCCATGTTGATCCATTCCCGCCGGCCACGCGGCTCGGCATCATGCGCTCCGCCCCACCGGGGCTCGGCGTTCGTGGGCGCGCGTCGCCCCAGCCGTCGGCGGGAGCGCGTCGCGGCGTCATCGCCGCGTGCCACCTCGCGCAGGGGTGGCACCCGGGGGCTAGCCGGAGAGCGCGATGCGTTCCATCTGTGCGTAGAGACGGTCGAGCTGCCGGCGGTGCGCCTTGGCGTAGGCGCGCACCGCGACCAGCGCCACCAGGATGCCCTCTCCCCCTGCGTCGCGGGCAACGTAGGTTCCCTTGGACCGGCTCTCGAGCATCACCAGCGCGGCCGGCGTGCTGACGGGGAACACGATGCGCGGGCTGGAGCCGTCGGCGTCCGTGAGGATGTATGGCGCAAGGCTTACGTGCGTCACGCGGACCCGCCCGCGCGCGGACACTGGGCGGTCATCGGCATCGACCACACAGCCGGTTGTGGGGCCCGAGCGAGAGGAACCTCGCGTCGCACTTCAGGCAGGACCGACGCACGAGCCGACCGTTCGTCAGTCGCGACAGCTTGACGACCTCGGAGGTGAGCCCGAGCTTGGCCTTGCGATCGCGCAGCGCACCGGCGCCGCCGAGCGAGCTCGCAAGCGCCTCGAGCTCGGCCGCGTCACCGCCGACCACGACGTCGATGGTCCGCTGGTCATCGCGGAATGCATCGCTCATCGGTCAGGCCTCCTCGCCGCGGCGGCTCGGGCTCGCGGCGCCGTCGGCGAACAGCCCGTCCGCGTTCCAGAACCGGGTTGGACCTTCGATGATCTCGAGGCGCAGCCGCTGCCCGCCCAACTCGACCGTCGCAAGGCGCGCCGCGGTCGACCTCGCCTCGTCGATCGAGTCGAAGCGCGAGCAGAGCACCCCGCCGGGCCCGGTGTGGAGATCCGGGTCGACCCACAGGCGCAGACGGAGACCGAGCTGCTGGCAGATGAAGGAGAGGCTCGAGAGCGCTTCGCTCCCCGATCCGTGGTGAATCAACAGGCGGTGCATGAACAGGCTCCTCGACCAGGGGAACTGGTTCGAGGCGCGCCTCGACACACCCGCGCCGGGATATCGTCCTCGCAGCGCGAGGTGAAGAGGAAGGCCTGGCCTCCGTGATGGGTGCATCATGACACGGACGGGCGGGGAACGCTCGGCTTCGCCGCCTCGCACCGGTGAGCTATCGTGGCGGCGAGAGAGGAGAGTGAGCCGACGATGCGCCCCCAACCCATGCTCGTCGTCGAGGACGTCGAGGCCTGCTCGAAGTGGTTCCAGGAGGTGCTCGGGCTCGCGTCCGGCCACGGCGGCCCGGAGTACGAGATGCTGATGGACGGCGACACGATGGTCGCGCAGCTCCACCGCTGGGAGGCGCACGAGCATCCCCACCTCGGCGATCCGTCCGACCCCTCGCGCGGCAACGGCGTGCTGCTCTGGTTCGCGACGGACGACTTCGCGGCGACGATGTCCCGGGTCGAGGCGACGCAAGCCACCGTGCTCGAAGGCCCCTTGTACAACCCGAACGGGCAGCAGGAAGAGATCTGGCTCGCCGGGCCCGAGGGGTTCCGCGTGGTCGTCGCCGGTCCGCGCGGCGTGCGAGCGAACACGTGAAGCGGGCGGTGAAGAAGGCCACCGCCAAGAAGGCCACCGCCAAGAAGGCCACCGCCAAGAAGGCCGCGCCCACGAAGCTCCTCGCCGGCGGGAACCCGCAGGTGGCCAAGGGCGACGGCGAGGCCGCGGTCCACGCCTACCTCGCCGCGATGCCCGCCACGAAGCGGCCGCTCGGGGAGGCGATCGACGCCCTGATCGCGGAAGAGGTCCCAGCCGCGCGCCGAGCCGTCCGGTGGAACTCACCGTTCTACGGCGTGGAAGGTCAGGGCTGGTTCCTGTCGTTCCACTGCTTCACCAAGTACCTCAAGGTGACGCTCTTCAACGGCGCCGAGCTCGACCCTCCCCCTCCGGTGGGCAGCACGAGCCCGCGCGTGCGCTACGTTCACCTCGCCTACGACGCCCCGCTCGACGAGGCCGCGCTCCGTCACTGGATCGGCCAGGCCGCGGCGCGGCCGGGCGAGGATGTGTTCTGAGCGGCGGCGGGACTCAGCCAGGCCGCGGCTCGTCCGTCAGCGCGACGAGGTGAGCGATCAGCTCCTCGGGCGGGAACGGCTTGAGGAGGACGACCCCTTCGTGCTGCGCGGGGTCGGGCATGTAGCCGCTCATGACGACCACCGGGACGCGCCGGTCGCGCGCCTCGAGCTCGTCGATCACGGCGCGGCCGCCACCGCCGGGCATCATCCAGTCGGTCACGATCACGTCGACGTCCGAGGTCTCGGCGAGGACGAGCAAGGCATCCTGCGCATCGCCGGCCTCGATCACGTCGGCGCCGGCCCTCCGGAGGTGGCGCGAGAGGGCGCGCCGGACGTAGGTCTCGTCCTCCACGAGGAGGACGCGCGCATCGAGTCGGCGGACCGCGGTCGGGGGCGCGCTCGACGCGGGCTCGCGCGCCAGCGCCTCCACGGTCGGCAGCCGGATCACGACCTCCGTCCCCACCCCCGGCGACGAGTCGATCCGGAAGGAGCCGCCCATGCGCTCCACCGTCCCGTAGACCGAGCTGAGGCCGAGGCCGGTGCCCTCCCCCGTCTGCTTGGTCGTGAAGAACGGCTCCAGCGCGTGCTCCAGCGTGGCCTGATCCATGCCCTCGCCGTCGTCGACGACCCGAAGCTCCGCCTCGTCGGCGTCGCGCTGCAGGCTGAGCTGGAGCGTGCCTCCGTCCGGCATCGCGTCCCGGCAGTTGTTCGCGAGGTTGAGCAGGACGCGGTGCACTTCGGACGGGTCGGCGCGCACGTAGAGGCCGGGGTCTACCGAGCAGACGACGACGATGTCGTCGCCGATCACCCGCTGGATCCACGCCGCCGCGTCAGTCACCAGGAGCGACAGATCGAGCGCCCTCGTCTCCCCCGGGGTCTGCGCGCCGAACGCGAGGAGCCGGCGCACGAGCGAAGCGCCAGACTCCGCCGCGGCCTGGATCTCCTGGAGCTCGCGCCGCCCCTCCCCCGTCTCGAGCGCGGCGGCGTTGGCCAGGATGACCATCAGGAGGTTGTTGAAGTCGTGCGCGATGCCTGCTGCGAGCCGCCCGATGGCCTCGAGGGTGCGCGCGCTGCGGAGCTGCTCCTCGAGCCGGCGCCGCTCGGTGATGTCGATGATCGCGCCGACCAGCTCGCCGCCTGGGCTGTGGCGCGCGAGCATCTCGATCCAGCGGATGGAGCCGTCCGGACGGACGAGCCGCAGGGTGGTGACGGACCGCGCCGGATCCGCGCCCGAGAGCACCTCCACCCGCTCCTCGTGCAGCCGGGGCAGATCCTCCGGATGAATCAGGCCGTCGAAGGTCTCCACCGTCGGGACGACCTCGGGGTCCACGCCCGTGATGCGGTAGAGCTGGTCGGACCAGTGGATCTCGCCCGACTCGGGGTCCCAGGTCCAGCTCCCCACGTTGGCGATCTGCTGCGCCGCGTCGAGGGCGTTGGTCGCCTCCTCCAGCGCGCGCGCCCGCGCGGTCTCCTCGGTCACGTCGGTGAGCCACCCGACGATCCGGGCGCGGCCCCGTTGCTGGCCGGCGCGCCGGGTGCGCATCACGAGGCGACGCCGCGCGCCGTCGGGCATCGTGACCCGGAAGCGCACGACGCGGCCCGTCTCGCGGGCGGCGCGGGTCAGGCCGTCACGGATCGCCTCACGGTCGTCGGGGTGGGCGCGCGCGAGGACCGGCTCGAGCCCCGGCGCGACCTCACCGGGCTCATACCCGAGCAAGCGAAAGAGGTTGTCCGACCAGCGCGGGCTCGGGTCGTCGTCGAGCACCGTCCAGGAGCCGATCCCCGCCAGCTGCTCGAGCTCGTCGCGCGTCACCTGGAGCCTCCCTGCCGCCCACGCCAGCGCGTGGCGAGAAGACGGCATCGTACCACCCCGCGCGCCGGGTGAGGGGCGCCAACACGCTCTCTGTCGCAACGCATCCTGCTCTCGTCCTCGGGTGCGGAGGCCACGTCTCCCGGTGGGGAGGCTCAGCCGCGGCTCGCGCGGAGCCCGGCGAGGTGGTCGTCGAGGGCCTCCTCGACCGAGCGCACCTCGGCGTAGCCCAGCTCGCGCCGGATGGCATCCGAGGAGACGACCACGTCATGCGCCATCGGCCCGAGGTAGGCGAGGGCGTCGGGCAGCGCGGTGACCTCGTCCCACACGAAGGCGAGGCCGGCCCGCGCGGCGAGGGCCTCCACGCGCGCGCCCATGGTCGGCGTCCGAGGCTCGCCCACGTTGTAGACCCGCGCCCCACCCCTCCCGTCCTTCTTGTCGTAGCCCGGGTCCTCCGCGTGGGCGCCTGCGATCGCCGCGTAGGGGCCACGGCGCGCGCCGCCGCAACCCCGCCCCCGCGTCTCGGACCGGGCATGGGACGCTCCGTCTCATCCCGCGCACGGACGGGAGTCCTATCCTCCGAGACAGAGATGAGCGGCCGCCGCGAGATCCTGGCTCTGCTGTCATCGTCCGCCGCCGCGCTGGCGGTCGGGTGTCGCGCCGCAGCCCAGCCGGAGCCCGGCGCCGGGAGGGAGCGTTCGGTGAGCAGCCCTGAGAAGATGCCCGTGGTGTTCGTCGGTCATGGCTCGCCGATGAACGTGATCGAGGACAACCGCTGGTCGCGCGGCTTCGCGACGCTCTCCGACGGGCTGCCGCGTCCGCGCGCGATCCTCGCGGTGTCCGCGCACTGGTTCGTGCCGGGGACCTTCCTCACCGCCAACGCGCGGCCCCGGACCATCCACGACTTCGGCGGCTTCCCGCAGGAGCTCTACGAGATCGAGTACCGCGCCCCCGGACAGGTCGACCTCGCGGCCCGCGTGCGCGGGATGCTCGGCGAGGAGCGGGCCGGCCTGCGAGAGGACTGGGGCCTCGACCACGGGACCTGGAGCGTGCTGCGCTGGATGTACCCCGAGGCCGACGTGCCGGTGGTGCAGCTCAGCCTCGACCGCCGGCTCGAGCCGCGCGCCCACCTCGCGCTCGCCCGCTCGCTCGCACCGCTCCGTGAGGACGGCGTGCTCATCCTCGGGAGCGGCAACATCACCCACAACCTCGGCGACGCGTTCTCGCGGATGCGGAGCGGTGACCACGCGACCCCGGCGTGGGCGAGCGGCTTCGATCGGGACGTCGCCGCCGCCGTCGAGGCGCACGACGGCGACGCGCTCGCGGCCCTGCCGAGCACCGAGGCCGGCCGGCGCGCGCACCCTTCGATCGATCACTACCTCCCGCTGCTCTACGCCGCCGCGGCGGCGGACTCGAGCGACGCAGTCCGCTTCACGAGCGGCGCTTTCGACCTCGGGTCGCTCTCGATGCGCAACGTGATCTGGAGCTGATCGCGGCCCACGACGGCGCGCTCGCCGGGCTGCTATCCTCCACCGCGTGATAGTCAACGGACCGTCGCGGGCGCGCGGGCTGACTCGATTGGCGGCGGCCCTCCTCGCGGTAGCGCTGCTCGGGGCGTGCGACGACGGGGCGCCCGCCGACGCGGGGCGGCTCGACGCCCAGCTCGTCCTCGGCTGCCCGAGCTGGGTCGACCCCACCGCGATGCCCGGCGACCCGATCGATGGGGACACCTACGCGACGTTCGCCGCGCCGCTCTTCGATCAGTACTGCACCCGCTGCCACGCGAGCACCCTCGTGGGAGAGGACGCCCGGAGCTTCGCGCCGGAGGGCCTCAACTGGGACGACGAGGCGGCGGTGCGCGCCAACCTCGATCGCATCCGCGTCGCGATCGGCGTCCAGAACTTCATGCCGCCCGACGCGCCGAACCCGACGTGCGAGGAGCGGCGCCGGCTGGTCCGCTGGATCGACGCCGCCGCCCCCTGAGCAGCGCAACGCGGCGCCCCTGCGCGTGGCGCGGCGCGACGCGAGGGACTACCGTCCGGGCCGAGGAGGTCCTGACGGATGACTGACGGAACGCTGCGACGAGAGACGAGCCTGAGCTTCGACGACGCGGAGGCGCGCGTGCGCGAGACCCTCGGCGAGCAGGGCTTCGGGGTGCTCACCGAGATCGACGTGAAGGCGACGCTCAAGAAGAAGCTCGACGTCGACTTCCGGCGCTACACGATCCTCGGCGCGTGCAACCCGGGCTTCGCGCACCAGGCGCTGAGCTACCGGCTGCAGATCGGCACGCTGCTCCCCTGCAACGTCTGCGTCTACGAGGACGACGAGGGCCGCACGATCCTCGAGGCGGTCGACCCGGCCACCCTGCTTCCGTCGGACGCGCCCGAGCTCAAGTCGATCGCGAGCGAGGTGCGCGGCCGGATCCAGGCCGCCCTCGACGCGGTCTGATCCGGCGGAGCCGCAGCGCGGCGAGCGCGCCGAGCAGGGCCCAGGCCGGGCCGCTCGGCGCGTCGCTCACCGGATGGATCGCGCAATCTTGCCTGCGGTACCCGGCCGCGCCGCCGTAGCGGCTCTCCGGGCAGTAGAGCAGGCCTTCGCTCAGGTCCTGACACGGCCCGGGGCAGCTCCAAGAGCCGTCCGCCTCGCAGAAGCAGTGGTGGAACCAGCCCTCGCGGCAGCCGTCGTCGGTGATCGCGAGCGCGCCGACGCAGATTCGCCGGTCGCCCGCGCCGGCGAAGCCCGGGGCGACGCAGTGCGGCTCGTCGGCGGTCGGCGGCGGATCGCACGGGTTCGGGTTCTCCATCGGGCAGAGCGGGCAGTAGAGATCGGTGCAGACGTAGGGGTCCACGTCGGCGGAGTCGCCCGCCCCCACCCCGCCGCAGGTCGCCTCGGCGCCCACGCCGTACTCGCCGTCGAGGTTCACCTCGCGGAACGCCTGGGCGACCGCGCAGACGTCCGAGGCGGTGAAGCCGTGGCGCCCGTTGCGGGCCCACGAGTCGGCCTCCTGCAGGATCGCGTTGCGGTAGGTCCGGAACCGATCGGCGCTGCCCGTGTGCCGGTAGGAGAGCGCGAAGTAGGCGAGCTGCTCGACCCGATCGGGCGTCATCCCGTAGCGCTCGCCCATCCAGTAGAAGGGCGAGCTGAGCAGGTAGGTGTGCGCGTGGACGTCGTTCGTCTGGTGCGCGTTGAGGGCGGTGAGGCCCGCCGCGCGGAACGCGTCGTAGTCGCTCTGGTGGCCGCCCGGCGGGCTCGCGAAGTTCTGGCCGCGGTAGCCCGTGCGTCGTCGGCCAGTGAGCCACGGGTCGCAGACCACCCAGAAGATGTCGCCAACCGCCTCCTTGACGCTCCGCGCCTCGAAGCGGTTTCGGCGCAAGGTGTCGTGCAGCGCGTGACCGTACTCGTGGCAGACGACCTCGGGCTGGGTCGCCGAACCGTCCCCGAGGTAGACGATGCCGTAGGAGTACCAGCCGGCGGTCGAGCCGGTGTTCGACGCCTCCACCATGAAACGAACGCTGCCCTCGGTCAGCGGCGAGATGGTGCGGTTTGGGTACGGCAGCGCGCGCCAGCCCGCCTGACCCGAGCCGGTCTCGACGCGTCCCGCGATCTCGGCCGCCCAGCGCCACACCTGCGCGTCGCGCGGCGCGAGGCCGGCCGGCGCGCCGCCGCGGTGGTCGGCCCGGGCGATCAGCGCGTGGCCCGCGAGGTTGTCGCGCGAGCCCTCCGGCAGCGGGTCGGGGCTCGGTCGGTGGATCTCCACCGGTACCTCGTCGGGCGCCGTGTCGAAGCGCAGGTCCACCGCGAGGGTCGCGTCGTCGATCACCAGCGCCTCGAGCTCCCCCTCCGCGAGCCAGGCCGCGCGGGGGCGCCGCGGGTCGAAGAGGACGGCCGTGACCGCGTAAACCTCTCCGAGCTCCAGCGCCGCGACGTCGCGCGCCTCGGCCTCGGTCGCACGGAACGCCGGCGCCTCGTCGACGCCCACGAACAGCCGGGACTGCACGCTCGTGACGACGCCGTTGGGGTCGAGCTCCACGTCGAGACCTGCCTCGAGCGCGCGCAGCCCGTCGACGGCCTGATCGAAGCGCACCGTCGCCCATCCGTCGGGAGCGACGTCGATCCCCACTTCGACGAGCTGGGCCGGGTCGACGCCGAACGCGGCCGCGTGGCGGGCCAGGAAGTCCGCGGCCTGCGCGGAAGGATCGTCGCCGGTCGTCCCGACCCGAAGCGTGGCGTTGGCCGGCGCGCCGGTCTCCTCGCTGCGGGTGACATCGGCGCCGCCCGCGCTCTCGGACGCGAGCGTCTCGAGGGCGGCCTCGACCGCGGCGCGGTGCACGATCGAGGCTTCGCATCGCGCCTCCGCCCCGTCGCTGCGCGCGACCACCGACACCACGAGCGGCGCGTCGGGCGCGAGGTCGACCTCCACCGCGAGCGGGTCGCCGTCGAGCTGGTCGGTGACGTCGCGATCCCCGACCCGGACCTCGAGCGCGCCCGCGCCCGCGACCTGGATCGTCGCTCGCGCCCCGACCGCGAAGGTCTGCGGCCACGCGCAGTCGACCGGGCGTCCGTCGATCGAGACGGCCACGTGGCTCGAGAGGTCGCCGGTGGGCTCGGGCGCGGGTGGCGGCTGGCATGCGATCGCTGCCAACCCCACCACGAGCGCCCACCTGCGACGCGACATCGAGGGGCAGCCTAGCAGCATCCTCGGACGGGGACGAGCCGACCGGGGTCGAGGGACCTGGGCGTCGCCGCGCGACCGACGCCTCGCCCCTCGCGGCGACCGCGCGACGCACCGGTCGCCGACGGAACGATGCTCGCAGTGCGTCGGGGCACGATGTCTCGCCTCCTCGCCCTGTCCCTGCTCGCCCTCTCGCTCCTTGGCTGCGATCCCGGCGCGCCGCCCGCGCCGCGCGAGGACGCGTCCACTCCGCCGCGCGCCGACGCCGGGCCTCCCGGCCGACCGACGGACCCCGGCTGCGCGGGCCGACCGCCCACCACGGTGAGCGGTACGGTGACCTTCCCCAACGGCTCGCTCCCGGTCGCGCGGGCGCTGGTCTACGTGCCGACCGACCCGAGCGTCGAGCCCGCGCGCTCGGGCACGTGCGGCGAGTGCCTCGACCGCGCGGCGCTGCGGGCGGTGACCGAGACCGACGTCGACGGCCACTTCGTCCTGACGGTGCCGGCGGACGCCAGCGTGATCGTGATCCAGAAGGGTCCGTTCCGCCGCCAGCTCCCGATCGCCGTCCAGGCCTGCGCGGACAACCCGATCGACGCGGCGTGGAGCCGGCTGCCGCGCGACGCGAGCGAGGGCGCGGTCCCGCGCGTCGCGGTCGTCACGGGCAGCTACGACCACATGGAGTCGGTCCTCTCGCGCCTCGGCTTCGGCCCGAGCGCGGTGGAGATCGTCGACGGCAACCCGGAGCTCGGCGGCGACGGGGGGGCGGGCTTCTTCCGCGACCGCGCGCGTCTCACGAGCTTCGACTACGTGTTCGTGAACTGCGGGGCGGGGATCGCCGAGAGCTGGGACGGCCCGACCGCGCTCTCCGAGCCCGCGGTGGTCGACAACCTCCGCGCCTTCGTCGAGGGCGGCGGCCGACTCTACGTCACCGACCTCGCCCACGACGTCATGGAGCACACGGCCCCGGCGGCGATCGACTTCGGTGGCCAAGACGGGCTCTCGTCCACCCCCGAGCCGCTGGACCGCGCCGAGAGCGGTCCTCCGATCTTCGACGTCGCTCAGGCCGAGGTGGTCGACGGAGATCTGCGCGCGTGGCTCCGCGCCGCGGGGGGGCTCGACGCGGCCGACCGCATGCCGCTGCGCGGCCTCAGCGCGGGCTGGGTCATGGTGCGCTCGGCGCCGGAGGCGGGAGCGCGCACGTGGGTTCGAGGGCCGATGGGGATGAGCGTGCGGCCGCTCACCGTGACCACCGACCGGGGCTGTGGGCGGGCGCTCTTCACGAGCTACCACACCATCGAGGGAGCGGGCGACGGCGGCCCGCTGAGCCCGCAGGAGATGGCGCTCGCCTACCTGATCCTCGAGATCGGGAGCTGCATCGAGGAGCCCACCATCATCTGAGCGCCGGCCGACGCCTACGGGCGCGCGGGCCCCTCGGACCGCGGTACCCTCGGCCGCGTGAGCACCCTCCCCGACCGCGTCGATCTGCTCATCGTCGGCGCTGGCACTGCCGGCGCGGCCCTCGCCGGCCAGGCGGCCCGGCGCGGCCTCTCCGTACTGTGCGTCGACCGTCGCGCCCTCGACGACGCCGGGGCGCGCTGGGTCAACGGGGTCTGCCGCGACGCGTTCGCCGAGGCCGACGTGCCGCTCCCGAGGGGCGAGGAGCTGCGCGGCGACGACGCGGGCTTCCACCTGCTGGCCGGCCGCGGGCCCGAGCGGATCACGATGCGGGGCCACGGCGTCCTCGACGTCGACATGCGCCTCCTCGTCGCGCGGCTGCACGAGCGCGCTCGCGACGCCGGCGCCGCGCTGCAGGGCGAGGTGGAGATCCTCGCGCTCGAGGGCCGGCGCGCGCGGACCTCCGTCGGGGCGGTCGAGGCGGACCTCGTGGTGGACGCCTCCGGCCTCGCGGGCCTCGGGCTGCTCCCACGGCGAGTGCCCCGGGCGGATCTGTGCGCCGCGGCGCAGGCGGTCCACGCGGTGGCGGACGCTCGGGGCGCGGCCGACTTCCTCGCCCGCTACGCGGCGCGCGAGGGCGAGACCGTGTGCTTCAGCGGTGTCGCGGGCGGCTACTCGATCCTGAACGTCTCCGTGCACGGCGACGAGGTGAGCCTGCTGACGGGGAGCATCCCCGCGGACGGCCACCCCTCGGGCCGCGCGATGCTCGAGGGCTTCGTGGCCGAGACCGACTGGATCGGCGCGCGGCGCTTCGGCGGGCACCGAGCCATCCCCCTCGGCCGGCCGCGCGACGTCCTCGCCGAGGGCCACTGCGCGGCGGTCGGGGACGCGGCCGGTCAGGTGTTCGCGGCCCACGGCTCGGGCATCGGCGCGGGGATGACGGCGGCGCGGATCCTCGCGGAGGAGATCGCGGGAGGCGGCGGCCTCGACGGATACGCGGTGCGCTGGATGCGGACGCACGGCGGGCGGTTCGCGGCGTACGACGTCTTCCGGCGGCTCTCCCAGCGCCTGACGCTCGAGGAGCTGCGGCGCCTGCTGCGCTCGGGGCTCCTCGACGCCGAGTCGGCGGCCGCGGGGATGGGGCAGCGCCTGCCGCGCGTTGACCTCGCTCGGGTCCGCGCGATCGTCCCGGCGGCGTGGCGCGCTGGCCGCCTCAGCGCGCGGCTCGCGATCGCCGGAGCGCGCATGGCGGCGCTCGTCGCCCACTACGCGCGCTACCCCCACGAGCCGTCACGGCGCGCGCGCTGGGCCCGCCGAACAATGCAGATCACAATGCAGATTCACGGCGGCGCTCAATCCGATTAGTCGCCGCCTCGACCCGGCGCTGATCGCGCGTAGCGTCGCGGCCGGGACGCGCACGGTCCATCGTTCGGCGTGGGTTCGGCGTGGGCGGACGCGAGCCGCGACGCGTCGGCACCAAAGCCCGGCTCCATCCACCGCGCGATCCACCGCGCGACCGCGCCCGCGAGGCCCGTCGCGACGCCCGAGAGGCCGCCCGGATCGGGCCAAGTACCAGAAAAGCCTTGCAATTCGCGAAGAATGCGCTAGGTTGAACGAGTCCGTAGCGGTCGCCGCTCGATGCTCTCGGTCTCCAGCTTTGGAGGCCTCGCGTCTCGGTCGAACGCCACGGACGACGCTCGGAGCGCCTGACGTCTACACGTGGGGCATGCGACGCGGCCGGCGCCGCGCAGCACTCCCGGAGGGACCCCTCCGAAGCGACATCGAAACGACGGCTCGCCGCTCGTTTCACCGCACGCGCGCCCCGCGTTTGAACGCCCCGCGTTCGAAGGCAGGTCGCTCGCCGCGCCTCGCTCCCTCCGCCCCGGCGGTGGAGCCGCGAGAGTGCGGCGACGCGCGTCCACCTCTTCACCCGATCTCACCCAGAGCTCCCTCGAAAGGACCCCGCTTGCTCGACGCCACGACCGACGCCTCGACGACCCACGACCCCCTCGCGATCCCGGACAACCCCGAGGGCGCGCTTCCGACGCTCTTCCGCCACTCGCTCCGCCACCAGTGGGGCCTCGGCGTGGTGCTGCGCCGCCTCGACGACCGCGTGGACCTGCAGTTCCAGGACGGACGCGCGCGCACGTTCAAACAGGGCTTCTATCACCTGTTCGAGCCGGTCGACCGACGCTTCGACGTCGCCTCAGGCATCGTCGAGGCGCTGATGAACATGAGCGGCGCCGGCACGCGGCGCGCGCCCAAGGCCCGGCCCGTGACGCTCGAGGAGCAGGTCGCCTACTTCCGTGAGCTGTACCCCGACGGCTTCCGCGGCGACGCCTACACGGAGGAGCGCCGGGGCGACGGCCGCAAGCGACCGCTCAAGCGTCACCGCGACGCGCTCGTGGCGAACGCTCGCGAGAAGCTGGCCAAGCGCGCCCTCGCCGACGCCCTCGCGGCGGGCGACGCGACCGCGGTCCACGCCGCGGCGGGCGAGGTCATCAGCGGGACCGACCTCGTGAAGGTCAAGGAGCGCAAGCGCTTCCTCGCGATGGACGCCGGGCTCCACGCGCCGGTCGCCAACGCGATCCATGCGCTGCTCCATGGGCAATCGCCGTTGACGGGGCGCCTCGACGCGCTCGTCGCCTGGCTCGAGCGCGCGCTCGGCGAGGCCCCGAGCTGGGAGCTCGCGACCGTCCTCCTCGGCGCGATGCGCCCGGAGGAGCACTTCGTGATGCGCGAGCCGGTGATCGCGCGGCAGGCCGTCTTCATGGCCCCGGGCCTCTCTGTCCCGCAGCGCCCGATGGGCATCCTCTACGAGCGCCTCCGCGCGATGGCCGAGGAGGTTCAGCAGCACCTCGTCGAGGAGGACCTCGCCCCGCGCGACATGCTCGACGTCCACAACTTCATGTGGCTCACCCTCAAGCCGGCCGCGCAGCGCCAGATCCGCGAGCGCCGCCGCGACCTCGACAACCCGCTCGTGAGCGCGTCGGAGCCCGAGGAGACCGCGACGACCGAGGCGCAGGACGCCGAGAAGGAGGCCGCCTGATGGGTCGCCGCTACCGTCGAGGACCGGTGCGCCCGGAGCGCCCGGAGCACCGCATCAACCGCCACATCCGCTTCCCGCAGATCCGCGTGATCGATCCCGAGGGCACGGTCCTCGGCCCGATGACGCCGGAGGAGGGCCGCGCCGTCGCGCGTGAGCACGGGATGGATCTCGTCGAGGTCGCCCCCGAGGCGCGCCCCCCGGTCTGCCGGGTGATGGACTACGGCAAGTTCAAGTACGAGCGGTCCAAGCAGCAGACCAAGACGAAGCAGCCCGAGCTCAAGACGGTGCAGCTCCGCCCGAAGACCGACGACCACGATCTGTCGACGAAGCTCAGCCGCGCGCGCCGCTTCCTCGAGCGCGGTGACAAGGTCCGGCTCGTGATGCGGATGCGCGGACGCGAGCGCGGCTACCCCGAGCGCTGGGTGCGGATGCTGCGCGAGCACTTCAGCGAGCACCTCGCGGACATCGCCGAGATCGCGGGGCGGCCGGCGCAGCAGGGCCGCGCCATCTCGATGCTCGTCGAGCCGAGCTGATCGGGCGAGGGGGGCGTCCAGAGGGGGCGGCCGAGGGTCGAGGCGAGCGCGCCACGGCCCTCGCGTCGTTCCGTCACCAGATCTTCCACCAGGGCTTCGCGGCGGGCGCGGGCGGCGGATGCGAGACGTGCTCGACCAGGGTTAGCGCGAGCGTGCCGCCGCACGGGCAGAACGCAGTGAACGCGATCGGCAGCGCTCCCGCCGGCGCGTCCGGGAAGCGGGTCTGCGCCATGATCGACGGCGGGTCGAGGGACTGGTCCGCCCCGCAGCCGGTGCACGGCACATAGGCCCACCCGGGCCGCTCCTCGAGATAGCGCGCGTCCACCTGGATCCCGGCCGCGGGCAGGCCCGGCGTCTGGAGAAAGAGGAGGCGCGCGCCCTGCTTGATCCGCACCAGGCCGTGCGGCTGGTTGAGGAGCACCCCGGCGTAGACCGGCTTGTCGCGCCAGGTCACGAGGGCCGGGTCGATCGGCGGGGTCACGCCGGCCGGGGTCGAGGCGATGCGCAACGAACCGTGCACCGCGTCGACCCGCACCCAGCAGGCCTCCGGCGCGCGCCCGCTCCGGCGCGGCTCCCCCTCGTGCACCAGCACCTGGAGGTCGTCGGGATGCTGCGGGTGGAACGCGCCCGCGAGCTCCGGGTCGTCGCGCCAGGCGCCCACCGGCTCAGCCCTCGTCGTCGGGGATCCGCTGGATGACGTGGAACCCGAACTCGCTCTCGACCACCTCGCTGATCGCGCCGTCCTGGAGCTCCCACGCCGCCGCCTCGTAGGCCGGGGCGAGCAGGCCGCGCCCGACGAGCCCGAGGTCGCCGCCCTCGTCGGCGCTTGCGTCCTCGCTCGACTCGCGCGCGATCGCGGCGAAGTCCGCGCCCTCGGCGATCGCCTGGGCGCGGAGCTGGGTGGCGAGGGCGCGGGCCTCCGCCTGGGTACGCGTCACGTCGTCGGGCGCGTTGCGAGCCCCCGCGTAGCGCACGAGGATGTGCCGGGTGTGGATCTTCTCGACCACGCACCGGCGCGCGACGACGAAGCCGTAGGGCGCCTCGAGCACGTCGCTCGTCTCGCCGACCGCGAGGGCGAACACCGGGTCGCGGATCGGCTCGTGGATCGCGGGGAAGCCCTCGCGGTCGTAGGTGCCGAGGAGCCCGCCCCGCGGCCCGCTGCTCGCCGCGTCGCTCTCCTCGCGCGCGACCTCGGCGAAGTCCTCGCCGCCCTCGGTCACGCGGGTGCGGAGGTCCGCGGCGCGCGCCCGGGCGTCCTCCTCGCTGCGGCTGACCGACGCAGGCGCCGCCATCGCGCCCTGGTAGGCGACGACGATCACCCGCGCGCAGGCCTCGTCGGGCCAGCGGTTCGCGCCGGGCCGCTCGGCGGGCGCCTCGGCGGGCGCCTCGTCCTCGGCCTCGGCTGACTCGGCCTCGGGCGACTCGGGCTCGGGCGACTCGGCGCTCGGATCGGCGGGGGCCGGGTCGGTCGCCGGCGTGGGCTCGTCGCCATCACAGGCGCCGAGGAGGAGGAGGGCGGAGGCGGCGAGGGCGAGCGGGCAGCGCATGGCGCGATGCTACTCCATCGCGCGGACGGGCGGGCGCCTCAGGGTGTGGGCTCGGAGCCCATCATCTGCTCGGGCGTCGTCACCGGGAACTGCCCGATCTCGGCCGGGTCGGCCGGGCGGCAGCCGCTCATCCGGAGCGAGCGAAGGATGATCGCGTTGGGGGCGATGTAGAGCGTGACCGAGACGCGGCCGCCGTAGACGAGGAACACGTCGCTGACCGTCGTCTCGCCGTGCCGCCAGGTGAAACGGCGCGTCGGCACGCCGCCGGTCATCGGGCAGTCCCACACCCCGGTGGGCGAGCCGTACTGGTCGTGCATCGCCGTGAGGTGCGGGGTGATCGCCTCGGGGCTTGGCAACAGGCTCAGCATCTGGAGGCGCTGGAGCCGGCCGGTCGCGCGCTCGAACGCGAAGATCGCCCGGCCGCCGTTCGACAGCTCCTCCTCGTACATCTCCATCCCGGGCTCGACCCGGCCCTGCTGCTCGATCGGCGAGGCGCCGAGCTGGGGGCGCTGAGCGCGGACCTCGGCCAGCGACTGCCCGAGCCGCACCCCCTCGAGCAGGCGCGGGATGAGCTCGGCGCTCTCCTCCTGGATGCGGCCCCAGCGCGCGTCGAGGTCGCGCTCGCGCTCCTCGGCCTCCGCCTGGCGGGCCAGCTCGCGGGCGTTCTCCTCCTCGGCCTGCTTGGACTGGTAGGTCCAGTAGCTCGCCACCCCGACCCCGAGGATGGCCAGCACAAGCCCGATCTGCGTGAGGGAGCGTCGGCTCATCGGCCCGCACTATATACGCTGACCCGACCCCGGCTAGCGCGGCGCCGGGGGAGCGTCTATGGTCGCGCCGCATTATGCGGCTCCTCTTCGTCACGCCCGAGCTAGCTCCCTACTCCCGCGTCACCCCCACCGGTGACACCTGCGCGGCTCTTCCCAAGGCCCTGCGCGGCCGCGGCCACGAGGTCACGGTGGTCAGCCCGCTCTACGGGTCGATCGATCCGGGCGCGCGCGGCCTCGGCCGGCGCCTCAAGAAGATCACCGCCGAGCTCGACGGCAAGACCTACCCCTTCGCGCTCTACGACGCGCGCACCGCGGCCGGGGTGGATCTCATGTTCCTCGGCCAGGAGGAGCTGTTCGCGGGCTGCGACGGCCCGCCGACCGGCGCGCCCGAGGAGGCCGACGTGCGGCGCTTCGCGGCGTTCACCGAGGCGGTCCTCGACCTCATCGCCAAGGACGAGCAGGGCTTCGACGCGATCCAGTGCTTCGACTGGCCGACCGCCCTGCTCCCCACCCAGCTCCGCGCGGCCCAGCGCTCCGGGACGGACGTCGAGCTGCCGACCGTCCTCGCGTTCGGCGACGTCGACGCGCGCGGCCAGGCCGACGGCGCCACCGAGCGCGCCCACGGGCTCTCCCACGGCCTGCTCGAGGCCGGCGTCCGCGACGCGAGCCGGCTCACCACGATCAGCGCGTCCTACGCGGCCGCGATCGCCGAGCCCGGCGCCGGCCCGCTCGCCGGGACCCTCGCCGAGCGCGCGCGCGACCTGTCCGGGATCACCGGCGGCATCGACGTCGCGGTGTGGAACCCGGCGACCGACGCGGCCCTCGAGACCCGCTACGACCCGATGGACCTCTCGGGCAAGCTCCGTTGCAAGGCCGCGATGCAGCGCGAGGTCGGCTTCCCGGTGCGCGACGACATCCCGCTCGTCGCGGTCCTCGGCCCGCTCGACGCCTCCAGCGGCCTCGACGCCCTCGCGCGGATCGCGGCTCGCCTGATGCGCAACGACGTCCAGATCCTCGTGGTCGCCGAGGGCGGCTACGACCCGGATCTCGCCGACGTGCTCGAGGAGCACGCCGAGCGCTGGCCCGATCGGCTCAGCGTGGACGCGGAGGCCGAGCGCGCCGACGTGCACCGCGCGCTCAGCGCGGCCGACCTCGTCCTCGTGCCCCCGAAGGCCCCGGCCGGCAGCGCGGGAGCCCTCCGCGCCCAGCGCTACGGCGCCCTCCCGATCGCCCCCCGCGTCGGCGCCCTCGCGGACACCGTCGTCGACTGCGACGCCAAGCTCGCGTCGGGCAGCGGGTTCCTCTTCGCCCCGCCGGCCGGCGCCGACGAGGACGGCGAGGTCCTCGGCGCGCTCCAGCGGGCGATCGCGGCCTACGCCGATACCGACGGCTTCGAGCGGATCCGCGCCCACGTCCTCGCCGCCGACCACGGCTGGGACCGCGCCGCGTACCTCTACGAGCGGCTCTACGAGCAGCTCACGCGCGACTGAGCCGGCGCCCGCCCCGAATCAGGATCCGCCGGGCAGCTTCGCGTCCGAAGGGCGCACGTAGAGCGGCTCGAGCAGCGCGAGGTCGTCCGGGCCGCTCTGCGTGAAGCGCGCCTCGCCGAGCGCGGCGACGAGCGCGGCCCGCGGCGCGTCGAAGACGGGAGGGAGCGCGTCGCCGTCGAGGCCCGCGAAGGCGTCGGGATAGCGGCGCAGGCCCGAGCCGCACCGGGCGATTCCCGGGCGCTCGGACAGCCTGCGCGCCGCGTCGGCGGGCGGCAGATGGTCGGGCGCGAGCTCGGTGACGAGCCCGTCGGCGGTGCGGCGATAGGCGGCGACGAAGACCTCTCCCTTGTGCGCGTCGGCGAGGACCGCCACCCGCTCGGCGGGGGCGCCGGCCGCGATCGCGCGCAGGCTCACCACCCCGACGATCGGCCGCGCGAGCGCGAGGGCGAGCCCCTTGGCCGTCGCCACCCCGACCCGCGTGCCGGTGAAGGAGCCGGGTCCGACACCGACCGCGATCAGATCGAGCTGCTCCTTGGCGACCCGGCCGCGCGCGAGGGCGTCTCCGATCAGCGCCAGCAGCGACTCGCCATGCCGCGCCTCGACCCGCGCCGCGAGCTCCGCGCGCAGCTCGCCGTCCGCGGTGACCGCGACGGTCCCGAGGTTGGTGGACGTATCCAGCGCCAGCACCCGCACCGCGCTCGGGTAGGCCGGCGCTGGCCTCCCGTCAAGCGGTGCGCCCGCGGTCGGTGGGGTATGCTGGTGAATACCTCGCCGGACCGGCCGTCCGGTCGGGCGGGCGAGATCGCCAGCGTCGCATGAGCACCCGAAGCCTCTCTCGGATCCCCTTCGACCCCCGGGAAGAGCGGGTCATCGCCGGCCTCGCCCGGTGGATGGGCCGGCTCGGGCGCTTCCAGATCGTGGCCGCTGCGTTCGTCTTCGTGGTGCTGCTCGGGGTGACCGGGGTCGCCACCACGATCGAGATGATGGAGCCGGCGGCGGCGAGCGGTGAGCAGCCGCTGGTGAGCGTCGGCGAGGTCTCCCGCGAGGCGGTCGCGGCGGTGGTGGCCGCGGTGGTCGTGCTGAGCCTCGTGTTCCTGCGCGGCGGGATGCTGCTGCTCGGGGCCGCCGAGGACCTCGAGACGGTGACCGCGAGCGACGAGCTCGACCAGCACCACATGGAGAGCGCGCTGCGGAAGCTGCGGAGCTACTTCGTGCTCGAGTCGCTGCTGATGGCCAGCGTCGTCGCCGCGACCTACGCGAGCACGATCATGGGCTGGGGCGGCTGATGGCCGACTCGGACCCGCGGATGAAGCGGCCGAGCGGCCTGCCTCCGGCCGAGAGCACCGCGCGCCGGCGCCTGTCCGACCCGTCGGACGAGGAGGCCGAGGCGCCCGACCGTCGCCCCCTCCGACCGCCGGCCCGTCGCGCCGAAGCGGAGTCGAACGAGGCGTCGGAGGAGTCGGAGGAGTCGGAGGAGTCGGAGGGGTCCGAGGCGCCGGATGAGTCAGAGACCGCGGCTACCGAGGCCCGCCCGCCCGGGCTGCGCAACATGACCACCTCGGCCCGGCTGCGGCTCGAGCTCGCCTTCCTCGACGACGACGACGACGAGGAAGAAGAGGAGGACGAAGACGAAGACAGCGACGAGGGCGACGAGCCCGGCGCGGACGGAGCCGACGGTCGCCCCGCACGCCCGCCGGGCCTGCGCCAGATGTCGACCTCGGCCCGGCAGCGCCTCGAGCTCGCGCTCGAGCACGACGAGGACGTGTCCATCGCGCCGCCCCGGGTGGACCCGAAGCGGCTCCAGCCGAGCCCCGGCGCCATCCCCTTCGACGCGGAGGCCCAGAAGGCGATCCGCTCGCTGATGCGCTGGGTCCTGTTCTGCGGCCTGCTCACCCTCACCCTCGGCACGCTCACCGGCCTGAGCTACCTGACCGGGCCGGGCAGCATCGCCCACGTGGTCGTGGGGATCCTCTCGAGCGCCGTCTCGGTGTGGCTCCTCGCGGCCGCCTGGAGCTTCCGGCGGGTGCTCACCGCGCGTCAGCAGCAGCACCACCTCGTGCACGCGCTCGGGCATCTTCGGAGCGCGCTGCTGTTGAAGTCGGTGCTCGTGTTCGCCGCGATGGTGCTCGGCTGCGTCACCTTCTCGATCGCGGGCTCCCTTCTGTTTCTGTTGGGTTGACCGATCGGGGCCTTCCGCTTAGCGTTTCGCGGCCCTCGAGCCCCTATGCAGCGCCTCTACATCGCCTCTCTCTCCCCCACTCTTCGATGAGCGGATCTGCGTCGAGCAAGCGCTCCAAGGGCGACGAGCCCGAGGCCAGCGACGGCGAGCCCCCGGACGCCAAGGGCTCCTCGGAGGTCAAGAGCGCCAAGGGCGGCGGTCCCAAGCGCGGCAAGAAGCGCCCGTCCCGGAAGGTCGACCGGCCCCGCGGCGCCGACGACGACGACGAGCGGTGGATCCGCACCAAGGCCAACGCCAAGACGATCGGCGGCGCGATCATCCTCGCGCTCTTCATCCGCATCGTGCTCTTCGAGGCCTTCGAGATCGACGGCCCGTCGATGGAGCCGACCCTGCTGCACGGCGACCGCGTGGTCGTCGCCAAGTTCATGTATGGCCTCTACCTGCCCTTCATGAACGAGGCGCTCGTCAACTGGGGCACCCCGCAGGCCGGCGACGTCGTGATCGTGCACAGCCCCTTCGACAACATCGACATCGTCAAGCGGGTCATCGGCACCCCGGGCGACCACATCGAGATCCGCGAGGACGTCGTCTACCGCAACGGCGAGCCGCTCCAGATCCGCATCGCGGGGCCGTGCCTCACCGGCGGCGAGGAGGAGGCCGAGTACGGCGACGAGTGCCAGTGGGTCGAGGAGGGCATCGGCGAGCACACCTGGTTCACCAGCCGCTCCCGGTTCCACGTGCCCGACTCGCTCGAGGACTCGGTCGTGCCCGAGGGCCACGTGCTCGTGCTGGGCGATCACCGCGACCGCAGCAACGACAGCCGCAACCCGCGCGTCGGGATGATCCCGGTGACCCGGGTGAAGGGCCGCGCGCTCGCGATCTACTGGTCGTCCAACGACGGCATCCGCTGGGACCGCATCTTCGAGGGCGTGCGCTGAGCTCCGCGCGCACCCTCCAGGCCGACGTCCGCGCGCGCAGAGCGGACGAGGTCGGCGCGAGCTACCGAGAGGCCCCCGAGCGCGTCGCGATGGTCTACCCGAGCCCGTACGCGGCCGGGATGAGCTCGCTCGGCTTCCAGCAGATCTACCGCCGCATCCACCTCAACCCGCAGCGCGTGGCCGAGCGCGCGTTCCTGCCGGACGACATCGAGGCCCACCGTGGCGTGCCGCTGTTCACCTACGAGAGCCTGCGCCCGGTCGGCGACTTCCCCGTCCTCGCGCTCTCGGTCGCGTTCGAGCTCGAGCTGGCCGGGGTCGTCCAGGTCCTCGAGCTGAGCGGCCTCGACCCGCTCGCCGAGCGTCGGAGCGCGCGCGACCCGTTCGTCCTCGCGGGCGGGCCGCTGACGTTCTCGAACCCGCTGCCGCTCGCGCCCTTCGTCGACGCGATCCTCATGGGCGAGGCGGACGAGACGGCGGAGCAGGCGCTCGACATCGTCTTCGGCACCTCGAGCAAGGAGGAGGCGAAGCGCGAGCTCGCGAAGCTCCCGTCCTGCTTCGTCCCGGAGATCCACGGGACCGAGCTGCCCGCCTCCGCGAAGTGCGCCGACGCGCTGCTACCCGCCTACGCCGCGATCCGTACGCCGCACACCGAGTTGCGGGACATGTTCCTCCTCGAGGCCGAGCGCGGCTGCCACCGCCAGTGCCAGTACTGCGTGATGCGTCGCTCGACCAATGGCGGCATGCGCATCGTGCCCAAGGAGACGATCCTCGGCCTCATCCCCGAGGACGCGCCGCGGGTCGGCCTCGTCGGCGCGGCGGTGTCGGACCACCCGAAGATCGCCGAGATCGTCGAGGCGCTCGCCGACCAGGGGCGCGGCGTCGGCCTCAGCTCGCTGCGCCCGGATCGGCTGAACGACCGCTTCGTCGCCGCGCTCAAGCGCGCCGGCTACCGGACCCTCACCACCGCGAGCGACGGCTCGAGCCAGCGCCTGCGCGACGCGATGCAGCGCAAGGCCCGCGAGCGCCACCTCGAGAAGGCGGCCCAGCTCGCGCGGGCGCACGGCATGAAGCGGATGAAGCTCTACATGATGGTGGGCCTGCCCGACGAGCGGGACGAGGACATCGACGAGCTCGTCCAGTTCGGCACCGAGCTGAGCAAGATCGTCCCGCTGAGCCTCGGCATCGCCCCCTTCGTCGCCAAGCGGAACACCCCCCTCGACGGCGCCGACTTCGCCGGCATCAAGGTCGTCGAGGGCCGCCTCAAGCGCCTCCGCCGCGGCCTCAAGGGCCGGGTCGACCTCCGGGCCACGAGCGCGCGCTGGGCCTGGGTCGAGTACGTCCTCGCCCAGGGCGGCCCCGCGGAGGGCCGCGCCCTCCTCGACGCGGTGCGAGCGGGGGGAAGCTTCCGCGACTACGAGCGCGCCTTCCGGGCGCTGCCCGACGACCGCCCCCGTCGCCGCCTCGCGGTCGTCGCGTAGCCGGACCGCGCTAGCCATCCTGCCGACCCACGCGACGAGATGACCTACTCCGACTTCCCTCGCCTCGTCGGTGGGGCGTGGATCACGATCCGGATGAGGACCTCGGCCGCCGTCCCGGCGGAGCGCTTCTTCTCGGCGGCCGGCTTCCTCTGTGTCGGTCGGCACGCCGGCGCCCGCCGACCGGAGCTGGTCGAGGACATCGTGGCTCTTCGAGGGAGGCGCCTGGCGCGGATCCGGATCTAGCCCAGTGACGACGCCAGCATTTCAGCGACACCGTGCCGAGATCTGCGCGCTGATGGGTCTCGACGACGTACGCAACATGCTCATCGACGAAGGCCCCCGACCAACACGTCCCAATTGTCGTCGGTCTCGCGGCAAGGCGACTTTCGGAAGCTGGAAGACACTGGCGAGAGCCTGGAGCTGCTGGGAGAGACTGGGCCGGCCCGCGAGGAAGCAGGCGCCTCACGCGAGGGGAGGAAGATGGAGCTCCTTGGTGACCACGAGCTGACGCCCGAAGATCAGGCGGATGACCCGGTCCTCGTGTACCGAAATGACTGGGTGACGGCCTGGGCCGGCGACCTCACCTACGAGGGGCTCGTCGCTCTGATGGACGAACCGGGCATGGCTGACCCGGAGGCGGGGGAGTTCTTCTCCGAGTTTGAACGTGAGATCGGTGCGTCCATCGATCCGGACTTCATGATCACCACGACAAGTCCGACTCCACACTCGCCGCGAGACCTCGCTCTGGCTGGGATCTCGGACAGCGAGCCGCTCGCCAACGAGATCCAGCGGCGGTCAGAGAGCAACGGCCTCGGCGACTGCACCTGCCTCATCGTCGGCTGGAACATGCGGATGGTGAAACCTCGGTCAATCTGCGGAGGGCGCCTCCGCTGCCTCGGCTCGTGGCCGCACCCCGCGCCTCGCCCCTACTTCCTCTAAACCCGGGCGGGTCCCAGCTGAACCTCCGGCCCTCCCGCACGACGTAGCCCAGGAATGCCCAGGGTCCACGCCCGCGTTCGCGGCGCGTGATCGGTCGCCGGACGCTGATGACCGCCGCGCTCGCCTCGCTCGTCTCGCCCGCGCGCGCGCAGGCGGCTCGGCCGCTCGTGCGTCGGTTCCCTCGGCTCGGCGCGCTGCCGTGGCTCGACCTCGGGGGACGGCCGACTCCGCTCGCGTCGGCGCCGCGGCTCGCGGCGGCGCTCGGGCTCGCGAGCCTGACGATCAAGGAGGACGGCCTCGCCGGGCTGACCTACGGCGGGAGCAAGGCGCGCAAGCTCGAGCTCTGGCTGGGCGACGCACGCCGGCGCGGGCATCGGTCGGTGCTCACCTTCGGCGGCGTCGGCTCGAATCACGCGCTCGCCACCGCCGTGGCCTGCCGGCGGCTCGGGTTGAGGTGTCACCTCGGCTTGCTCCACGCGCCGGGCGGCGCGCACGCCCGGGCGCACATGCTCGGCGCGCTCGCGCGCGGCGCGGTGCTGCACGCCGCGGCCCGCGCGCATGTGGAGTCCCCCGCGTCGCTGACCCCGGGCGAGTCGCCCTACGTGATCCCGATGGGCGGCACGGGTCCGCTCGGCAACGTCGCCACCGTCGACGCCGCGCTCGAGCTCGAGGGCACGCCGTTCGACGCGCTCGTGGTCGCGGTCGGCACCACCGGCACGGCCGCGGGGCTGTTCGTCGGGCTCCGTGCGGCGGGGTTCGAGGCGCCGGTGATCGGAGTCCGCGCCTCCGGGCGCGCGACGGCCAACCGGCGGAGGATCGCGGCCGAGGTCCAGGGCACCGTCGAGGCGCTCCGGGCGATCGAGCCGCGCTTCCCCGACGTGCGCCTCGACGCGAGCTTCGTGCTCGACGACTCCGCGGCGGGCCCCAGGTACGGGCAGCCCACCCCGGACGGGCTCGCGGCCGCGGTGCTCGCGCGCCGGCTCGACGGACCGATCGTCGATCCGACCTACACCGCGAAGGCGCTCGCCGCGCTCGTGCGACGCGCCCCGCGTCTGCGCGGCCGGCGGGTGCTGTTCTGGAACACGTGGGACGCGCGCGAGGTGCCGACCGGCGGCGCGTCGATCGAGGACCTCCCCCGTCGTCTCCGCGGCTACGCCCGTGGGTAGGAGAGCCGGCGAGCACGCTCGGAATAGACGGAGCCGGCCGCGCCGTTCGGCGCGTCGTGTGGAAGAGAGCGATGGCGCTGGCCCTCGTGTGCCTCGGCCCGGCGACGGCCCTCGCGCAGGGCTTCGCGCACGTGCCGGACGAGCCGGTGCCCCGACAGTCCGAGCACTTCCCGGTCACCAACGAGGCGCGGCACGACGTCTTCTTCCCGGCGATCGCTCGCCTCGGCGGCGCGATGCTCGGAGTCGGCTTCGACCCGAGCTACACCCTCGCCGCAGAGAGCGGCGCCGAGCTGCTGGCGCTCGTGGACTACGACCGGGTCGTTGTCCGACTGCACCGCGTGATGATCGCGCTGCTCGCTGCGTGCGGGGACGCCGGGTGCTTGCGGGCGAGCCTCGAGCCCGAGGCGGAGGCGCGCACCGTCGAGCGCCTCGCGCGGACCCTCCCGAGCGGCTGGGAGTCGGAGCGCACCGTGCGCGCCTTCCGGGTGCACCGGCCGCTCTTGCGCCGCCGCGTGACCGAGCTGGCCGAGCTGCCCAGCTTCGTCAGCGAGCCGGCGGCCTACACGCACCTGCACGACCTCGCGCGGCGCGGGCGCATCGTGGCGCGCGTGGCGGATCTGCGGGGGCCGCGCACGCTCCCGGCGCTCGCGCGGGAGGCTCGCCGCGAGGGGCTCGTCTTTCGCGTGCTGTATCTGTCGAACGCCGAGGAGTACTTCGGCTACGAGGGCGGCTTCGCGCGGAACCTCGCCGCGCTCCCCACCGACGAGCGCAGCGTCGTACTGCGCACCTTCCGCGACCATCGCCTCCCGCGGCCCACCGACGAGCACGCCTGGCACTACAACGTCCAGCCCGTGAGCGACCTGCGCGCGCGCATCGCGGCCGGCTACGCCGACTCCTCGTGGCTCCTGCGGGACCTCCTCGCGCGGCCGCCGCGCGAGGGCGCCTCGCGCCTCGACGCCGACGTCGCCGCGCTCGGCCAGGCCGGGCCTCAGCGGTGGTGGCTCTCCGATCGCCCCGACGCGCCGCGGGCCGATCGCCGTGACGGGGTGCAGTCACGCCTCTTGCTCCTCTACCAGCGCGCGATCGCGCGGGGCCTCTCCGCCGCGTCGAGCCGGGCGATGCGCCGCGTCGATCTCAGCGACACCGGGGTCGCGCGCGTCGGCGCGGTCACCCTGCCGGACGACCCCCGGACGCACGCCCCCTACGCGCTGAGCGGCGCGGCCGGCCCGGACGACGCTTCCGTCGATGAGCCCGAGTGGGTGCTCACCGCGATGATGTTCGACGCGCTTGCGCGCGACGCGCTCCCTCGCCTCTTCGAGCGCGCCGGGCTCGCCGAAGACGCGGCGCGCCTGCGCCACGCACCGGCCGCGAACGACCTCTACGCCGCGTACCGCCTGCGCGAGCACGTGCTCGAGCGATGCCCCGCCTCACGCCGCGGGCGCGGGGACGAGGCGACCGCGCTCCGCGCCTGCCGCGCGCTGACCCGCGTCGTCCAGCCGGTCTCCACCACCCGGTCGCGCCCGAGCTTCGACGATCGCCGCGCCCGCGTCGGCGCCGCGCTCCGCACTATCGCCGGTGCGACCCGACGCCTGGCTCCGGGCCAGGGCGAGGGCGAGCTACTCGCGATCCTCCGTCGCCTCGCGACGCTCGGACGCGAGCTCCGGTCCGCGGCGCAGCGCTCGGGCGCTTCACCCTCCGATACGTAGGCGATCACGTAGGCGAGCTCGTTGAGACGGATCGGCGCGACCCGCGGATCGCCCGGTGCGACCAGCGTGGCCCTCAGCCGCCTCCGCTCGGAGCGAGCCCCCCGGAGCACGCGACGCCGCGACCTGCGGAGCGGACCGGGGCCGCGGCGACAGATCCCTCGGCAGATCCGAGGCTCAATGATCCCGAGTTGTTAGCGTCGCCTGTCGGTGAACCCGCCCGCGGCCGGGAAACGGCCGCGCCTCGCCGACGCGATCCCCCCACCGCCTCGCGCACACCCTCGCGCCGGCTCGAGCCTGTCTCATTCTGAGACTTCCGCCCCTGCCCCGTCCGTCTCCGCTTGAGGCATCCCGCGGGATGGGACAGGCTCGGACGTCGCGAGGGGCCGCGATGCGGCGCCGGCACGAGCCTTGCCGTGGGGGAGGGACATGTCCGAATCGAAGAAGCCTGCCTACCTCTCGGAACGATGGTCTGGCCCCGCGTCGCCCCGGCTGCTGCTGGTGGACGACGACATGCTCATGCGCCGCTCGGTGCGGCGGTTCCTTCAGCGCGCGGGGTTCGAGGTGATCGAGGCGGCGAGCCCGCTCGAGGCGCTCACCCTGCTCGAGTCGGGCGCTTCGATCGACGTCGCAGTGATCGATCTCGAGATGCCGCAGATGAACGGCGTCGAGCTGATGCGCCGCCTCGAGGAGCTGTTCCCCGGGCTGCCGATGGGGCTCTTCAGCGCGAGCAACGAGCTGCAGCTGCTCGACCGCGACGAGCTCGAGGTCGCGTGGTTCGTGAAGTCGAAGATGGCGCCGATCGGCGAGCTCGTGCAGGCGGTCTGCAAGGCGGTCTACGGGCAGCGCGACCGCGCCGAGGGCGAGGGCCACCACGAGGACCCCGAGGCGCCGCCCGCCAACGGCCACGCGAACGGCAGCGGCGCCCCGCCGAACGGGAGCGACGCCCGCGAGAGCGACGACCGAGACAGCCGCGCGCCCCTCGCCTCCTACATGCGGGTCCTCCGCCCCGCGGTCGCGCCCGCCCCGGCGATCCGGCTGGGGTAGGAGAAGCACCACTCCGCACGCGCACGCGCGTCCTCGTGGACGTGCGCGTCCTCGTGGACGTGCAGGTGCGCGTGGTCGTCCACGCAGCCGTTCCGCCGACCACCTGGCCGCCGACCACCAGCCGTCGACCGCGCGCTGCCACCGAGCACGCAGGGCTACCGCGCAACGCGCCACCGAGCACACGCCGCGGCGGCGATCGCTCAGCCGAGGATCATCGTCTCGCTGAGCAGGTTGCCCTCGCGGTAGCGCCGCAGGTTCCAGCGCTCGAAGAGCTCGCGCTCCTCCCCGTGCAGCAGGTACCGCGCGAGGAGCTCGCCCATGATCGGCGCCATCATGAAGCCGTGGCCCATGAAGCCGCTCGTCAGCACGAGGCCCTCCATCTCGTCGACCGGGCCGACGAGGGGGTTGCCGTCGGGCGTGATGTCGTAGCAGCCCGACCACTGGCGCAGGATCCGCACCGCGCCGAGGCGCGGCATCGCGCGCTGGAGCGAGCGCGCGTAGAGCGCGAGGAAGCGGAGCGAGCTGCCCTGGTCGAGGCCCTCGGGGACCTCCGCGTTGGAGATGCCCCCTACGATCTCGCCGCGCATCGACTGCGAGAAGTAGAGCCCCGTGGCGAGATCGCCGACGAACGGCTTGAGGAACGGCTTGAGCGGCTCGGTGCTGCAGATCTCGTGGCGGTGCGGATGGCTCGGGAGCTCGACGCCGACAGTGCGGGTCAGCTCGGGGCTCCACGCGCCGGCCGCGCAGATGACCTGGGGCGCGCGGACGCGGCCGCGGTCGGTGACGACCCCGGTGACCTTGCCGGCCGTCTCCTCGATCGCGTGGACCGCGGTGTGGGTGTGCACCTCGACCCCGAGCCGCGCGCACTCACGGGCGTAGCCCCAGACGAACGGCCAGGGGAAGACCACGCCGTCCGACGGGTTGTAGCTCGCGGCCACCACGCGCGAGGTGTCGAGCTCGGGGGCGAGCTTCTTCACGTCGGCCGCGTCGAGGATCCGGGTGGGCAGGCCGTGCTCGCGCTGGAGCGCGCAGGACTGCGCGAGCTGCTTGGCGCGCTCCTCGCCGCGCGCGAGGAAGAGGTAGCCCGCCTCGCGGAACCACACGTTGATGCCGAAGCGGGTCGCGAACTCGTCGCAGATCTTGATGCTCCGCTTCATCAGGCGGATGTTCGTCTCGCTCGACCACTGCGCGCGCACGCCGCCGCCGTTGCGCCCCGACGCGCCGCCGCAGAGGTAGCCGCGGTCCACCACCACGATGCGCTCGACGCCGAGGCGCGCGAGGTTGTAGGCGACCGACAGGCCCATGATGCCCGCGCCGACGACCACGCAGCCGGCCTCCTCGGGGAGCGGCTTCACGTGGCCTCCTCCTCGTCGGTCAGCGCGGCGAGGTGCGCGATGGGCAGCGGGTGGAACGGCGGCCGCGGGGTGATCGGCGCGGCGGGAGGCTGGCCCCCGAACGCGACGATCGCGCGCGCGGCCGCGGCGACGCACTGCTTGCCCTGGCACCAGCCCGTGCCGAAGCCCGTGTAGCGCTTGACGCTCTCGAGGTCGTCGTAGCCCTTCTCGACCGCCTCGCGAACCTCCTTGAGGGTCACGTCCTCGCAGCGGCAGATGAGGATCTTGTCGCTCACGCGCTCGCCTCCCCCGCCGCGCGGCCCATCGCGAGCGCCGCCTCGAGCGAGCCCGCGCCCGCCGCGCCGCCGATCACCCGTACGCCGTCGATCGCGGTCGCGCCGTCGTCCGGATCGCAGACGAGCTCGAAGCCCTCGCCCTCGAAGCGCGCCTCGACGCCCGCCTGGGCCGCGAGCTCGTAGACGGCGGAGGTCGGCCCGTGAGCCACGATCGCGTCGCAGGCGATCGATCGCCGCTCGCCGTCGATCTCGATCTCGCAGCCGCTCAGCTCGGGCCGGCCCTTCACGTCGACGAAGGCCTCGATCGCGTAGGGGCCGAGGACCTCCGCGCCGCGCCGCTTGAGCGCGCCCGCGAGCGCGACGACCGCGTCGCCCTCCCCAGCGAGGAGGACCCGCGCGCCGGGGAGCACATGGTGCGCGAGGAGGCGCCCCGCCGCCGGCAGGTCGATGACCCCGGGGGTGTCGCTGTCGCTGAAGGGCGGGACGCCGTGGTGGCGGCCGCACGCGAAGACGATCTCGGCCGGGCGGAAGCGGTAGAGGCGAGAGGGCGTGTCGACCACCACCACCGGGCGGCCGTCATGCTCGGCCTTGGCGCCGGCGACGTCCTCGTGCGGCGCGAAGACCGCCACCGCGGAGGCGCGGGCGTAGAGCCGCGCGCCCGCCGCCTCGGCCTCGGCGACGAGGGCGTCCGCGAGCACGGTGGGGGCCGACGTCGCGCCGTCGACGGTGACCGGGCCCGGCCACCAGCGGAGGCTCCCTCCGGCCGCCGGCTCCTCGTCGACGAGGTGGACGTCGCGTCCGGCGCGCGCGTGGGCCGCCGCCGCCGCGAGGCCCGCGGGGCCGCCGCCGATGACCAGCACGTCGACCTGACGCAGCTCGGGCGCGACCGGCGCGGTCGGCGCGTCGGGCAGCCGGCCGATCCCCGCGATGCGGCGCGCGACCTTCTGCATGACCTTGTTGACCGCCTCGCTCCACGTGAACATCTCGTGGTGGTTCATCCCCTGGCGGAAGAACCAGTCGGTCGCGGCGAGCAGATCCATCCGCGCGGAGCCGAGCACGTTCTGGGTCTCGACCCTCAGGCCGTCGCTCGCGGGCAGGCGACAGGTCATCACGCTGGGCACGCCATCGACCCGCATGAGGCAGCCGTCGCACCGGCCCGCGTAGCAGACCGCGCCGCGCGGGCGGTGGTACTTCACGCTCCGGCCGAGGGTCAGCCGGCCCGCCGCCGCGAGCGCGACCGCGACGGGCTCGCCCTCCTCCGCCTCGATCGCGTCGCCGTCGACCTCGAGGGTGACGGGGCGCTCGGGCGGCGAGAGGCGACGCGGGGGCATCGAGCGGACTGTAAAGGACGGCGCGCGCTTCAAGCACCAAGATCGTCACACGACGACGGCCCCGCCGACGAGGTCGACGGGGCCGAAGGCGGGGAACCGACGTCGCTCAGCGACGCGAGCTCAGGAAGATCCGGAGGATGTACCAGAACAGCAGCGCGACCGCGCTGAACAGCGCGAGGGCCGCGGCGACGTACTGGTCGGTCCGGTAGTGATGAAGGACGTTCGACGTGTAGTAGAGGATGTAGCCGGCCGCGAGGAGCACCATCGCGCCGCTGAACAAGATCCCCAGGTTGAAGCCGAACAGCAGCGAGCAGACGATCACGCCGAGCGCCGCGAGCGCGGCCACGCCGAGGATGCCGCGGAGGAACGAGAAGTCCTTGCGGGTCAGGAACACGACACCGGTGAGGCCGCCGAACACGATCGCGGTGGTGACCGCGGCCGGGCCGAGCACGTCGTACATCGGGTACTGGAGCGCGATCGCCATGAGCGGCAGGAAGATCACGGCCTCGGCGACGACGTAGAGGCCGAGGCCCATGTACTGCATCGGCTTCGAGGTGGCGCTGCGAGCCCAGCGGTCCGCGATCCAGCTGACCGCGATGAACGCGCCGAGCACGATGAGCCAGCTCGTGCGGCCGTACATATACGGGACGATCCGGGCCGCGAGGCCGCTCATGAAGAGCCCCGTCTCGATGGCGACGAACGCGAGGACCGCGCCCACGAGGTGGACGTAGGTCTTCATGATGAAGGCCGCGCGCGCGTCCACCCCCG
>JAUHXR010000455.1 GCA_030426845.1 Polyangia bacterium | reverse complement strand
GCGACCGAGCTCGACTCGGAGGACGTCAGCAGCTGGGGCAACCTCGGCGCCTGCCTGCGCCGCGAGGGCCGGGTCGAGGAGTCGATCGCCGCCTACCGAGCCGGCCTGATCCACAACCCCGCCCACCCCGACCTGCTCAACAACCTCGCGGTGGCGCTGCGCAACGCCGGCCGCAACGAGGAGGCGCTCGAGGCGCTCCAGAGCGCGCTGGCCCGCGATCCCGATCAGCCGCAGTTCAACCTCAACATCGCGACGGTGTACCGGCGGATGCGGCGCTGGGCCGACGCGGCGCGGCACTACGAGGTCGGGCTCCGCGGCGCGTCCGAAGAGGTCGGCGCGATCTTCGATCTCGCCTACTGCTACGAGCAGCTCGACCGCGACGCGGAGGCGATCGCCGCCTACCGCCGCTACATCCAGCGCGCCCAGCGCAGCGACCCGGACGGGGCCGCGCGCGCGGAGGAGCGCCTCATCGGCCTCGGGCAGTAGACGCCGCCCGGCGGCCTGCGATCACTGCGACCAGACGGCGAGCGCGTTGCCGCTCGGGTCGCGCAGCTCGAACCGACGCCCGCCCGGGAACGTGAAGATCGGCTTGGTGATCACGCCGCCCGCGGCGCGGACCGCGGCCTCGCTCGCCTCGAGGTCGGTCGAGTAGAGCACCACGAGCGGCCCGCCGGTCGTGACCGCGTCGACCAGCCGCAGGCCGCCCGCCTCGCGCTCGCCGCGCGCGTGATCGACGAAGCCGGTGTAGCCCGGGCCGTAGGCGTTGAAGGACCAGCCGAAGGCCGCGCCGTAGAACGCGGTCGCCTCCTCCATGTCGGTGACCGAGAGCTCGAGGTAGTCGATCGCGTGGTGCACGCCGGGGTTCGCCATCGGCCCGGCATGGCGCTCGCGACGAGCGTTGTCGAGGGGACGGCTCGCGGGCGGCAGCGCTACGGCGCGACGAAGCGCAGGCGGACGACCCAGCCGGCGGTCGTCGCGGTCGGGTTGCAGGTGACGCGGCGGAGCGAGCCGTCGAAGGACGCGTCGCTCAGGGTGACGCGGCACGCGCCGATGAGCGTGTCGTCGCCCGCGTCCGACTCGTAGAGGTCGAGCCGCAGGTAGGTCAGGAAGCTGTCGGCGGTGGTGCTCGTCACGAGCGCGTCGTCGAACACCGGCGCGGGGTCGTTGAACACGGTCCGCGAGGTCTGGACCGGCGCCATCTGCATCTGCGCGCCGACCCGCGCGTTGACGTAGACGTCGGGCCCGCTGCCGCTGTCCCAGTCGGCGCCGCCGACGTTCGTCTCGGGGATCTCCGCGTTCACGATCACGAGATCGAAGCGGGCGCGACCGTCGAGGACGCAGCCGCCGTCGCAGTCGTAGCCGTGCGGGCCGCACGCGTTGTCGCAGGCCCCGCAGTGCTCGAGGGACGCGTCGAGGTCGACGCACCGGTCGCCACACTGGGTGAGCGTCGCCACACAGCCGCACGCCCCACCCTCGCAGGTGAGCTCGCCCTCGCAGGCCGCGTCGCAGGCCCCGCAGTGCGCGCGGCTCGCGTCGAGGTCGACGCAGGCCTCGTCGCAGGCGGTGAGCCCGGCCGCGCAGGTGACCTGGCAGCGTCCGTCGGCGCAGAACGAGCCGGCCGCGCAGCGCTGGTCGCACCCGCCGCAGTGCCGCGGATCGGACGAGAGGTCGAGGCACTGGCTCCCGCAGATCGCGAGGGGCGCCACGCAGCCGCCGTCGGCCCGCGCCCCGTCGAGCCCAGGCCTCACGGGCCCCGCGTCGCAGGCCGTCGCCGCGGTCACGAGGGCCGAGAGGAGAGCAGTCACGAGGCGAGGGACGAGGCGACCGCGCACCGGGCCACGGTAGCAGCCTCCGGCCCCCGGGTCGCCCGCCGCGCGCGGAGCGTCGCGTGCTCCGCTGGCCGCCTGACCGGCCGGCGATCGCCCGCGTTTGATGCTCCAGCCGCCCTTCTGGCGCCGCCAGCGGGCCTGGTACGCGGATTGCGGAGCGGCCGGCCATGCGAACCGTCTCCTCCGCGCTCCTCACGCTCTGCGTCGCCGGCGGCCTCGTCGCGCTCTCCGGCTGCGCGGCCAACGACGTCGAGATGGCCCGGCCCCCCGCCGGCCCGGCGCCGCAGCTCGGCGCCCTGAGCACCTACCGCGCCTCGATCGGCGACGTCGTGCGCGCGGTCGGCGCCGACATCGCGGAGGACGCCGACCACTACCTTCGGTTCGAGGGGATGTTCGACGGGGACGACGCGGTGAGCGAGGAGGTCCACCTCCGCGAGCCCGTCCGGCGCATCGACAGCGGCCTCGTGGAGTGGGAGCGCTTCGGGCCCTACACGCTCCCGTTCAGCGCGCGCGGGGCCCGGACGGGGACCTTTCACGGGACGGTCACCCTCGAGTCCGAGCGCTCGCAGGGCGAGGGCCTCGAGCCGGTGGTGCTGCGCTCCGAGCCGCTCGAGATCTTCTTCGAGGTCGCGCCCTCGCTGATCGTGCGCGAGTTCCAGCCGACGATGGCGAGCTGCGCGCGGCCGGCCGGCCTCGCGATCGGCGAGATCCCCTACCGCATGACGGTCGAGGCGATCGGCCTCGACCCCGTGCAGTACAGCTACACCTTCCTTGCTCCCCAGATCGACGGCTTCGAGCCGGTGGTCGAGCGCCACCTCGTCGAGGCGCCGATGGACGAGGTGGGCGGCCGGGGCGACATCGTGCTCCCCGCCGTGCCCGAGGGGCTCCAGTCCTACAACCTCGTTGTCGCGATCGAGGCGATCGACGTGAGCGGCGAGACGGTCCGCAACGCCTTCGCGGTCGAGGTGCACCGCCCGATCGAGCTCTACTACAACGGCAACGTCGACATCGCCGAGATCCTCCCCGCGCAGCCCGTCTCCGCGTGCATGCCGGGCGGCGCCACGGGCCGCAACGTGACGTACAACGAGACGGTCGAGGAGACGCGTCGCCGCTCGTTCAACATCGGCTGGAACGAGAGCTGGCGCGAGAGCCACGCCACCACCGAGGGCTCGAGCACCACCGTCGGCACGACCGTGACAAACGGGATCGGCTTCGGGATCAGCGACACCGAGGCGGTCACCTGGACGGTCGGCGGCTCCGTGTCCACCGAGGTCGGCGTCTCGGGCACCTTCGGCATCGCGGAGCTCGTCTCGGTCGGGGTCAGCGGCAAGGTGGGCACCACCGTCAGCGCCTCGCGCGCGAGCACCAGCTCGCGCACCGTGTCGGCCGACGCGGAGCGCACCGAAGGCGTCAGCGCGTCGCGCACCACCACCAACACCGAGACCACCACCTCCGAGGAGGGGGGCGGCCGCTCGGGCGGGCTCGCGTGGGACGTCAGCTCGAGCGAGTCGATCGCCCGCGGCTTCGGCGGCGTCGTGCTCCCGGAGCAGTTCGGCGTGTTCTACCGGCAGACGATCCGGCTGGTCCGACGCGGCGCGCTCGTCAGCTACAACCTCTGCGGCTCGGCCGAGGTGGTCGGCGACGTCGACTTCACCGACTGGGCGTGGGCCGCCGACCTGGCCGAGTCGGACGCCTGCCCGCCGCTGCCGGAGAGCAACCTGCCCCCGGCCGAGTGCTTCGAGGAGCCCTGCGTCGAGTAGCCGGCGCGCGGACCCGCTATCCTCGAGGGCTCATGCGCACGCAGCTCAGCGCGATCCTGCTCACCGCGCTCGTCGGGACGACGCCCTCCCTCGCGGGGTGCGACAACTCGGTCGTCCGACCGGACGCGTCCGCCGGCCTCGACGGAGGCGCGCCGCCCGCGGTGCCACAGATCACCGAGGGCCCGCCGGCCGTCCTGCCGTGGCCGCTCGCGACCGTGCGCGGGCGGGCCCCCGGCGCGGCGCGCGTGCTCGTCCGCGGCATCGACAACCCGACCTTCGTCGAGGTGCTGCCCGACGACACCTTCTGCGTCGACGTGGGGCTGCCGACGGTGGGCGCCTTCGACATCGAGCTGGTCGGGCAGTCCGAGGCGGGCTTCTCGATGCCCGCGACCGTCGGCACGCGCTTCGACCCGATGGCCCCGGTGGGCGAGGTGATCCCCACCTGCGCGGGGGCCGACCCGCGCGGCTGCGGGAGCGAGGAGATCTGCGACAACCTCATCGACGACGACTGCGACACCGCGGTCGACGCGGCCGACCCCGACTGCGCGAGCTGCCCGGACGACCTCCTCGAGCCGAACGACAGCGAGGCCGAGGCGCCGCGGATCCCCCCCGGCGTCTACGAGGGCCTGCGCCACTGCCCCGACGAGGACGACTGGTACCAGGTCTTCCTGCGCGACGGCGAGACGCTGGAGCTGACGCTGCGCTTCGTCGACGCCGAGGGCAACGTCAACGTCCGCTTCTTCGACCCGGCCGGCGAGCAGGTCGCGCTCGCGATCAGCGGGACGGACGACGAGCTGCTGACCTACACCGCGCTCGCCACGGGGCTCCACGCGTTCCGGGTGTATCAGTTCGGGGCGGCCGCCCCACAGGGATACGCGATGGAGGTCGCGGTCAGCGGCCCCTGAGGCTGCCCGCTCATCGCCCCGGAGGGCGCACCCCACAACCCCGGGGGTCGCCCCCGCAGGCGGGGCCGATCAGGCGCGCGGGTCCGCCAGACCCCGGAGTGGCACACGGATTGCGCCGTCCCACGGCGTGACCCGACCTCGCCCCGCCGCCGCGCTCGAGCTCTCCGAGGCTCCCGCCGCGCGATCGGGGCTGCATCCCACCCGCGCCGCGCTCGACGCGCTCGTCCTCGGCGACGAGCTGAGCCGCGACGCGGCCGGGACCCTGTGCGCGGCGCACGTCCGGGGCGAGCCGGGGCACACCGTCACGGTGTGGCACCCTGCCACGGAGCCGACCGAGCCGCTGGGCTTCGACGACGAGCTGCGTCGGATCGCCGACCTCCGACACCCCGCCTTCATCCGCGCCCAGCGGGTCACCCGCATCGCCGACCGGCCCGCGGTGGTGCTCGAACCCCTGCCCGGCGCGAGCCTGCGCGCGCAGATGTCCCGCCTCGGGCCCGTGCCCGCGTTCGAGGCACGACGGCTCGTGCTCCCCGTGCTCGAGGCCCTGACCGAGCTGCACGACGCCGACCTCGTCCACGGCCGGCTGGCGCCCGACCGCGTCTTCGTGGAGGAGGGCCCGGACGGACGCCCGCGGCTGCGCTTGCTCTGCCTCGGCGGCGCGGACCGGCTCACGTCGCCGCCGCTCCCGGGCTCGCTCGAGGCGCCCTACGCCGCGCCCGAGCAGCTCACCGAGCACCTGTTCCTCGAGCGCCGCACCGACGTCTACGCCGCGTGCGTGCTGCTGTTCGAGCTGCTCACCGGCGAGCCGCTCTTCGACCCGAGCGGGCGAAGCGTCTACGGGGACACCCTCTTCTCGCCTCCGCGCGCCCCGAGCGCCCTCGCCCCCGAGGTGCCCACGTCGCTGGACCGCGTGATCCTGCGCGGCCTCCTCAAGCACCCGAGCCGCCGCCACGCCGGCATCGACCGGCTCGCCCGCCT
>JAUHXR010000072.1 GCA_030426845.1 Polyangia bacterium | reverse complement strand
GCGCCTGGACTGCGTGCCCTAGGAGGACCGTGCGGACTCTCGACGCGCTGGTCGACGAAGCCGACCCCGGGCTTCCGGTCGTGCAGGAGTGGATCGACGCGGCCACGCGCCCGGTGGAGATGCTCCCCTGCGATCCGGCGATCGGTGACCAGACCCTCCTCGAGTTGCAGGTGACCACGCGGTCCCCGATGGGCGCCATCGCGCACCGCACCGGAGGCCTGCTGATCGACGACGGCTGGGTCCGCGTGCTGGGCGCCGGATGCGAGCGATTGCCTCGGTCGATCATCGAATGGAACCGCGCACGCGACGGACAGCCCACGCGGCAGCGCGAGGCTTGGCTGGTGGGCGACGACGCGGTCGGCGGCTTCTTCGCGGTGAGCGGCGGCGGGATCCCGGTGGAGCGCGGAAAGGTGGGCTACTTCGCCCCGGATAGACTCGCGTGGGAGGACACGCGGCTCGGCTACTCCGGATGGCTGAGCTGGCTGTTCACCGGGAAGCTCGACCGCTACTACGAGCGCGAGCGGTGGCCCGGGTGGCGCGAGGACTGCCGCGCGCTCGCGGGGGATCGCGCGTACTCCATCGTGCCGCCTCTCTGCGCCAAGGGCCCGCCGCCGGCCGAGCGGACCCGTCGACCCGTGCCCCTCGACGAGCTCTGGAGTCTCTACGTCGACGAGCTCCCGCGGCAGCTCGGTCCACGCTGACTCCGCGGCGGCCGACGAGCGGCCGAACACGGCGCTGCTAGGCTCGCCCGATGCGATGCGCCGCCTTCCTCCTCGGGCTCCTCCTGCTCTCCGGCTGCGACGACGAGGTCGAGCTGCTCGAGCGACCCGACGACGGGTGCGCGGAGGGGAACGAGAACCGTCGGTTCACCTGCCGGGTGGCCGCGAGGATCGCGACCGGCGTCTCCGAGGCGCGCGTCGAGGTGACGGGCGACGAGGAGCTCGTCGTGCACCTGCCGGACGATCTCGACTTGCAGATGTTCACCGGGAATCTGCACGCGGACTGCCGCAACGCGCCCGCGGTGTGCGAGACCAACACGCAGCGGCTGATCAGCTCCATCCAGGAGGCGCAGGCGGCCGCGAACACGCCGCTCTCGCCGACCACGGTGCGCGCCGTGATCAAGCCGCCCGAGTGGATGGCCTACGTGGCCGAGCAGGCGGCGGCGAGCGAGGGTGGGCCGGACAACGCGCTCCTTCACCGGCCGTGGATCGGCGGCCTGTCGATCGTGTACGTCTCGGACCGGCCCGACAGCATGGCGATGCTCACCCGCGACGCGCTCGAGGAGCTGTCGCTCGACGACGCGCGGCTGCACGCGCTCGCGCTCCGGAACCTCCGCGCAGCCTGCGCGGACTTCTCCCACGAGACCGTGCCGGGCACGAACATCGAGCAGCTCATGGCCGGCGACAGCTACGAGGCGAGCCGCCTCCTGCTGCCGGAGCTGTGGCGCCCCCTCGCCGACCAAGTGCAAGGCGACCTGCTCGTCGCGGCCCCGAGCCGGGACCGCGTGCTCTTCACCGGGAGCGCCAGCCCGGTCGACGCCGCCGAGCTCCGCCGGCTCGCCCGTGTCCACAGCGCGGACGACGGCCACTCGATCACCGACGTCGTGTTCCGCCTCACCCCCGACGGCTTCGTCGTCCACGAGGGCTGACTCCTCGAGGGCTGATGCCGCGCGGGGCGAGCTGCGCGCGGGCTTCGACGCACGCAGCGCTTGCGCTGGTCGACGAAGCGAAGCATCGTTGCGCGCTGGAGCTGCCATGACCCGCGCCACCTCACTCGCGCTCGTCCGTTGCTCGGTCCCCCGGACCGAGTACGCGCTCCTCTGCGTCTGGCCGGCATCGCGCTGAGCCGCGCGTGACCACGAGTCGGTGCCCTCCCCCGTCGGTGCGACGGGCTCGGGCGTCGCGCGCGGATCCGTCCGTCCACTCGTTTTGATTCGCTCTGCCCGCGGGGACGCACGCCCGCCGGGCCGACGGAGAGGTCCGTCATGACAACCCGTATCCGCAACCTCGGCATCATCGCGCACGTCGACGCCGGCAAGACCACGCTCACCGAGCGGGTCCTGTTCTACGCCGGGCGCATCCACCGCATCGGCGACGTCGACGCGGGCAACACGCAGACCGACTCGAACCCGCTCGAGAAGCAGAAGGGCATCACGATCACCGCGGCGGCCGTCCGCTGCGCGTGGCGCGAGCACGCCCTGAACCTCATCGACACGCCCGGCCACGCCGACTTCAACATCGAGGTCGAGCGGAGCCTGCGCGTGCTCGACGGGGCCGTGGTGCTCCTCGACGGAGTGGCCGGCGTGGAGCCGCAGACCGAGAAGGTCTGGCGCCAGGCCGACCGCTACGGCGTCCCGCGCGTGCTGTTCGTGAACAAGCTCGATCGCGTGGGCGCGAGCTTCGCGCGGTGCCTCGACGACGTGCGGGCGCGCCTCGGCGGCACCCCCGTCGTGGTGGGCCTGCCGTTCGGCGAGGAGACGAGCGAGCTCGGGCTGCTCGACGTCGTCCGCATGCGCGCGATTCGCTGGGACGACGCCGACGGCTCGCGCGTCGTCGAGGGCCCGATCGAGGCGCCGCACCGCGCGGCGGCCGAGCGGGCCCGCGGGGACCTCGTGCTCGCGTGCGCGGAGCTCGAGCCCCGGCTGCTCGAGGCGTTCGTCGAAGACGGCGACGTCCCGACGGCCGAGCTCGTGCGAGCGCTGCGGCGCGGCACCCTCGAGGGCCGGCTCGTCCCGGCGCTCGGCGGCTCCGCGTTCAAGAACCGCGGCGTCCAGCCCCTGCTGGACGCGGTGGTCGACTACCTCCCCGCGCCCGCCGTGACCGGCGGCCCCCTCGTCGCGTTCTGCTTCAAGGTGGCCTTCGATCGCTTCGGCCAGCTGACCTTCGTGCGCGTGTACGAGGGCCAGCTCCAGAAGGGCGGGCGGGTGTCCGTCTCCGGGTCGAGCCGCTCGCTCCGGATCGGGCGCCTGGTGCGCGTGTTCGCCGACTCGGTCGAGGAGGTGGACGCGCTCGACGCGGGCGAGATCGGCGCGATCGTGGGCGGCGAGCTCCGGACCGGGCAGACCCTTTCGGACCTCGACGCGCCGGTCGCGCTCGACGGATTGACCGTGCCCGAGCCGGTCGTCCGGCTGGCCCTCGAGCCGGTCGGGCGGGAGGACCGGGATCGGCTCGGCGGCGCGCTCAAGCGGGCGCTCGCCGAGGATCCGTCGCTGTCGGTCCACTCGGACGACGAGACGGGGCAGATCCTCCTCGCGGGGATCGGTCAGCTCCACCTCGAGGTCGTGGTCGCGCGCTTGAGGCTCGAGCACGGCGTCTCGGTGCGGGTGGGCCGCCCGAAGGTCGCCTACCGGGAGACCGTCGCGCGCGTCGCCACGCACGAGCTCAAGTACAAGAAGCAGACCGGCGGGCCGGGGCAGTACGCGCACGTGGTGCTCCAGGTCGGCCCCGCCGCCGAGGGCGCGGGCCTCGTCTTCGAGGACCGCACCAAGGGCGGCGTCCTCCGCGCCGAGCACGTGTCGGGCGTCCACAAGGGCGTCCGGCAGGCGATGACCGAGGGCGTGCTCGGCTACCCGGTGACCGACGTGGAGGTCGTCCTCCTCGACGGATCGCAACACTCCAACGACTCGAGCGAGATGGCCTTCCAGGTCGCCTCCTCGATCGCCTTCCGCGACGCGTGCGTGGCCGCCGGCCCGACGCTCCTCGAGCCGATCATGCGGCTCGAGGTGCTCGTGCCCGGCGAGCTCGTCGGCGCGGTCCTCGGGGATCTCGGGGCGCGGAGGGCGGACGTGCTCGCGACGCGGACGCGTGGGACGACCCACGCGCTCGAGGTCGCGGCGCCGCTCGCCGAGCTCTTCGGCTACGCGGATCGCCTGAGCACCCTCACCCACGGCCGCGGGCAGCACGCGATGACGTTCGCGCGCTACGCCAAGGCGCCCGCCGCGGTCGCCGCGCGCGTCGTGGCCTGAACGAGCCAAAACCAGGACGCCCCCGGAGCCTCACGCTCCGGGGGCGTCGCTTCGTCTTGCGAGCTTCAGCTCAGCGGCAGACGAGGAGGCTGAACTCGACGCGCCGGTTCATGCTGCGGCTCAGGCCCTCGCGGGCGTAGCCGCCGCAGCGCTCGTTGGCCCGCGGCTGGGTCGAGCCGTAGCCGACCGAGTGGACGCGCTCGGAGGGGACGCCCATCGAGACGAGCTCGTTGGCGACCGACTGCGCGCGCTGCTGCGAGAGCGCCTGGTTGTGCAGCTCGCGGCCGCAGCGATCGGTGTGGCCCTCGACCCGGACGGCCACGAGGTCGTCGCGGGTCTGCGCGCTGCGGACCATCTCGCGGAGGACGAGGCGGCTCTGGGCGTCGAGGGTCGCGCCGCCGGTGGGGAAGTTGAGCACCATGGGCATGTGCACCCACTCCTCGCGGCAGCCGCCGACCGTCGCGTAGCCGGGGGTCGGCTGGGCGTAGGCGGCGCGGTCGACCGAGTAGCCGCCCGCCGTGCGCGTGGCGGGACCGCCGCCGTAGGGGTTGCTCGCGTAGGCGCCCTGGCTGGAGCCGCCGGGGCCGGTCGAGGCCGCGGCGCCCGCGCCGAAGGTGCCGGCCGGGGTGTCGACCTCGGCGTCGGCGTCGGCGCTCACCGTGCCGTCGGAGTTGATGGAGGCGCCCGCGTTGGCCGAGGCGGCGGCGCCGCAGCCGGTGGCGAACGAGAGGGCGGTCATGACGAAGACGAGGACGATCGAACGGTGCATGGCTCTGCTCCCGGAGAGGGTGGATTTGGACCTCTCATCGGGGAGCGCCTCGCGAGGTTTCCTCGGCCGGCGAAGAATTCCTCCCGGCGGACCGAGAGGGGCGCAGGCGAGGGAGACAACCTGACGGGTGACCGCGGTGTATGGTGACCGGATGCCCCGTCCTCGCTCGAGAGCCCGATCGAAGCCGTCGTCGACCGCGCCTTCGAGCTCGCGCGCGGAGCTCGGCGCGGCCTGGACGATCCGGGTCGACGCGATCCCGATGTTCGAGCTTCGCTTCGCCGACGTCGTGATCGGCGATCGCCCGGCGTGGGTCGCGGCGTGCGTGGTCCGCGCGGCGACCGCGGGCGCGCCGGCAGTGGTCGCGGGCCTCGACTGGTTCGGCGAGTCGCCCGCCACGCCTCACGATCTCGAGGACGCCGGGATCCTCCGCGTGGGCGCAGGATCGGCGAAGCCGCGCCCGCCGACCGTGGCCCGCGCGAGCCCGGACGACTTCGCCGCGCCGTGGGCCGAGGCGGGCGTGATCTCCGTCGCAGAGGCGGACGCCGCCCTCGCGCAGGGCTGCAGCCGGTCGGGCGGGAGCCGTGCGGCCGCGATGGATCTGGCGATCGGCTGGCTCGAGCGGTTCGAGCCCGAGCGCTACACCGCCCTCGCCGGGGCCCCGCCCGCGCGCCGCGCTCGCCCGGCGCCGCGCTCCCTCGAGGAGCTCGCGGAGGTCGACCACCTCGCGCGATGGGACGAGGGCGCCCGCCGCGAGGCGCGGCCGCGCCTTCGCGACATCCTCTCCGAGTGCGTCCGAGACGTCGCGACCGGGCGCGAGGACGCCATCCGCGAGGCCACCGCCGCGATCAACCGCGTGGCGATCGCGCACCCCGGCGCGATCGAGACGGCCGAGCGCGAGCAGCTTGCGTCGCTCCTCACGGAGATCGGCGCGAGCGCAGGAGTCACGACCGCCGCCGACATCGTGGACCGTCACCGCGAGTGGTAGCTCGCGTCAGCCGGGCGGACGCAGGACGCCGAGCGCGGCGTCGACGAAGTAGCCCTCGACCGCCCGTCGGCCGTCCTCGCCCGAGGCGCCGATCAGCGCCACCAGCTCGGCGTCGGTGAGGCGCGCGAGCCGGACGCACACGCTGTTGAGCGAGAGCACCGCGAGGCGCGTCTCGATCGGGGTGAGCCCGACGTGGGGCGCGAGGAGATCCGCGAGGGCGCCGATCTGCGCGCTCAGGACCTCGGACTGGCGGCGCGGGTGGAGCTCGCCGCGGCGCGCGGTGCTGATCATCCGGAGGCCGACCAGGTGCGGCTCGTCGAGCATGAAGCGATACGCTCGCCGGGCGGCCCAGCGGATCAGCGCCGCGCCCTCGACGCCGGCGCCGATGCGGGTCGCCAGCTCCAGCGTCAGCCCGCCCACCCGGCCGTGGAACTCGTCGAGGCACGCCTCGAAGAGCTCCTCCTTGGTGAGGAAGTAGTAGCGGATGGTCCCCGTGCTCACGCCCGCGCGCTGGCTGATCGCGCGCATCCCGACCTCCGCCGCGTCCCCGTGCTCCTCGAGGAGCGACAGGGCCGCGCGGATGATCCCGTCGTAGGTCTGGGCGGAGTCGGCGTCTATCGGGCGAGGCACGAGCTCGAGATACCACGCGGCGGGGCGCCGCGGCGCTCAGTGGTGCACGGTGGCCGTCCAGCGCTCGGTGATCGCCGCGCGGGTGGTGCGCCGGTCGCAGACGTTCTGGAAGCGCAGCGCTCCCCGCGTGCACTCGAGGTCGAACGCGGCGGTCGTGAGGCTCCGGAGCCAGGTCGCGCACGCGCTCCCGCTGGCCGGCTCGGAGGTGCGGATCTCGATCTCGGTCGTCGCGGGCGCCGCGTCGGTGAGGCGCGTGACCACGCTGCAGCCGCTGGGCGGCGGGGGGCCCGTGACCGCGCAGGCGGTCGAGGTGAAGTCGAGGACGATCTCGCGTGCGCCGTCGGAAACCGCCCGCTGGTCCACGACGAGCCGGTAGACCGCGAGCCGGGTGGACGTGCCCGTCTCGGCGATCGGGTCCTCGCTCCGGACGTCCATCTCGCACGACGCGGTGGCGACCGAGGTCGGCCTCGTCGGCTCGACGCAGCACTCCGGGTCGCAGCTCTCGCAGCCCACGTCGCAGGCCGTGCTGACGTCGCAGGCGCACTCGACGCAAGTGAAACCGAGGCAGTCGGCCACGCCGACGCAGGCGCCGCAGGTGCCACCGCAGCCGTCGCCGCCGCACTCGCGGCCGTCGCAGGTCGGGACGCAGGTCGCGGGGCGCGGACCGCAGTCGGCGCAGTCGGTCCCGTACGCGCAGAGCTCGGTGGCCGCGCCCGACCCACCGTCGTCGCACTCGCCGTCGGACGGATAGGCGCAGCTGTCCGCGCACAGGTCGACGCCAGGGGTGCACTCGGGGTCGCAGTCGCAGCCGGCGTCACACCCGGCGGCCACGTCACACGCGCAGCCGCCGCAGTCCGCGTCGCACGCGCAGCCGGTGTCGCACGTCGACGTCACGTCGCACGCGCACCCGCCGCAGTCCGCGTCGCACGCGCAGCCGGTGTCGCACGTCGACGTCACGTCGCACGCGCACCCGCCGCAGTCCGCGTCGCACGCGCAGCCGGTGTCGCACGTCGACGTCACGTCGCACGCGCACCCGCCGCAGTCCGGGTCGCAGGCGCAGGCGTCGTCGCACGCGCCCGTGGCGTCGCAGGCGCAGACCCCGGCGTCGTCCGGTGGAGGCTCCGCGGTCGGGCAGCCAGCGAGCAGGAGGAGGGACAAGAGGGCGGCGACGTGCGCGATGCGAAGAGTCATGGGGGATGGGGTGCGGCGTCGGGGGCTGCTTCGCCACGGCACGAATCGGCCAGCGGGTGATTCCTCGGGTTGCCATCGCCCACGCAACCGGGGCCGGCGGGCATCGATAGGGGTTCACATCGCTGGAGGTGTCCCCGTGAAGAAGCCCGAAGAGCCCATCCGATCCAAGCCCCTGCTCGACTGCGGCATCGCGCAGCAGGTCGCGCGCCGCCTCGAACGCAGCCGGCTGCACGTCTATGGCGCCTACGTCTGCATGAGCGCCCCGCCGGGCCTCGACGACTTCCCCGACGGCGGGCCGTACGCGGGCGCCGAGGTCTCGATGTTCCACGAGCTGGCCCTGGTCACCGACGGCGACCGCGGGTGGCTCGTGCTCACGCCCCCCGGCGACGGCTGGGACGCGGAGCCCGAGATCACGGAGTTCATCGCGGACTGCCTCGGCGGCGTCGAGGATCCTCCGCGGTGCGTGGTGAGGGCCGCGACGTGCCACGCCGGCCCCGTCGTGGGCCTCGACCTGCGCGACGCGCACGCCTGCTGGGCGGTCCTCGAGGCGGAGTACGAGGGTCAGCTCCACGGCAGCGAGGGCGCCAACCTCGACGCGCTGCTCGCCGTGTTCCGCGCGTCCGGCTACGCCGTCCAGGACGAGGCGCGGCTGCGCGCGGAGATGAACGAGTGGGCCGAGTGCGCGTGAGCCTTCACGGCCGGCTGTCGAGGGTCGCCCCGAGCGACAAGGTGAGGAAGTGCAGCCAGTTGCTCTGCTGCCCGTCGCTCGTCGGCGTCGGGTCGCTCTGGCCAACCGCGCCGCCCGCGAGGTAGCGCAGGTTGAGGAACACGTCGCCGTGATCGACGAAGCGCCAGCCGAAGCGGAGACCGAGGTCCAGGATCGCGCCCGTGACCTCGGTGTCGCTGCCGTTCAGGACGGATATGGGCGCGTAGAAGCCGTCCACCTCGAAGCCGAAGAAGAAGCGAGAGGCGACGGGGAAGCGACCGCGCGCGCGGAGCAGCGGCACCGGCCCGACGTCGTTGCGCGATCGGTAGAGGGTCCCGTCCAGGCTCTCGAAGGAGATGTCCGCGTTGCGGAGCTGGAGGCCCAGGCCGAACGCGAGCAGCTCGTCCGGCGCGTCGAGCACGTCGAAGTCCCAGCTCAGCCGGAAGAACGGGAAGCCGTAGAAGAACCGCACCGGGGTGCCGGCGGGGAAGTCGAGGCCGTCGATCCGCAGGTCGCGCCGCAGCACCGCCTCGGAGCTGAGCTCGAGCGGCTGGTAGAGGAAGGTGATGTGGTGCTGCCGCCAGATGTCCACCTCGAGGGAGAGGCGCGCGAAGAAGAACAAGTTGCTCTGCTGGCCGTCCGAACGGTACTCGATCGGAGTCCCGTCCGAGCCGAGCTGGATGTCGTGATCGAGCACGGTGAGGAAGCCCAGCTCCGCCGTACCGCGGATGCCGAACTCGGGCTCGGGCTCGTCTTCCCCGGCGCGCGCGTCGGAGGCCTCGCTCGCGATGCGCTCGCGCGACTCGGCCGCGACCTCCTCGACGGGCTCGGGCGGCTCCACGGGCTCCGTGGATTCGTCGACGGGCTCGGGTGACGCCTCCGCGGGCTCCGTGGTCTCCTCGACGGGATCCGACGACCCGTCGGCTGGCGCCGCGGTCGACGCATCGGCCTCGGACCCGCTCGGCTCCCTCGGCTCGTCGCCGGCCTCCTGCGCCGCGACGGGCGCCGCGAAAGCGACCGAAGCGACCAGCCCGACGACCCCCGCGAACCACCCCACGCCTCTCGCAACGCCTCTCGCAATGCCTCGCATCGGCGAGGCATCTAGAGACAACCCGTCGGGCGTCAAGCGCGCCGCTGGACGACCGTCAGCCGGTCTCTGCGCGGACGGCCGCCGCGTCGCGGAGCAGGTCGCTGAACGTCCGCATCACCAGCCGGGTCAGCTCCTCGGGCGAGAACGGGACCTTGTCGGCGAACTCCTCGCAGGCGACGGGGCCATCGACCAGCAAGGAGGCGAGGCCGTGGGCGGTGGACCAGGCCAGCATGACGAACGCCTCGAGCCGGCCGTCCGGCACCGCGCCCTCCCCCTGGGCCGCGCGGACGTGATCGACGAGGCGCTGGAAGGTCGCGTCCGCCACCGCCTGCAGCTCCGGGTGCTCGTCGCGCTGCGAGAGCTCGGGCCGGAACATGACCCGGAAGTGAGCCGGGTGGTCGAGCGCGAAGCGCACGTAGGCCTCGCCGCAGCAGCGCAGCTTGGCCTCCGGGTCGTCACCGCCCGCGCACTCCATCTCGGCCGCGAGCCGCTCGAAGCCCTCCTGCGCGATCGCGGCCATCAGCGCGCCGCGGCTCACGAAGTGGTGATAGGGCGCGCCGGGGCTGACCCCCGCGCGCTTGGCCGCCTTGCGCAGCGACAGGTTCGGCAGCCCGCCCTCCTCGAGCAGCGCGAGCGCCGCGTCGAGGAGCGCCTGACGTAGGTCGCCGTGGTGGTACCCGTCGCGTGTGGCCCTGTCCTGCACCGGGTCTCAGCATACCGCTCGACCAATGTAAGCGCCGTTCATTTTGGCTATTGACCGCGAAGCGGAGCGAACTAAACATCGTTCAGACTGCAATCTAAGCGCTGCTCAATCAGCGGGGGAGGACGGCATGACGCGCACGCAGACCTGGACACGAGCCGGCGCGGTCGGGCTGATGGCGGCCGGGGTCGGGGTCGCGATCCTGTGGACCGCGACGCGAAGCCGGGTGGACGCGCAGACCGAGGCGCCCGCGACCCCCGCGCGGCCCGGGCCGGTCGAAGTCGCGACCGTGGCGGCGACCGAGGCGCGCTCGCGGCAGGTCTACCACGGCGTCGTGCGGCCCTCGCGGCGGGCCGTCCTCGCGTTCACCGAGGCGGGCCGTCTCCAGGCGCGGCCCGCGGCGATCGGCGACGCGGTGGAGGCCGGCCAGGCGCTCGCGGCGCTCGATCGACGCGGCTACGGCAACGCGGTGCGGGCGGCGCGGGCCAGCGCGGAGGAGCTCTCGCTGCGCGAGGCGCAGCTCACCCGCGATCGGGCGCGGGCCGCAGAGCTCCGGCGCGCCGGGGTCACGACCGAGGCCCAGCTCGAGGCGGTCGAGAGCGGACACGCGCGGGTCGACGCGATGCAGGCGGCGGCGCGCGCCGAGCTCGCCGAGTCGCGGCGTCGGCGCGACGAGGCGGTGCTGCGCGCCCCGTTCGCCGGCGTGGTCACCGACGTGATGGTCGAGCCGGGCGAGCTGGTCTCCCCCGGGCAACCCATCTTGCGCATCGCCGGTCGCGACGGGCACGAGGTCGTGCTGCAGGTCCACGCCGAGCTCGCGGGCGCGCTCGCTCCGGGGGACTCGCTCGAGCTGACCGCGAGCGGGCTGGAGGCCGAGGACCCGCTGGCCCGGCGGCGGCTGCGCGGCGTGGTGCGCTCGGCCGTCGCGTCGGCGACCGGGCTCGAGGGCCTCTTCCCGGTGGTGGTCGACGTCGCGCCCGACCCGGCGCTCCGCGCGGGGCTCGGGGTCGAGGCCGAGCTGCGTGGCCCGCCCCGCGCAGCCCTGCGTGTGCCGCTCTCCGCCATCCTCGATCCGTCCGGGCGCCGCCCCTTCGTCTGGCGGGTGCAGGGTGGCCTCGCAGAGCGCGCGTGGGTGCGGGTCGGCCGGCTCGACGAGGGCCAGGTGGAGATCCTCGAGGGCCTCACAGACGGCGACCGCGTGGTCCTCCGTGGACACTTGCGCCTGCTGCCGGGCGACCCCGTCGAGAGCTCGGCGGGGGACGCGTCGTGAGCGCGACGAACGTGAGCGCGGCGAACGTGCCCTCGCTGAAAGTGACCTCGGCGACCGGAGCCCCCCGATGAGCGCGCTCGTGCAGGGCCTCCTCGCGCGCCCGCGCTTCGCGCTCGGCCTCGCGCTCCTGCTCGGCGTGGCAGGGGTCTTCGCCTGGCTCACGATGCCGCGCGAGGAGGACCCCCGCCTCGCCGAGCGCATCGGCCTCGTGCTCGCGCCGCTGCCTGGGGCGGACGCCGAGCAGATCGAGCGCCTGGTGGTCGAGCCGCTCGAGGATCACCTCGCGGAGGTCGACGAGCTCCAGGAGATCCGCGTCACGATCCGCGCCTCCATCGCGATCGTGAGCCTCGAGCTCGAGCCGGACGTCACCGACACGGGAGAGGCGTGGAGCCGGGTCGAGGACGCGCTCGAGGCGGCGCACCGCGAGATGCCCGACTCGGCCCTCGCGCCGAGCCTCGACCACAGCCTGATCGGCACCGAGTCGGTGGTCGTCGCGGTCTCCGGGAGCGCGGACGCGCTCGTCCTCGCGGACGCGGCCGACGCGCTGCGGCGCGCGCTCCTCGGCGTGGGGACCGTCTCCGAGGTCGCGGTCCACGGCGACCCGGGCGAGCAGATCGCGGTGTCGCTCGACGAGGCGACGTCGCGCCGCTTCTCGCTCCCGCCGGGGCGGCTCGCCGATCTCCTCGCGGCGCGGAACGTGAGCGTGCCGGGCGGCTCGGTGCGGGTCGGCGATCGTCGGGTCGAGCTGCGGCCGGGCGCGGAGCTCGCGACGGTGGAGGAGCTGCGGCAGACGCCGATCGTCCTGCCGTCCGGGGCCGCGGTCCCCCTCGCTTCGATCGCGGACGTACGGCGCGCGCCGGCCGAGCCGATCGGAGCGCGCGCGCGGATGAACGGCGCGCCCGCGGTCTTCGTCGGCGTGATCCCGGAGGCGGGGATCGACGCGGCCGGGTTCGGCGAGGAGGTCCGCGAGACCGTGGCCGAGGTGGCCGCGGCCCACCCGGCGCTGCGCTTCGAGGAGCTCGCGTACCAGCCGGACAAGGTCGAGGGGCGCCTGTCGGAGCTGGGTCTGTCGCTCCTGCTCGGGGTCGGCATCGTCGCGCTGGTGCTGCTGCTGACGATGGGTCCGCGCGTCGGCGCGGTCGTCGCCTCGGTGGTGCCGCTCGTGGTGTTCGCGTCGATCGCGGTCTACGCGGCGGGAGGCGGGGTGCTGCATCAGATCGCGGTCGCCGCGCTGGTGCTCGCGCTCGGGATGCTGGTCGACAACGCCATCGTGATGGCCGAGGCGATCCAGCGGCGCCTCGACGAGGGAGAGCCGCGGGCGGACGCGGTCCGAGGGGCGGTGAAGGAGCTGGCCGTACCGCTCGCGTCGGCGACCGCGACCACCCTCGCCTCCTTCGTGCCGATGCTCCTCGCGCCGGGGACGAGCGGCGACTTCACGCGCGCGATCCCGATCGTGGTGATGATCACGCTCGCGCTGAGCTACGGCTACGCGATCGCGTTCACGCCGCTGATCAGCGGGTGGCTCCTCAAGCCGCGACCGGGCGGCGCGGAGGTCGGGTGGCTCGAGCGGGTCGCCGCCGGCCTCGCCCGGCGCGCGGTCCAGCGCCCCGCCTGGACGCTCCTCGGGGTGGGCCTCGTGGTCGGCGCGTCCGGCGCGTTCGCGACCCAGGTCCGCCTCGACTTCTTCCCGAGCTCCGATCGGGAGCAGATGGTGGTGAGCCTCGCGCTCCCCGAGGGCAGCCACCTCGACGCGACCGACGACGCCGCGCGGCGCCTCGAGCGCTTCCTCGAAGGCCGACCCGAGGTTCGGAGCGTGGCGACCTTCGTCGGCGAGAGCGCGCCGCGCTTCTACTACAACCTCCCGCGCGACCCGCAGGCTCCCTTCCTCGCCCACCTCGTCGTGACCACGGGCGGGCGCGACGACGTCACGGCGCTCCTGCGCGAGGTGCGCGCCTTCGCCCGGGCCGAGCTGGTCGACGCGACCGTGATCCCGCGGCGCCTCGAGCAGGGTCCGCCGGTCGCCGCGCCGGTGGAGGTCCGCCTGGTGGGCGAGGACCTCGCCGCGCTCCACCTCGCGGCCGAGCAGGTGCAGCGCCTCTTGCGCGAGGACCCGCGCGCGATCGACGTGCGCGCCGACCACGGCCCGGGCGCGCCGGTGCTCGGCTACACGATCGACGACGCGGGCGCGGCGCGGCGCGGGCTGAGCCGGGTCCACGTGGCCACCGCGATGCTCGGGCGGACGCGCGGGCTCGAGGTGGGCGCGTTCCGCGGCGGCGCGGACCCGGTGCCGATCGTGGTGCGGGCGCCGCTCGCGGAGGACCACGACCCGGCACAGCTCGACGCGATCGGGCTGACCTCGGACGCCGGCACGACCTCGCTGGGCGGGCTGACGACGAGCGCGCTCCGCTTCGCGCCCGCGGTGATCCACCGGCTCGACCGTCGCCGCACCGTGTCCGTGCTCGCCCAGACCGGCGAGGGCGCGACCTACGCCCAGGTGATCGCGAGCTTGCGGCCGCGCCTCGACGCGCTGACGTTCCCGCCCGGGGTGCGCTACGAGCTGGGCGGGGCCCACGAGAGCTCGGCCGAGGCGAACGGAGGCCTCGGCGCGCGGGCGCCGATCGGCGCGCTGCTCCTCATCGCGATCCTCCTCCTCCAGTTCGACAGCGTGCGCAAGGTCGCGATCGTGCTCGTGACCGCGCCGCTCGCGGTGCTCGGCATCTGGCCGGGCCTCTTCCTCGCCGACCTCCCGTTCGGCTTCGTGGCGCTGCTCGGCGCGATCGCGCTCATCGGCATCGTGGTCAACGGCGCCATCGTGCTGATCGACCTCGCGGAGGCGAAGGAGCGCGAGGGCCTGTCGGTCGCCGACGCGATCGAGCACGCGGTGAAGGTCCGGACCCGGCCGATCCTGCTGACGACCGCCACGACCGTGGCCGGCCTCACGCCGCTGCTGTTCAGCGAGTCGACCCTCTGGCCGCCGATGGCCTCGGCGATGATCAGCGGGCTCACCGTCGCCACCGCGCTGACGCTCTTCGCGGTGCCCGCGCTCTACCGGCTGCTGTTCCGCGACGCGGTCGACCGCGCGACCGCGTAGCCTCGCCGCCAGGGCGGGCGGGCCGCGGCGACGGCCGTCCCCCCTGCGACACCGCGGGTCGCACCTCGACCGCCTCCCGTGTCCCGTCTCGCCCCGAGGTCCACGTGGCACCCATGGTGCAGCGAACCTACCGGTGGCTCGCTCGGTCTTCCCGCTCGTCCCCCGCCTCACGCCCGCGCCGGCCTCGCTGCTCGGCCGGGGACACGACCTCGCGTCGATCCACGACGCCCTGGCGCCCGGGACTCCGCTGACCCTCGTTGGCCCCGCGGGCGTGGGCAAGACCGCGCTCGCGCGAGCGACCTACGACGGATGGGCGGAGTCCCGACGCGCATGGGCCGATCTGCAGACCATCGGCGATCCCGCCTCGGTCCTCGATCTCCTCGGCCACCTCGTGACCGACGATCCGCGCGAGGGCCATCGGCTCGTGGTGCTCGACGGATGCGAGCGCGTGGGCCCCGCGCCCGCGATCGCCCGGTGGCTCGAGGCGCGCCCCTGGCTGCTCGTGCTCGCGACCTCGCGGGTGTCGTCTCGACTAGCAGGGGAGGCAACCTATCCCATCGCGGGGCTCGCGACTCCCGACGCGGTCGCCCTCTACCGCTCGGTCTCGAGGCGCAGTCGAGGGCGTGCGCCGTCGCGCGAGGAGGCAGCGCTCGGAGTGGCGGGGCTGGAGGGCAACCCGCTCGCGATCGCGCTCGCGGCCTCGCGCACTGGCGTCACCACAGGAGCCCGCGAGTCCGCGGTCGTGCGCGCAGGTCGCGCTTCCTTGGTGTGCGCGACGCCGGCCGCTCGCCGCGCGTACGGGCGCCTCGGCGTCACCACGGGAGTGGTGCGAGAGGAGACCGCGCGCGCCCTAGCCGGTACGGGCTACGCCCTTGACGAGCTCGAGGACCTCGGACTGATCGAGCGTTCGGGGACGGGCCTCGTCGCGATCCCCGGTGCTCTGCGTCCCCTCGCCGCGGGCCTCCTGTCCGACGCGGAGCGGGCGGGGGCGGAGCGTGAGCTCGTGGCTCACTTCGCGTCGGTCGGCGAGTCCCTGAACGAGCACGCGGGCGATCGGGCGCGCCTCGCCGCGAGCCTCGCGACCGAGATCGACACCGTGCTCCGCGCCGTCGAGCACGCGGAGGGAGTCGCGCGCCTCGCCTGCGCGCGAGTGGCGGTAGGAGCGCTCCTCCACGTCGGACCGTACCGTCGCGGGCTGCGGGTCGCGGCCGAGGCGCTGGCCCAGGAGGAGGGCGCGCCCCCGTGCCCCGCTCGCGTGCACCTCGAGATCCTGCGCGCTTCCCTCGAGACCTGCCTCGGCCGGCTCCCCGAAGCGGAGGCCGCGGGACGGCGCGCGCTGACCGACGCGCGAGCGCTCGCCGAGCCCACCTGCGTGGCGGACGCGCTGGACGCGCTCGCGCTGGTCGCGCTGAGGGCTCACGACCTCGACGCGGCGGCGGCCCACGTCGAGGAGGGCCTCTCCGTGACCGGGGCCGCGCAGCCGGTGCGGGTCTCGCTCCTCGGGCGACGCGCGCGCGTTCACCTCGAGCGCCTGGAGGGAGCCGAGGCGCGCGACGCGCTGATCGAGGTGCTGGCGTTCGCGCGGCACCACGGGAACGAGGCGTCGGCCGCGGTGAGCGAGCTCAACCTCGGAGTCGCCGCGTTGATCGACGGCGACCTGGAGGAGGGCGAGCTCCGGCTGCAGGCTGGCCTGAGGTACTACCGCGCTACCGGGTACCCGCGGGGAGAGGCGTACTGCCTCCACGACCTGGCCTCCATCGCCCTCGAGCGCGGCGACCCGAGCGAGGCGAGCGCGCTCCTCGTGGACGCGCTCGACGCCGCCCGGCGGGTGGGTGAGCGTCACATGGAGTCGAAGCTCCGGGTATTGCTCGGGCTCGTCTACGCAGACATGGGGGCCCTCGACGAGGCCCGGGTCGAGCTCGAGCGTGCGCTGCTCCTCAGCCGCGGCGAGGCCCCTCAGCTCAACTTCGCGGCTCACGCGCTCGCGGCGCGCTCGATCCTCGCCGCGTCGCGGGGCGAGATGGAAGAGTCCGCGCGGAGCCTCGCAGAGGCGCGCGAGCTCGCCCCCGATGCGGCGCGCCTGCAGGAGGTCCTCGCGGTCGCCGCCGCCCACCTGGCGCTCGCGAGGTCGCCAAACAGCGCGAGCGCCCGAGACCGCGCCGAGCGCGTGCGTGACGCACCGGGGTCCAGCGACGCGCGCTGCGCTGCCCGCGCCCTCGCGCGCCTCCTCGAGGACGCGGCCCGCCCGGCGGCCGCCGCCGCGGCGATCGAGGTCGCGCCGGACGGAAGCTGGTTCCGGACTGGACCGGACGAGCCGCACGTCGACCTGAGACGCCGCAAGGCGTTGCGGGCGGTGCTCGCCGGACTGGCGCGCGAGCTCCGCGAGCCGCAGACCGAGGGGTTGACGGTCCTCGAGCTCTTCGCGATCGGGTGGCCCTCGGAGCTCGCACACCCCGACGCGGCGGCGCAGCGCGTCTACACCGCTATCTGGTCGCTCCGACGGTTGGGCCTCGAGGGTGCGCTCGCGCGGATCGGCGACGGCTACCGTCTGGAGCCCGGGCTCGTACGCCTCGGGCCCTCGCGTCGCGATCGCAATGCTCCTCCTCATCCTCAGTAGAGGCGCTCGACGTTCATCCCCGCGGCGTAGGCGTAGCTCACGAACCGGTCGAAGCCGGATACGAGCACCCCCACCGGCCGGTCTGCGATCACGCGGTGAACGCCATCGCGCTGCTCGCCGGGGTCGATCGTGAGGTCTGGGCGCAGCACCGGGCGGGAGAGCCGGCACCGGTGCACCGTGTACGCGAGGTCCGCGAGGGACAGAGGCCCCGAGGCGTCGCACTGCTCCTCGATCGGCGTCTCGTCCAGCGTCGCGGTGGCGCCGTCCGGGACGATCAGCGTGACCGCGTCGAAGGCGTAGGTCGACGGCGTCAAGAAGACGTACTCTTCGCGGAACTGGTCGACGGGGGGCACGACCGTCATCGCGGGATCTCCACCCGGGTGCTCCGGCGGAACCGCGATCGTGTCCTGGCTGGCGAGCATCTGGATGACCGACACCGGCTGGTCGGCCGAGAGCGCGGCGTCCTCCAGCAGCACGAGGTCGCGCACCTCGCCCCGATCGAGCCGGAAGTGGTCGTCGGGCGGCGGCAGCGTGGTGGTCACCGTGGTCCCGTCGCGCACCGCGAGGACGCGGGCGTACTCACGCTCGGGCAGCTCGGCGACCATCACCGAGATGTCCTGCGCGGCCGCGTTGATCTGGGGGAGGCGGGGAGGGCTGAGCCCGAGCACGAAGCTCGTCCCGAGGGTGTCATCGGGCACGAGCTGCCCCTCGACGTGGTCCGCGCAACAGAGCCGTCGCTCGATGGCGTCGAAGATCGGCGCGTCCGCGCCCTCCGAGCCGCTGAACACCGCCACTCGCTCGCTCGAGGTCACGACGGTCCCCGAGAAGTCCGCGAGCATCGCGTCGGTCACGAGCGACAGCGTGTCGAACGGCCCCAGGGTCACGCGGACCTCGTCTCCGGGCCCGTAGCTCGCCGCTCCGTCGAGGCCGAGCACCGCCCCTACCGCATCGCCCAGCTCGACCCGGACGTCGGTCCCCGCGACGCTGCCCACCACCGTGAGGGTCGCGCGGAAGTCCCAGTCGCTCGCGCCGCCCTGGGTGGTGAGCGTCTGCGGCCAGCCGACCACCGTGTATCGCTCGCCCTGCGCCGACGTGGGCAGCAGCAGCGAGGCGTCGTTCGAGAAGACGTCAGCCTCCTGGAGGGGACTGAACTGATAGGCGATCACGGGGTGAACGGAGCGGACCCGGTACGCGCGCGACGAGAGCGCGCTGACCGTGCCGCTGGCGAGCTCGTCGAGACCGTCGAGGCGCCGGCGAGGCACCACGAAGACCTCGAGGTCCATCGGGGGAATGGTGGCGCGATCCAGCACCTCGACCTGCGCCGGCTCACTCACCGCTGCGGTGTTGATCTCGATCTGGACCGCGGTCGGGAACGCGTTGGGGTTCGAGACGATGATCCCGAAGCTCGACTCGTAGCCGCCGGACGTAGGTAGATCGACCGGGTAGAACTCGCAGCCGACGTAGCTGCGCGCGCTCTCCGCTGCGTCGCACATGGAGATGCAGCTCCCCGCTACGCAGGCCTGACCCGAGGCCAGCCCGCACTCCTCGACGACGGTCCAGCCCGAGCCGTCCTCGTCGCACCGCGCCGCGTCTCCCTCGAAGCAGCCGAGCTCGGAGGGTCGGCACGTGCGGCAGCCATCCGGGGTGCACGCCAGGCCACGCGCGCCACAGGCATCTCGCACGCCCACGAGGTCCGAGCCGCAGCTCACGAGGGTGTCGCCGTCGCACCACGACTGACCCGCCGTGGTGCAGCCCCCGGCCACGGACGCGTCCGGCGGAGCGGAGCGCGACTCGCACCCTGCGGTCGCGGCGGCGGCGGCGAGCAGGACGATCCAGGGTCGAGACCTCATCGCGCCCTCCAAGTGCCGAGCGCGACGTTCTGCGACGCGCGCCGGTAGGACGCCGTGAATAGCCCCGCGGTGCTCAGCGAGTCGAAGCGGACGCCGTCGATCTCCCGGGCGCGAACCACGACGGTGAGCGGCTCGCCGACACAGAGATCGAGCAGCCCCTCCGCGGAGACATCGGGGACGCGAACCTCCGTCGCGTCCGGGGCACCCACGAGGAAGAACAGCCGCGGCTCGCAGGCGCTACCCGTGGGTCTCGCGACGAGTTCGATCTCCAGGAACGAGGGCAGGTCCCCCGGGAGCGTCCACGCGACGGTGCGGTCCGTGATGTCGGCGCTCAAGCTCGCGGGCGCGGTGAACTGAGGAAGACCCAGGGGCTCGTCGATCGTCCAGTCCTCGCTGCCGATCGCTCGGCGTGCGAAGACCCTGGTGTACGGGACCTCGCCGGCGAGGCGCTCGGACCGGCGGCCCTCCCCACGCGGCCCCGCGTGCCACCGCGTCGCGACGACGCTCATGACCGCCTCGGACAGGGGACCGGCGGCCGCGGGGATCCAGGGGATCGCGAAGGGCCCTGCGCCGGGGTAGCGCTCGGATTGGAGATCGAGGATCGCCCCGCCCCCACTGCCGGGTGGAGGCGGCTCCAGCCTCCCGGCCTCGGCGAAGAAGAGGCCCAGCCCGACGCCTCTCGCCGGCACGTCGTAGCGCACCTCGATCTCGGCGGAGTCGGGGCCCTCCGATGGACCCTGGTACGACGGACCGGTGTCGGTGTCATAGCGGTAGAGCAGCGGATACGGGGCGCCCGGAGGTTCACGGAGCGCGATCCGAGGCCCGGGGGCGACCCCGGTCGCGAGCTCGATCACGCTCTCGAGGCGCTCGTCCCGCGCGGTCACGGAGACCGGCACGCCAACCCCGATGACATAGGGCGTGAAGCCCGACGGTCCCTCGAGGCCCGCGAGCGCGATCGGCACGTAGACCTGGGGCGGGCTCGGCCAGGAGTCCGCCTCGCGGTCGAACTCGAACCGCGACGGACCGGCGCCGCGATCCCGTTCGTAGATTCGCTGCACCTCGTTGTCGGCGTCGGACAGCCAGACGTAGGCGACCCGGGCCTCCCCCGCGGCCGGCTCGGGCACCCGCTCCCAGGCGTCCGTGGGCGCGGGCAGCTCGTCGTCGGTGAAGAAGCGAAGCGTCCCCTCCACCGTGACCGTCGTGAGCGGGGGCGGGGGGCCGCCCGTGCTCTCTCCGACGCACTCTGGGGCCAGGGACGCGAGCCGGAGGGGAATCGTCACGAACTCGCGGTCCGCGCCCACGAAGCCGCCGCGGTGCATGCAGTCGTCGAACGCGATCACGGTGTACGGACCGCTCACCTCCTCGCGGAAGACCGCGATCCCCCGCGCGTTGGTGCGCGCCCGCAGCTCCTCCCCGCTGTCGACGACGACGAGCGCGCCCTCGACCGGCTCGGCGCCTGGCCCGAGCACCTTGACGGCGAGCCAGCCGTCGACCGCGTCTCCCGCGAGCCCACCCAGGCGGTCGAAGGGATCGTCGTACTCGAACGCGTCCACGAGCGCGGTCGCCGCGCCGTCCACCGTGACCTCGACGTCGGCCGGGCCGCGGGGTCCGCCAGGGGTGCGGCAGGTCACCTCCTCCGGGCCGAGCACCGCGAGATCGAGGCAAGGCTCGCCCGCGATCCGTATCGCCACCGCGCCCCCGAAGATCGGCGCGGCGGAGGTGACGCGCAGCCACGTCCCACCGGTCATCGGACCGCGGGTCGGCGCGATCGCGAACAGGTCGTACGTGTAGGCGCCGAGAACCATCACCTCCTCTGCCATCCGTCGGACCGCGACGTCGACTGCGCCGGGCTCGCCGGCCGGGACCCGCACCTGGAGGCGGCTCGGATCGATGCGCACGACGTCCTCACCCGGGACCGCGCGGTCACCGAACCGGACCTCCAGCCCATGCGTCGTGAAGCCGGAGCCCCGCAGCACGGCGAGGTTACCGCCGCCGAACGGCCCGTGGTCGGGGTCGACGCGAAGCAGGCCGAGCTCGGGGTCGAACACCTCGTCCGGGCCGGCGTCCGCGCTCGCCGCGTCTGCGATCGATGCGTCGAAGAAGTCCGCGCCGTCGCATCCGTTGAGCAGCAGGACGAGCGAGATCGCGAGCGCGGGACCGACGGTCGAGTGGCACATGAGGTCGTTGTGCGGCGCACCGCGACGACCCGCATCTCAAGGCTTCTCAAACTCGCGGATAGGCGGCGAGCGTCGGCCGCCGCGCCTTCGGACGCGGGCACGCCGCCGCCGCGGTGCGTCGGGCTCCGCCGGCGGGATTCGTAGCGTGTCGGGCGGGGTGAGCCGCGACAGGGACCGACGGCCGCGTGCTCTACGTGGCGCACGGAGGCGACGTGAGCGCGCACTCGGTGACCACCGGGGAGCGCGTCGACATCGCGCGACGCTGAACGTCACCCAAGCAGGGCATTCCCTCCGGGACAGGCGCTGTTAGGATGCTCAGATGCGATCCTGCTTCCGCCTCCGCGCGGTCGTCTGGGCGAGCTTCCTCGTCCTCTCCGTGACCTCGGGCTGCGACGACGGCGACGGCGGAATGGACGGCGGCGGGCCGAGCGACTCGGGGCCCGCGCCGGCCGACGGAGGCCACGACGCGCGGCCGGACGACGCGGTCGTCGGCTGCGTCACCGATGATCAGTGCAGCGACGACCTCTTCTGCAACGGCGTGGAGCGCTGCCGGCCCGGGGACGCGAACGCCGACGAGCTCGGCTGCGTGCCGGCGGACGCCGACCCGTGCCTCGCCGCGCAGACCTGCAACGAGGACGCGGACCGCTGCGAGACCATGTGCGCGGTGAGCGAGGACGCGGACGGCGACCGCGCGATCGCGGTCGAGTGCGGCGGGGACGACTGCGACGACTCGGACCCGAACCGGTACCCCGGCAACGCCGAGGTCTGTGACAGCGCGGGCCACGACGAGGACTGCGACGGCGCGACCTACGGCGAGCGCGATCTCGACGGCGACGGCGAGGACGACGCTCGCTGCTGCAACGGCGCGACGTGCGGCCGGGACTGCAACGACCTCCGGCCCGACATCCACCCGACCGCGGCCGAGCTCTGCGACCGCGCGGACAACGACTGCGACAGCCGGGTGGACGAGGGCGTCACCGTCGACAGCTACCCCGACATGGACTTCGACGGCCACGGCCGCATGGGCTCGACCGCCGTGCAGCGCTGCCCGGGCACGCTCGGCTTCTCGTCCGTCGCCGACGACTGCGACGACACGGAGCCGCGCGCGTACACCGGCGCGGCGGAGCTCTGCGACGGGCTCGACAACGACTGCGACGGCACCCCCGACGACACCCCCACCGCGATCGCGTGGTACGCGGACGACGACTTCGACCTGTTCGGCGATCCGAGCGACTACGTGTTCAGCTGCCGCGTCGTCCCGGGCCGCGTCACGCGCCCCCTCGACTGCGACGACGGCGACATCGCGATCGCGCCGGGCCGCCCCGACGACAACTGCGACGCGGTGGACGACGACTGCGACGGCCTCACCGACGAGGACGTCCTCGGCTTCGGCTCGGACCTCGACGGCGACGGGGTGCCCGCGGCGGGGTGCGGGGTGACCGGCGTCGACTGCAACGACCTCGATCGCGACGTGCACCCGGCCTACGGCTCGATCGCGGCCGCGCCCGAGATCACCGACCTGCGGGACAACGACTGCGACGGGAACATCGACGAGGGCGGCGCGGGCGGCGTGCCGGAGGAGGTCGACTGGTGGCTCGACGGCGACCGCGACTCCTACGGCGGCACGATGAGCCGGGGGCGGAGCGCGATCCGCCCGCCCGGCGCCGTGTCGCGGAGCGGCGACTGCGACGACGCCGACCCGACCGTGAACCCCGGCGCGCGCGAGCTGTGCGACGGCCGGGACCAGGACTGCGACATGGCGATCGACGAGTCGCTCGCGATCCAGGCCACCTACGCCGACAGCGACATGGACACGGTGGGCACCGGCGACCTGGCGTTCTCGTGCGGCGCGACGCCGGGGCGCTCGCCGTTCGTCGGCGACTGCGACGACATGAACAACGGGGTCACGTTCCCGGCGATCCACTACCGCGACATGGACATGGACACCTACGGCGACCCGGCGACGATCAACGTCTTCTGCCTCGGGGCGGCCGACCCGGGCTGGGTCGAGGATCGCACCGACTGCGACGACATGCTCGCGAGCGTGAACCCGATGGGCACCGAGGTCTGTGACGGGGTCAACCAGGACTGCGACCTGATGGTCGACGAGGGCACCGACGTCACCTGCTCGCTCCCCAACGCGACGAGCGTGTGCGGCGGCGCGGCGGGCTGCGTCGTCTCGGGCTGCGTGGCGGGCTTCGACAATTGCGACTCGCTGTCGCCCAACGGCTGCGAGCTCCCGACCGTCTCGGACCCGATGAACTGCGGCGGCTGCGGCGTACGCTGCGCGGCCACGGAGATCTGTCAGAACTCGGCCTGCCACTCGATCGTCGACTTCGACGTCGGCGGGCGCGACACAGGCTGCGTGGTGCTCGGGAGCGGCCGCGTGCGCTGCTGGGGCCAGAACGGCTCGGGTCAGCTCGGCGACAATTCGACGACCACACGGCTGACGGCCGACTTCGTCCAGGACTGGGCGAGCTTCGGCGCCCCCCTCGAGAACATCACCCAGATCAGCCTGAACGCCGGCAACAACACCACGCCCGCCGGCTCGGGCGTCGCCTGCGCGGTGCAGTCGCCCGCCGGGGACGTGCTCTGCTGGGGCGAAGGGTCGGAGGGGATGAACGGCGCGACGGTCGACCGCCTGCGGGCCGAGGCCGTGGCCGGCGTGACCGGCGCGGTCGACGTCGACCTTGGCCGCGACCACGCCTGCGCGCTCCTCGGCTCGGGCCAGGTCCGCTGCTGGGGGCGCAACGACTTCGGCCAGCTCGGCGACGGGACCACCACCGCGCTGACGCCGATCACGACCCCGGTGACCTTCCTGGTGGACGACGACGGAGCGGGGCCGGGCGCGCCCACTCCGGTCACCGACGCGATCGCGGTGGCGACGGGCGAGTACTTCACCTGCGTGCTCCGCAGCGGCCCGACCGTCAGCGTCTCGTGCGCGGGTTACGGCGGCCAGTACCGCACGGGGCAGACGACCTTCGTCGCGTCGCTGCCGGCCGCCTACCCCGTGGTGATGCCGAGCGGGGTGCGCGCGACGAGCCTCTCGATCGGGTTCACGCACGCCTGCGTGTTGGGCAGCGACGGCCGCCCGTACTGCTGGGGCGGCAACGGCTTCGCCCAGACCGGGCACCCGTGGAGCACGGGCGGGACCATCGGCCCGACCCTGGTCCCGGGGGCGCCGCCCAACGTCCTGTCGATCACCGGCGGCTACGCCTCGACCTGCCTCCAGTACATGCACCCGACGGGGCCACGGCTGCAGTGCTTCGGCTCGAACCTCTACGGGAGCCTGGCGCGGGGCACCGACACCAACGAGCGCCTCGACGCCCCCGCCGACGCGCTCGTCGCGGCGGGGGTGCCCTACCACGGCGGAGTGCGCGTGATCCCTTATCAGTTCGGCTGGTGCGCCCTCGAGACGGCCAACGAGGTCGTGTGCTGGGGGTCGAACATCTACGGCATCCAGATGACGGCCGCTCCGCCGACCAGCTACCCCTACGTGAACCCGACCGCGGTCCTCAACGTGTTCCCGTGAGCGCCCCTCGCTCGTGACCGAGATCGACACCATCGACATCCCGGTCGCGGCCGACCCCTACGTGGGCCGGCTGCTCGACGACAAGTACAAGATCGTCCGCAAGCTCGGCGAGGGCGGGATGGGGTCCGTGTACGAAGGGACCCGCCTTGTCATCAACCGGCGGGTCGCCATCAAGACGCTCCACCCTCAGCTCGCGCACCGGGCCGACGTCGTGCAGCGCTTCCTCAACGAGGCGCGCGCGGTCAACGAGATCGGGCACGAGCACATCATCGAGATCCACGACTTCGGCCTGCTCGACAGCGGCGCGCCGTACCTGGTGATGGAGTTCCTCGAGGGGCGCGACCTCTCCGCGGAGCTCGACGCCTGCGGGCCGCTGCCGGTGCGTCGGGCCTGCGCGATCATGATCCAGGTCTGCGAGGCGCTCGCCGCGACCCACGCTCACCGGATCGTGCACCGGGACCTCAAGCCGGAGAACGTCTTCTTGCTCCAGCGTCGGGGCGAGGACTTCGTGAAGGTGCTCGACTTCGGCGTGAGCAAGTTCATGAGCGCCGAGTCGGGCCTGAAGACGCGCAGCGGGATCGCGATGGGGACGCCCTACTTCATGGCCCCCGAGCAGGCGCGCGGGCGCTCCGACCTCGATCACCGGGCCGACGTCTACGCGCTCGGGGTCATGCTCTACAACCTCCTCACCGCGGGGTTCCCCTTCGAGGCCGAGTCGGCGCCCGCGCTGCTCGTGAAGCTCCTGAGCGAGCCGCCCGAGCCGATCGTGCGGCGGCGCACCGGGGTCCCGCGCGAGATCGTCGAGCTGATCGGCCGGATGCTCCAGAAGGACCCCGACGATCGGCCGCAGTCGTGCGACGAGGTCGCGGCCGCGCTCGCGCCCTTCGCCGACGAGCGGCGGATCGTGCCGGTCACGCGCGAGGCCGACGCGCTCGCCGAGACGATGGCGTCCATGCCGCCCGCGCCCCGCGAGGAGCGGCCGGTGCCGGTCACGCGGGTCGAGACCGAGCCGGCGGAGGAGACCGACGCGCCCCGCGCGCTCGAGGCGCCTCGAGCCGCTCCAGCGGTCAGCCGAGCCCCGCTCTACGCGGCCGGCCTGGCCGCGCTCCTCGCCATCGCGGGGGCCGCGGCCTACGCGCTGCGCGCCCCCGACGTCGTGTCGATCACCGTCACCGCGCCCACCGGCGCGACGCTGTTCGTCGACGGCGCGGCGACCGCCAACCCGGCGCGCCTCGAGGTCGAGCCCTCCGCGGGCACCCACACGATCCGGGCCGAGCGGGAGGGGTTCCTCCCCGTCGAGGTGACGGCGGTGTTCGATCGCGATCACGTCGTCGAGCTGCGCCCCTCGGACTTCGAGGCGGAGCCTGCGCCGCCGACCGAGCCGCCGACCGAGCCGCCGGCCGAACCGGCGACGAGCCCGCCGACGGGCGAGCCGACGACCCACGCGCCGCCCGAAGAGGCGACCGTCGCCGACCTGACGCCGGACCCCGCGAGGGGGCGCCGCGGCGCGCGGCGAAGAGCGTCGGGGGAGCTCACCCCCGCGGAGGCGCCGTCCGAGACCACGCCGTCCGAGGGCGGGCAGGCGGAGGCCACCCCCGCGGTCCCCACACCCACCCCCGAGCCGTCGCCGGTCGAGGAGCCGACGACGACCGCGACCCGCAACCGCGAGACGATGCCGCTGTGACCCGCACGGCCATCTTGCTCCTCACCCTGGCGCTCTGGCCCGCGGCCGCGGCCGCGCAGGACGTCGACGCCTCCGCTCCTCCGCCCGACGCTCCGCCCGACGCTCCGCCCGGGACTGGGTCCGAGGTCGCTGCAGAGGTCGAGGCGCCGCCCTCGGCCCCGCCCACCGAGGCGGAGCGCCTGGGGCGAGAGCACTACGAGCGCGGTCAACTCCTCTTTCGCGAGGAGAGCTTCGCGGCCGCGCTCAACGAGTATCGGCGGGCCTACGAGCTGCTCGAGGGCCACCCACGCCGGCCGGTCATGCTGTTCAACATGGGCCTCTGTCACGAGCGCCTCTACCGCTACGACCTCGCGATGGCGACCTACCGCCGATACCTGGAGGAGGCGGGCGAGGAGGCCGAGGGCCGGGCCGACGTCGAGGCGTCGGTGCGTGCGCTCGAGGGCCTGCTCGGCCGGGTGCGCATCACCACCACGCCGCAGGCCCGCGTCGAGGTCTGGTCGGCGGAGCGGCAGCTCGGCGAGGGCCCGGGCGAGGTCCTCCTGCCGGCCGGCGACCACGTCCTGTTCATCCGCGCCGCTGGCTACGAGACGGTGCAGCTCGCGGTGTCGGTCGCGGCGCGCGAGACGGTCGAGCGCACGGTGGAGCTGGGCCGCGTGTTCGACGGGCTCGACCCGGTCGCGTTCGGGATCACCGCCGCGGTGGCGGCCGCGACGGTCGCGGTGGCGGTGGGCCTCGGGATCCACGCGCTGAGCCTCCGCGACGCCGCCCTCGCGCAGCCGGTCACGGTGGCCGAGGACCTGGCGCCGATCGGGGACGCCGCGCTCGCGGCCGACGTCGTCATGGGCTCGGGCCTCGCGATCGCCGCGGTGGCGATCGTCCTCGCGGTGCTGACCGACTGGGACGGCCAGGACCAGGTCGGCGCCGTCGCGAGCCCGGGGGGAGGAGCGCTGCTGTGGCGACGCGCGTTCTGAGCTGGCTCGCGCGGACTGGGCTCGCGGGGACGGGGCTCGCGCGGACTCGGCTCGCGCGGACTCGGCTCGCGCGGACTCGGCTCGCGCGGACTCGGCTCGCGCGGACTCGGCTCGCGCGAACTCGGCTCGCGCGGACTGGGCTCGCGGCCGGCCTGCTCGCGGCCAGCCTGCTCTCGGGCGGGTGCTCCCTCGCCGGGCTCGACGACATCCCGCTGACCGAGTGCGAGACCCACGCGGACTGCGCGCCGGCGAACGCCCGGTACGGGATCGACCCCACGGCTTGCCGCCTCTACCAGTGCACCGAGGCGTCGGTGTGCGAGCTGACCCCGCGCGACGCCGACCGGGATGGACAGATCGCGGCCGCCTGCGGCGGGGAAGACTGCGACGACGAGGACGACGCGCGGTTCCTGGGCGCGACGGAGACCTGCGATCAGCGGGACAACGACTGCGACCTCCGCGTGGACGAGGGGGCCGAGGCGCCGGCGCCGACGCCCTGGCCGCCGGAGGGGGCCTCCGCGACGCTCGCGACGCGAGGCGCCTCCGTGTACGTGACCGTCGGCGGCGTCGCCCCGGCTTGGGGCCAGGGGGACGCGTCGGGGTGGCTCGGCGGGCCGACCACGGTCGCGCCGGTGGACGGGGACGGTGCAGCGTGCCCCTGGGTCTCCGAGGGCCCGCCGGAGCTGTCGCCTCCCGAGCCGGTCGCGCCCGTCCCGGGCGGCGCCTGCCTGACCAACGCGGACTGCGACGACGGCGTCTTCTGCGGCTTCCGCGTGTGCCGCGAACGCGGCGGCGCCATGGTGTGCGAGGACGACCCGACCGCGGTCTGCGGGGCGCAGATCTGCGACGAAGCGCGGCGGGCCTGCCGGGTGCCGGACGCGACGCGGTGCGAGGCGGACGAGCTCGTCGCCGCCTCGCTCGGCGGCACCACGCTCTTCGCGATGATCTCGACCGCGAGCGAGTGCGGTCGGGCCGGCGCGATCCGGATCGCCGAGGAGCGGCAGGCCGGCGTCGTGCGCTACGTCGGCGACGGCGCCGACCCGGCGTCGATCGACATTCACCCGCTCGACGAGGGCTGTCCCCCCGGGGGCTCGCGGCCCTCGGGCCGGGCACCGCGCGGGCTCGTCGCCGCGTCGAACGGGGAGGAGGCGCTCGTCGCCTGGGTCGCCCCGGTCGACGGCGCGGGCTGCGACGAGGAGGCGCCGCTGGAGGTGATGCGGGTCGACGGCGCCGGCAGCGCGACCCGCGAGCCGGCGGTCAGCCCCGGCGACGCCCTGGCCAGCCCGCCGGCGATCACGCCCGTGCCCGGTGAGGGGTGGCTGCTCGCCTACGGGACGGGCGACGGGCTGAGCCTCGCCTTCGTGCCGCGCGGTCAGGCGCTGTCCGCCCCGCCGGCGACCCAGGCGCTCACGACTCCGTCGGCGGTGTGGCGCCCGGCGCTCCTCTGGATCCCGCCGGGCCCCGACGAGGACCCGACCACGCGGCGCGCCTACCTCGCGTGGCAGAGCGCCTGCGACGGCGACGGTCCGCTCTTTGGCGCGCTCGTCCGCTTCGATGCCTCGTGGCGCGCGACGCTCGAGACGCCGGCGGTCCTCCTGGACGACACGGGGCGCCCGTCCCTCGCGCTCGCGAGGGCCGTCCTCGAGCCGGGCGCCGAGATCGGCGGGGTCCCCCTGACCGAGTCCGCCGCGCGGGGCGTGCTGGTGGCCGGGCTCTCCACGAGCGCGGGCGGCGGCGCGCTGCGGGTGCGTCGGGTGTCCCTGCGCGACGGCGCCCCGCTGCCCGGGATCGACGAGATCGGCGACGGGAGCCTGCGGGCGGCCACGCTGTTCACCGACGCGACCGGGGCGCCGCGCGCGGTGACGGCGTCCAGCGTCGCGGGGGTCCTCGAGCGACCCGCCTGCGGCCCGCAGGTCGCGGCGCCGTAAGCCGCGCGGCCAGCTCGGAGGGCCTCTTCAGGCGCCGGAGGGCCCGACGTACCCTCCACTGAGAGCCACGGTCTCGCACTTCATGGACGCCCCCGATACCCTCGAGAGCCTCTTCCCCGGCAACATCGGGAAGCTCCGGATCGCCCGGCTGATCCTCTTTCTCGGGATGCCGGAGCTGGCGGGGATGGATCGCTCGGCTCCGCTCACGCCCGCCGTCGCCGAGCGCCTCAAGCAGGGCGCCCTGGAGCTGGACCGCGCCATGGGGAGAGCCCGATGACCAGCCACCCTCCGACCGCACGCGTGCTGTGCTCGATGGAGCCCGCGCCCTACGGCCGCCTCCTCACCGCGGGGGAGCCGCTCGTCTTCCACTGCAACAAGTACAACTACTGGCTGCAGCAGACCCTGCTCCTCGACCGCTCCCTCGGGATGCGCGAGGTGATGGTCGACGCCGCGGCCGCGAGCGCCCACTCGCTCGTCTCGCGCGGCTCCGACGAGCTCGGCCTGACGACGCCAGAGGAGCGCCTGCGGCTCGCGTCCGACACCTTTGCGCAGTTCGGCTTCGGCACGCTGGACCTCACGCGCATCACCACGTCCGGCGGCGAGGCCGTCACCCCGACCTCCCACTTCGGGCAGTGCCTCGTCGACGAGCGCGGGAGCTTTCAGGAGCCCCAGAATCTCTTCGACGCGGGCTACGCCGCCGGCGCCGCCGCCGCGGCCTACGGCCTGCCCGCCGGCAGCTTCGGGGCGGAGATCCTCGCCTGCCACTCGGTCGGCGACCCCGAAGGCCGCGTCGCGCTGAGCCGCCGTGACCCCCCGGCCGACTTCTTCCTCTCCCACGGCGAGGGCGTGGGCAACGAGATCGCGCCGCCCCCGCCGAACGCCGACACGAACGTGGACGAGCTGGGCATCCTCGAGGCGCTCTCCGGCCTGGACTTCTCCGGCAACGAGGAGGGCCTCATCCATCGCTTCGGCGTGATGCTGACCCTCCAGTTCGGGAGCTACCTCAACCGGGTCGTCTACGAGTTCGTCCACCGCATGGTCGACAGGGCGGGCATGATCGAGCCGGCCGAGGCGCTGCTCGTCGAGGCCGGCCACCGCTGCGGCTTCCACACCCTGGGCGGCGTGATGACGAGCCCCGAGTGGGACGCGGTCGTCCGGCCTCAGTGCCGCAACGAGGATGACTGGATCCATGGCATCGTCGCCGTGATCAACGCGCTCGGCTATGGCACGTGGCGGGTCGAGGAGCTGACCGAGGATCGCCTCGTGGTGCGCGCCTACGACGGCTACGAGAGCCGCGGCTACAAGGCGCTCTTCGGGCGCGCGAGCCGGCCGACAGACTACCTCGTCCAGGGCGGCGCGGCGGGCCTCTTCAACCTCATCCGCGTGGGCAAGATCGCGGACCGCCCGATCCTCGACGACGCCTTCTACGAGACGGTCCTCAACGCGCCCGAGAGCGCCCGCACCGAGCTCGCGACCTGCGAGTCGATGGGCGACGACTACACCTCGCTGGTGGTGACGCGCGGTGAGTGATCGGACCGTCTCGGTCGAGCGGGCGCCGCGCTGCCGGCAGGGCCTCGAGTGGGTCTTCACCGCGACCCCTTCCCTCGCCGACGAGGACATCCTGCGGGCGGTGACGCAGCTCCTCGACGGCGAGCGCTGGACCACGCAGTCCACCCGGCTCGGCGAGGCGGTGCTCACCTCGTTCGTGGTCCCGTTCCGCTTCGAGCTGCGCGTCGGGCTCGTGCCCGGGCAGCTCACGCTGCTGCACCGCATGCGCGCGGAGGAGCCGGCCCGCGTCGCGCTCCGGGAACGACTCGCGGGGCTCCTCGGCGCGTCGGATGCCGGCGTACCTTGACTGCAACGCGAGCGCGCCCCTCGATCCGCGTGTCGCGCGCGCGCTGACCGAGGCGCTCGGCTGGGTCGGCAACCCCTCGGCCGCCCACGCCGGCGGGCAGCACCTCAGCTTCCGGGTCGACGAGGCCGCGGCGCGCGTCGCCCGCGTCGTCGGTCGCGATCCGGACGAGCTCGTCTTCACCTCGGGAGCGACCGAGGCGAACAACCTCGTGATCCGCGGCCTCGCGGAGGGCCGGCGCGGCGAGACGCGGCGCCACATCGTCACCAGCGCGATCGAGCACCGCTCGGTGTCGGCGCCGCTGGCCGCGCTCGCCGCGCGAGGCTTCGAGATCGATCGCGTGCCGCCGGGGCGCGACGGCCGCGTGTCCATCGACGCGATGGTCGACCGCGTGCGCCCCGACACCCTCCTCGTCTCCCTCCACGCCGCGCACCCGGTGACCGGCGTGCTCCAGGACGTGGACGCGCTCGCCGAGGAGCTCGCCGACGCCGACGTGCTCCTCCACGTGGACGCCGCGCAGGCCTACGGCAAGGCCCTCGACCCGCTCCGCGCGCCGATCGACCTGCTGACGGTGAGCGCGCACAAGATCCACGGGCCCGTGGGCGTCGGCGGGCTCTTCGCGAGCCCCCGGGCCCGGTCGCTGCTCGCGCCCCAGCTCCTGGGTGGACACCAGCAAGGCGGCCTGCGCGCCGGCACCGTCGGCGTCGCCCTCGCGCACGCGTTCGGGGTGGCCGCGTCACTCGCCGAGTCGGAGCACGCCGCCCGCGAGGCGGCCACCCGGGAGCTCCGGCGCCGCGCCCTCGAGGCGCTCGCCCCGCTCGCCCCGATCCCGCTGGTCGACCCGGCGCACCAGCAGGCGCACGTCCTCTACCTCGCGCTCCCCGGCGTCGAGGGCGCCTCCGCGGTCGCCGCGCTGGCCGACCTGGCCTGGGTGGCGACCGGCTCCGCCTGCGAGAGCGGCGCCGCCCGGCCGAGCCCCGTGCTGCGCTACC
>JAUHXR010000071.1 GCA_030426845.1 Polyangia bacterium | reverse complement strand
GGGCGACGACGTGACCATGAAGGTCGAGCTCATCGTCGCGGTCGCGATGGAGGAGAAGCAGCGCTTCGCCATCCGCGAGGGCGGCCGCACCGTCGGCGCCGGCATCATCACGAAGATCCACGAGTAGCCTCGTGGCGAGTAGGGTGCGCGTCGCGCTCGTCTGCAGCGAGTGCGGCGCGCGCAACTACAAGACGACCCGCAAGAAAGAGGACAAAGAGCGCCTCGCGATCCAGAAGTACTGCAAGGCGTGCGAGCGGCACACGCTCCATCAGGAGTCCAAATAGCGCGGGGAATAAGCACAGGAGTTCGGGTATAGGCCAGTAGCTCAATTGGTAGAGCAGCGGATTCCAAATCCGCAGGTCGGGGGTTCGAGTCCCTCCTGGCCTGAGTCCCCCGGAGTAGCGGCATGTCGGAAGAAGAAGAGCAGTACGAAGAGGCGAAGACGCTCGGCCTCGAGCGCTGGGTGCAGTTCGCCTTCGTGGGCGTCGCCGCGCTGGTGTTCTTCATCGGCGACAAGCTCATCAACTTCGTGTGGAGCTACTTCGCGGAGCCGGACGGCACCCTCGTGACCGGTCTGGCCGCGATCCTCGGCATCCTGGTGGGCTACCTGCTGTACCGCCACGACCGGGTGAAGCCCTACGTGGACGAGGTCGCAGGTGAGCTCTCCAAGGTGACCTGGCCGACGCGCCCGGAGACCTGGCGCAACACGATCGTCGTGATCGTCACCTCGGTGATCGCCGCGGTCTTCCTCGGCGTCTTCGACGCGGCGTGGTCGGCTTTCACGGACCTGATCTACTCGACCACCTGAGGCTGACGTGCAGCCCGACCAGACTCCGAGCTCAGCGAACCAGGGACGATCGATGTCGAAGAAATGGTACGTGGTCCAGGCCTACTCCGGGTACGAGGGCAAGGTGAAGCTCTCGCTCGAGGAGCGGATCCGCCAGGCCGGCGCCGAGGAGCAGTTCGGGGAGATCCTCATCCCGAAGGAGAACGTCACCGAGAACCGCCCGAGCGGTCGTCGGGTCACCAGCCGCACGTTCTACCCTGGCTACATCTTCGTGAACATGGAGCTGACCGACGAGACCTGGCACCTCGTCAAGGACACCCCCAAGGTCAGCGGGTTCGTGGGCGGCCGTCAGCCGGCGCCCGTGCCGATGAGCGAGATCGACGCCATCACCGCCCAGGTCGCCGAGGGCGCCGCGCGCCCCAAGCCGAAGGTCGTGTTCGAGGCGGGCGACCACGTTCGGGTCATCGACGGCGCGTTCGCCAACTTCACGGGGACGGTCGAAGAGGTCAACCCCGACAAGCAGAAGGTCAAGGTCCTTGTTTCCATCTTCGGGCGCGCTACGCCGGTCGAGCTGGATTACGGACAGGTCGAGAAGACGGTTTAGGCAATGAAGAAGGTCATCGGACAGATCAAGCTCCAGCTCTCCGCTGGAAAGGCCAACCCCGCCCCCCCCGTGGGCCCGGCGCTGGGTCAGCACGGCGTGAACATCATGCAGTTCTGCAAGGAGTTCAACGCCCGCACCCAGAAGCAGGACGGCCTGATCATCCCCGTGGTGATCAGCGTCTTCAGCGACCGCTCCTTCACCTTCATCACGAAGACGCCGCCCGCTTCGGTGCTCATCAAGCGGGAGCTCGGGCTGAAGATCGGCAAGAAGCCGGGCTCCGGCTCGCCGCGGCCGAACAAGGACAAGGTCGGCCAGATCACCCAGGCCCAGCTCCTCAAGCTGGCCGAGGAGAAGATCCAGGACACCAACGCCGGCTCCCTCGAGACCTGCGCCCGCTCGCTCGCGGGCACGGCGCGCTCGATGGGCGTCGACGTCGTCGACTGAGCTCCGCAGCTCAGCCGACCGCGCCCCGAGAGGGACGTGGAGCATGGTCGGCCCCGGTCGGCCACGTCGAGCGAGCCTCACGGCTCGGTCGCACTACCACCACGGGTGGGAGGCGAGGCGGGATGGTCCCGGTCTCGTCGTCAGGAGAGATGACTCATGAAGACAGGTAGGAGAAGAAAGGAGGCGATCGCGAAGGTTGAACGCGATCGGCTCTATCTGATCCAGGAGGCCTGCGATCTCGTGAAGGAGGCGTCGTTCGCCAAATTCGACGAGAGCGTGGACCTCGCCGTCCGTCTCGGAGTGAACCCCAAGCACGCCGACCAGATGGTCCGTGGCGCCACCGTGCTCCCGCACGGGATCGGCAAGACGGTGCGCGTGCTCGTGTTCGCGAAGGGCGAGAAGGCGATCGAGGCCGAGGCCGCCGGAGCCGATCACATCGGCGCCGACGAGCTCGTGGCCAAGGTCCAGGAAGGCTGGCTCGATTTCGACACGGTGATCGCGACCCCCGACATGATGGGGCAGGTCGGTCGCCTCGGGCGCATCCTCGGACCCCGCGGGCTCATGCCCAACCCGAAGGTCGGTACGGTGACCTTCGACGTCACCAAGGCCGTCCAGGAGGTCAAGGCGGGTAAGGTCGAGTTCCGCGTCGAGCGCGCGGGCATCGTCCACGCGCCGGTCGGCAAGCGCTCGTTCGAATCGGACAAGCTCCGAGACAACGTCAAGGCGCTCGTGGACGCCCTCCTTCGGGCCAAGCCCGCGTCGGCCAAGGGTCAGTACCTGCGGAGCATCACGCTCAGCAGCACGATGGGCCCCGGCATCTCCATCGACCCCGCTTCGATCGAGGCCTGAGGAGGAAGTACTCATGGCTACGCGAACTGAAAAGGAAGCGGTCGTCAGCTCCGTCAAGGAGAGCTTCGACAAGGCGATGGCGGCGGTCTTCGTCAACTTCGAAGGCATCGACGTGGAGCAGGTCACCGACCTCCGCGCGCGCTTCCGCGCGGCGGGCGTCGAGTACCGGGTCGTCAAGAACCGCCTGATCAAGCAGGCGCTCAAGGGCACCGCGCTCGAGGGGAACGAGGTCCTGGAGTCCAAGCTCAAGGGGATGACCGGCGTCGCCTGGTCGTTCGAAGACCCGAGCGCGGCCGCCAAGATCATCAAGAAGTTCCGCAAGGAGAGCGACGCCAACGAGAAGCTCGAGTTCAAGGCCGGCGTCCTCGACGAGGAAGTGCTGACCGCGGACCGGGTCGAGAACGAGCTGGCCAACCTGCCGGGCAAGGACGAGCTTCGCGCGATGCTCCTCGCTCAGCTCATGGCGCCGATGCAGCAGCTGGTCATGCAGCTCAACGCGCCGGCCCAGAACCTCGGCTACGTGCTTGACGCCTACCGGCGCAAGCAGGAGGGCGAGGGCTGAGATTCCTCAGCGTTGTCACGCTCATTTCGAGCAAACGGGTTGCGCTCGCCGCTGGCGGGCTTCACAAGGATTGATTCGCTCTGCAGGAATTGGACCCGAGGTAGGCCTGAGAGCGAGCTTAGTTGAGAAGGTAGACGGAAAATGGCGAACATGAACGTGGATCAGATGGTCGAGGAGCTCAGCTCCTGGTCCGTCATGGATGTGGCCGCCCTCGTGAAGAAGCTCGAGGAGCACTGGGGCGTCTCGGCGGCGCCGGTGGCCGTGGCTGGCCCGGGCGGCGGCGGCGGCGGCGAGGCCGCGGCGGTCGAGGAGCAGACCGAGTTCACGGTCGAGCTCACCGATGTCGGCGCCAAGAAGATCAACGTGATCAAGGCGGTGCGCGAGGTCACGAGCCTCGGCCTCGCGGACGCGAAGAGCCTCGTCGAGTCGGCTCCGAAGGCCATCAAGGAGTCCGTCTCCAAGGAAGAGGCCGAGGACATCAAGAAGAAGCTCGAGGAGGCTGGCGCGAAGGTCACCCTCAAGTAGTGGTCTCCCTGCCCACTCCGTTTTGACGCGTAGCGCGGACGGGGGCCCGATCGGCCCCCGGCCGTGCACGTGTATTTAGCGCTCGGCTCACCCTCGAGCCCGCCAGCTTGATCTGCAGCTAGCTTTGTCCGCCGCGTGGGGCGGCACCTCTCCCACGACGTCTGCGAAGACCGACGCAGCGAATAAACCCACTCGGTCATGGCCCGCTGGGCCAAAGGGAGCTCCCGCAATGGCGTCGATGGTTCAGACCAACTTCCGCATCCGGCACAGCTTCGGGAAGATCACGCAGATCATCGATATCCCGAACCTCATCGACATCCAGAAGAAGTCGTACGAGAAGTTCCTCCAGGCGACGACGCCCCACGGCGAGCGCACGGAGATGGGGCTGCAGGGCGTCTTCAAGAGCGTCTTCCCCATCCGGGACTTCAACGGCACGAGCGAGCTCATGTTCGTGGGCTACACGCTCGAGCGCCCGAAGTACGACGTCGACGAGTGCATCCAGCGCGGGATGACCTACGCCGCGCCGATCAAGGTCACCATCCAGCTGATCATCTACGACAGCGGCGGCGACAGCTCCGAGAAGACCATCCGCGACATCAAGGAGCAGGAGGTCTACTTCGGCGAGATCCCGCTGATGACCGAGAACGGCACGTTCATCATCAACGGCACCGAGCGCGTCGTGGTGAGCCAGCTGCACCGCAGCCCGGGCGTCTTCTTCGACCACGACAAGGGCAAGACCCACAGCTCGGGCAAGCTCCTCTACCAGGCCCGCGTGATCCCCTACCGCGGCTCGTGGCTCGACTTCGAGTTCGACCCGAAGGACCTGCTCTTCGTCCGCATCGACCGCCGCCGCAAGATGCACGCGACGGTGCTCCTCAAGGCGCTCGGCTACACGACGCAGGAGCTGCTCGAGTTCTACTACGACAACGAGACCATCTTCCTCGAGAAGGGGAAGTTCGCGAAGTCGATCGAGTACGACCTCCTCCCCGGTCAGCGCGCGACGCGCGACATCAAGGTCGGCAGCGAGATCATCGTCCGCAAGAACCGCAAGTTCACGCGCTCGGCGATCCGCAAGCTCCAGAGCGCGGGCCTCGACAAGCTGCCGATGGACCCGGCGGAGGTCGTCGGCAAGTACAGCGCCGAGGACATCATCGACGAGGAGACCGGCGAGGTCCTCCTCGGGGTCAACGAGGAGATCACCGAGGAGCGCCTCGAGGCCCTGCTGGAGGCGGGCGTCCAGAGCTTCAAGGTGCTGTTCATCGACGGCCTGAACGTCGGCAGCTACCTCCGCGACACCCTGGTGGCCGATAAGATCACCACCCAGGACGACGCGATCCTCGAGATCTACCGGCGGCTGCGCCCGGGCGACCCGCCCACCCTCGAGACGGCGAAGACCCTCTTCCACAACCTCTTCTTCAACCCCGAGCGCTACGACCTGTCGCGCGTCGGCCGGCTGAAGCTGAACTACAAGTTCTACCGCGAGGACTCCGAGGACAAGCCGGAGCTCGAGACGACCGTCCTCACGACGCTCGACATCCTCCACACCGTCCGCCACCTCATCGAGCTGAAGAACGGCCGGGGGACCACGGACGACATCGACCACCTCGGCAACCGCCGGGTGCGCGCCGTCGGCGAGCTCATGGAGAACCAGTACCGCATCGGTCTGGTCCGCATGGAGCGCGCGATCAAGGAGCGCATGAGCATGTCTCAGGAGATCGAGACGCTCATGCCGCACGACCTGATCAACGCGAAGCCCGTCAGCGCGGTGGTCAAGGAGTACTTCGGGTCCAGCCAGCTCTCGCAGTTCATGGACCAGACCAACCCGCTCTCGGAGGTCACGCACAAGCGTCGCCTCTCCGCGCTCGGGCCGGGCGGCCTGACGCGTGAGCGCGCGGGCTTCGAGGTCCGCGACGTCCACACGACGCACTACGGCCGCATCTGCCCCATCGAGACGCCGGAGGGTCCGAACATCGGCCTCATCGCGTCGCTCTCGACCTACGCGCGCGTCAACGAGTACGGCTTCGTCGAGACGCCGTACCGCCGCGTCGAGGACGGCACGGTCACCGAAGAGGTGCGCTGGTACTCGGCGCTCGAGGAGGAGGGCTTCTACATCGCGCAGGCGAACGCGGAGCTCGACGACAAGAACCGGCTCAGCGCGAACCTCGTGAGCGCCCGCTACAACGGCGACACGGTCATGGTGACGCCCGATCAGATCAACCTGATGGACGTCTCGCCGAACCAGCTCGTCTCGGTCGCGGCCTCGCTCATCCCGTTCCTCGAGCACGACGACGCGAACCGCGCGCTCATGGGCTCGAACATGCAGCGGCAGGCGGTGCCGCTCGTGCGGACCCACGCGCCGATCGTCGGCACCGGGCTCGAGGGCAAGGTCGCCCGCGACTCGGGCGTGTGCATCCTCGCGAAGCGGGACGGCACGGTCGACTCGGTCGACGCGACGCGCATCGTCATCAAGGCCGAGGGCGAGGCGGGCGCGTTCCCGGATATCTACCGGCTGAACAAGTTCCGCCGGTCCAACCAGAGCACCTCCTACACGCAGAAGCCGGTCGTCCGCCCGGGCGAGAAGGTCAAGGCCGGCGACGTCATCGCCGACGGCCCGAGCTGCGAGATGGGCGAGCTGGCGCTGGGGCGCAACTGCGTCGTCGCGTTCATGCCCTGGGGTGGCTACAACTTCGAGGACTCCATCCTCCTGAGCGAGCGCATCGCCAAGGAAGACGTCTACACCTCGGTGCACATCGAGGAGTTCGAGTGCGTCGCCCGCGACACGAAGCTCGGCAAGGAGGAGATCACCCGCGACATCCCGAACGTGGGTGAGGAGGCGCTCAAGGACCTCGACGACAGCGGCATCGTCCGCATCGGCGCCGAGGTGAAGAGCGGCGACATCCTGGTCGGCAAGATCACGCCGAAGGGCGAGACCCAGCTCTCGCCGGAGGAGAAGCTCCTCCGCGCGATCTTCGGCGAGAAGGCGGGCGACGTCCGCGACACCTCGCTGCGCGTGCCCCCGGGCGCGCGGGGCGTGGTCATCAACGCGCGCGTCTTCAGCCGCAAGGGCACCGAGAAGGACGACCGCGCGCGGGAGATCGAGGACCAGGAGCGCGCCAAGCTCGAGAAGGACATGGCGGATGAGATCAAGATCATCCGCGAGTCCGCCTACGACCGCGTGCGCAAGCTGCTCCTCGGCCGCACCACCGCGAACAAGCTCGTCGACGACAAGGGGAAGGTCCTCTTCGCGAAGGGCGCCAAGATCGTCGCGGCCGAGCTCGACCCGATCCCGAAGAAGTACTGGAAGGACATCGAGGTCGACAAGGGTCAGGAGACCATCGCGAGCATCCTCGAGCAGCTCGACGAGCAGACCCAGGCGATCGAGACGCTCTTCCAGGAGAAGATCGGCAAGCTCAGCAAGGGCGACGAGCTCCCGCCGGGCGTGATCAAGATGGTGAAGGTCTACATCGCCATCAAGCGCAAGCTCCAGGTCGGCGACAAGATGGCCGGCCGCCACGGGAACAAGGGTGTCGTCAGCCGGATCCTGCCGGAGGTCGACATGCCGTACCTCCCGGACGGCACGCCGGTCGACATCTGCCTCAACCCGCTCGGCGTCCCGAGCCGGATGAACGTCGGTCAGATCCTCGAGACCCACCTCGGGTGGGCGGGCTACCTCCTCGGCCGTCAGCTCAACGAGCTGATGGAGGAGAAGGGCTTCGCGGGCGAGCCGCTGCGTAAGCACCTCTTGAAGATCTACGACACCGGCGAGACCAAGCAGATCATCAAGGACATGCCGGTCGACGAGCTGACGGTCTTCGCGGCGAAGATCAAGAACGGCCTGCAGCTCGCGACCCCGGTCTTCGACGGCGCCGAGGAGCGCGAGATCAAGAAGCTGCTCACCCTGGTGAAGGACACCGCGGCCGAGCAGAAGCAGAGCTCGCCCCTCTACCACGTCTCGAGCGGCACCCACGGCCAGACCGTCCTCTTCGACGGCCGCACCGGGGACGCGTTCCACACCGACGTCACCGTCGGGATCATGTACATGCTCAAGCTCCACCACCTCGTGGACGACAAGATCCACGCGCGGAGCATCGGCCCGTACTCGCTCGTCACCCAGCAGCCCCTCGGCGGCAAGGCCCAGTTCGGTGGCCAGCGCCTCGGGGAGATGGAGGTCTGGGCGATGGAGGCCTACGGCGCAGCCTACGCGCTGCAAGAGTTCCTGACCGTCAAGTCGGACGACGTTCAGGGTCGCACCCGGATGTACGAGGCGATCGTCAAGGGGGAGTACACCCTCGACGCCGGTCTGCCGGAGAGCTTCAACGTGTTGATGAAAGAGCTGCAGGCGCTCTGCCTGAACGTCGAGCTGATCGAGAGCCCCACCCGAACCGACGCCCTCGCGGCGGAGGAGTGATCCGATGAAGGACATCTTCAGCTTTTTCGAGAAGCCCAAGGATCCGCTCTCGTTCTCGGCGATCCGCATCTCGCTGGCGTCCCCGGAGAAGATCCGCGAGTGGTCGCACGGCGAGGTGAAGAAGCCCGAGACGATCAACTACCGGACGTTCAAGCCGGAGCGGGACGGGCTCTTCTGCGCGAAGATCTTCGGGCCCGTGAAGGACTACGAGTGCATCTGCGGCAAGTACAAGCGCATGAAGCACCGCGGGATCGTCTGCGAGAAGTGCGGCGTCGAGGTGATCCAGTCGAAGGTGCGCCGTGAGCGCCTCGGCCACATCACCCTCGCCACCCCGGTCGCGCACATCTGGTTCATGAAGAGCCTGCCGTCGCGCATCGGCGCGGTGCTCGACATCTCGCTCAAGGACCTCGAGCGCATCCTCTACTGCGAGAGCTACGTCGTGCTGGACGCGATGGAGACCCCGCTCGAGGTGGGCGAGGTGCTCAGCGAGGAGCGCTACCAGGAGCTCTGCGACGAGTTCGGCTGGGACGCGTTCAAGGCCGGCATGGGCGGCGAGGCGATCCTCGAGATGCTCCGCGAGGTCGACGTGCACGGGCTCGCCGAGACCCTGCGCACCGACATGAAGGAGGCGACGAGCGAGGCGAAGCGCAAGAAGTACGCGAAGCGCCTCAAGGTCGTCGAGGCCTTCAAGGAGTCGGGCAACCGGCCCGAGTGGATGATGCTGACCGTGATCCCGGTGCTCCCGCCGGATCTGCGCCCGCTCGTCCCGCTCGACGGCGGCCGCTTCGCGACCTCGGACCTCAACGACCTCTACCGTCGCGTCATCAACCGCAACAACCGCCTCAAGCGGCTCATCGAGCTGAACGCGCCGGAGATCATCATCCGGAACGAGCGGCGGATGCTGCAGGAGGCGGTCGACGCCCTGTTCGACAACGGCCGCCGCGGCAAGACGATCACCGGTCCGAACAAGCGCCCGCTCAAGTCGCTCAGCGACATGCTCAAGGGCAAGCAGGGCCGCTTCCGCCAGAACCTCCTCGGCAAGCGCGTCGACTACTCGGGCCGCTCGGTCATCGTGGTCGGTCCGTCGCTCAAGCTGCACCAGTGCGGCCTGCCGAAGAAGATGGCGCTCGAGCTCTTCAAGCCGTTCATCTACAACAAGCTCGAAGAGCGCGGCTACGTCACGACGATCAAGAGCGCCAAGAAGCTCGTCGAGAAGGAGAAGCCGGAGGTCTGGGACATCCTCGAGGAGGTCATCACCGAGCACCCGGTGATGCTCAACCGCGCGCCCACCCTCCACCGCCTGGGCATCCAGGCGTTCGAGCCGGTCCTCATCGAGGGCAAGGCGATCCGGCTTCACCCGCTCGTCTGCACGGCGTTCAACGCGGACTTCGACGGCGACCAGATGGCGGTCCACGTGCCGCTCTCGGTCGAGGCGCAGATGGAGGCGCGGGTGCTCATGATGAGCACCAACAACATCCTCTCGCCGGCCAGCGGCCGCCCGATCATCAACCCCACGCAGGACATCGTCCTCGGGCTCTACTACATGACCCGGCAGCGCCCCTTTGCGAAGGGGGAGATGCCGGAGGACCTCCCGGCGAACGCCGAGGAGGCCAAGTGGGACAAGCTCAACGACAAGAAGAAGCAGGAGCTGCGTGAGGCCCTGCTCAAGTCCGTGTTCGCCTCCCCCGAGGAGGTGCGCATGGCCTACGACGCGGGTGAGGTCGAGCTCCACGCGAGCATCCGCTGCCGGGTGGACGGCGAGGTCCACGACACCACCGTCGGGCGCGTGCTCGTCAACGAGATCACGCCGCGCGAGGTGCCGTTCGAGCTGGTCAACAAGGTCCTCGACAAGAAGGCCCTGAGCCGGCTGATCGACAGCTGCTACCGGTCGAGCCGCAACAAGGCCACCGTCCTGTTGGCGGACCGGCTGCGGACCCTCGGGTTCGAGATGTCGACCCGGGCGGGCGTGTCGATCTGCATGGACGACATGACCATCCCGGAGTCGAAGAAGACCATCCTGGGCCAGTCGCAGGCGGACGTGGAGACCGTCATCGAGCAGTACCAGGAGGGCCTGATCACCGACGGCGAGCGCTACAACAAGATCGTCGACATCTGGGCCGCGGCGTCCGACCAGGTCGCCAAGGACCTCCTCGACGGCATCGGCGTCGAGACGATCAAGCACCCCATCACGGGCGAGGAGCGCGAGAGCGCGTCCATGAACCCGATCTTCATGATGGCGGACTCCGGCGCTCGTGGCTCGAACCAGCAGATCCGTCAGCTCGCCGGGATGCGCGGCCTCATGGCCAAGCCGAGCGGTGAGATCATCGAGACGCCCATCACGGCGAACTTCCGTGAGGGCCTGACGGTCGCGCAGTACTTCATCTCGACCCACGGGGCTCGTAAGGGCCTCGCCGACACCGCGCTCAAGACCGCGAACTCCGGCTACCTGACCCGGCGGCTGGTGGACGTGGCGCAGGACGCGGTGATCAACGAGTACGACTGCGGCACCCTCGACGGCATCGAGGTCACCAAGCTCGAGGAGGGCGGCGAGGTCGTCCAGGGCCTCGGCGAGCGGATCCTCGGCCGCACCGCGCTGGAAGACATCTTCGACCCGCGTGACGACGAGACCGTCATCGTCCCGGCCGGCACCGAGATCGACGAGCAGAAGGTCGTCGAGGTCGAGGAGGCTGGCATCGAGAAGGTGATCATCCGCTCGGTGCTCACCTGCCAGACGCGGCGCGGCATCTGCGCGCTGTGCTACGGGCGTGACCTCGCGCGCGGCTACCAGGTCAACATGGGCGAGGCGGTGGGAGTCATCGCGGCCCAGTCGATCGGCGAGCCGGGCACCCAGCTCACCATGCGGACCTTCCACATCGGTGGCGCGGCGGCGCGCGGCAAGATCGAGCAGTCCAGCCTCGAGAACCGCTTCGAGGGTCGGGTCAAGCTCGACAACACCAAGATCGTCAAGAAGAAGGACGGCACGGTGGTGGTGATGAACCGCCACGGCGTCCTGAAGATCGTCGACGACTCCGGGCGCGAGAAGGAGCAGTACAACCTCACGTACGGCGCCTTCCTCAAGGTGGCGGACGGCCAGCGGGTCGAGCGGCAGACGCTGCTCGCCGAGTGGGACCCCTACGCCATCCCGATCGTGACCGAGGTCTCCGGCGTCGTGCAGTACGGCGACATCGTCGACGGCGTCACGATGGAGGAGAAGCTCGACGAGGTCACCGGCCTCTCGCGTCGGATGGTCATCGAGTCGCGTGACGCGGGCGCGCGCCCGCGGATCTCGATCCTCGACGGTGCCACTGACGAGGTGAAGAGGACGGGCGTCGGCGAGAACGTCGCCCGCTACTTCCTCCCGGTCGGCTCGAACATCATCGTGACCGACGGTCAGGAGGTCGACGCGGGCGAGATCCTCGGGAAGATCCCGCGCGAGACCACCAAGACCAAGGACATCACCGGCGGCCTTCCGCGCGTCGCGGAGCTCTTCGAGGCGCGCAAGCCCAAGGACCACGCGATCGTCGCGGAGATCGACGGTCACATCTCCTTCGGCAAGGACACCAAGGGCAAGCGCAAGGTCATCCTCACGCCGGAGATCGGCGAGGCGATCGAGATGCTCATCGCCAAGGGCAAGCACCTCACCGTCAAGGAGGGTGACTACCTCCGCGCCGGCGAGGCCCTGATGGACGGCCCGGCGAACCCGCACGACATCCTGAAGATCAAGGGCGAGAAGGCCCTGAGCTTCTGGCTGGTGAACGAGATCCAGCAGGTCTACCGACTGCAGGGCGTCTCGATCAACGACAAGCACATCGAGACGATCGTCCGGATGATGCTGCGTCGCGTGAAGGTGAAGCGACCCGGCGACACCAACTTCCTGATCGACGAGCAGGTCGAGAAGGCGATCTTCGAGCGCGAGAACGAGAAGGTGATCGGCAAGGGCGGCCAGCCCGCCATCGCGGAGCCGCTGCTCCTCGGGATCACCAAGGCCTCGCTGTCGACGGAGAGCTTCCTCAGCGGCTCGGCGTTCCAGGAGACGACGAAGGTCCTCACCGAGGCGTCGATCAACGGCAAGGTGGACGAGCTCCGCGGCCTCAAGGAGAACGTCATCATGGGTCGGCTCCTGCCGGCCGGCACCGGCCTGGCTGCCTACGACCGCCTCGACATCGTGGTGGACGACGTCGGCGAGTCGGAGTCGATGAGCACCGACCTCGCGATGGCCGCGGCCTCCGAGGAGTAGCCACCCCGCGGCGCGGTCCTACGACTCGACGCCGTGACCCAACCCGACGCGGGCCTGGCAGCGATGCCACGGCCCGCGTTCGTGTTTGGGGCGCACGCGACGCGGCGCGGCGGTCGCCTGAGGCGGGCGCGGCGCGCCCGGCGTGGCCTCGGCCTGGGCTATCCTGCGCGCCGTGAGCACCTACCTCTTCGAGAGCGACGAGCACGCCGCGCTGCGCGCGCAGGTCCGGCGCTGGGCCTCCACCGAGATCGCCCCCCACGCGCACGCGTGGGAGGAGGCGGAGGAGTTCCCGCGCGCGCTCTACGCCAAGGCGGCCGAGGCCGGCGTCCTCGGCGTCGGCTACCCGGAGTCGGTCGGCGGCGCGGGCGGCGACGTGACCCACCTCCTCGTCGCGGCCGAGGAGCAGATCCTCGCCGGACACTCGGTCGGCACCTGCGTCGGCCTCGGCAGCCACACGATCGCGCTCCCGCCGATCCTCAAGCACGGCACCGACGACCAGCGGCGTCGCTTCGTCGAACCGGTGCTGCGTGGCGACAAGATCGCTTCCCTCGGGATCACCGAGCCCGGCGGCGGCAGCGACGTCGCGAGCCTCCGCACCACGGCGACGCGGGACGGCGACTGCTACGTGGTGAACGGGAGCAAGACGTTCATCACGTCGGGGACACGCTGCGACTTCGTGACGACCGCGGTGCGGACCGGCGGCGAGCAGCACGGCGGCATCTCGCTCCTCGTCATCGAGCGCGAGACGCCCGGGTTCACGGTGAGCAAGAAGCTCAAGAAGACCGGCTGGTGGGCGAGCGATACCGCGGAGCTCTCGTTCGACGGCTGCCGCGTGCCGGCGGAGAACCTCATCGGGGCCGAGAACGCGGGGTTCCTCCTCATCATGACGAACTTCACGCAGGAGCGGCTGCTCATCGCTGGCCAGTGCGTCGCGATCGCGGAGCTCGCGCTGCGGGAGTCCATCCGCTACTCGAGGGAGCGCGAGGCGTTCGGCCGCCCGATCCGGGGCTTCCAGGTGCTGCGCCACAAGCTCGCCGACATGAGCAGCCAGATCGCGGCCGCGCGCGCGCTCACCGGCGAGCTCGCGGTCCGCTACGCGCGAGGCGAGGAGGACCCGGCCTTGGCCGCGATGACCAAGAACGTGGCGACCGACATGTGCAGCTTCGTGTGCGACGCTGCGGTGCAGATCCACGGCGGCTACGGCTACATGCGCGAGGTCCTCGTCGAGCGGCTGTACCGCGACGCGCGCCTCTACCCGATCGGGGGCGGCACGCGGGAGATCATGAACGAGATCATCACCAAGGCGCGTGGCCTGTAGCCGGGCGCGCGAGCGCCCGGTTCCCGTGCGCTCGTCCTCGCCCTGCGGCGACCCGCCCGAGCTCCGTCACCGCCGGATCGTATCGAGCACGAGCGGCTGGAGCTTCGGCGCACGGGGCTTGATCTCGTAGGCCGCGAGGAGGCGCTTCGCCGCCGGCGCGGTGCCCTTGCGCTCGGCGACGTGCAGCTCGGCGAGCACGTCGCCCTCGGCCACCCGGTCGCCCCGGATCTTGTGCAGCACGATCCCCACGCGGGGATCGATCGCCTGGTCCGCGCGGGTGCGGCCGGCGCCGAGGCCCAGGGCGGTCATGCCGGCCTCGAGCGCGTGGATGCCGTGGACGAAGCCGGCGCGGTCCGCCTTGACCTTCACGCGGGTCGGCGCGGTCGGCAGCCGGTCGGGCTCGTCCACCACGCGGGCGTCTCCGCCCTGGGCCGCGATGATCTCGCGCATCTTCCGCGCCGCCGCGCCGTTGTCGATCACGCTCGCCATCATCGCGCGGGCGGGGCCCTCGGCCTTGGCGAGGCCGGCCAGGCGGATCATCTCGGCCCCGAGGACGAAGGTGATCTCGCGCAGGTCGCGCGGGCCGCCCCCGGTCAGGATCTCGAGCGCCTCGCGCGTCTCGAGCGCGTTGCCGATCGTCCGTCCGAGCGGCGACTCCATCGGGGTGAGGATCGCGGTGACCTTCTTCTTGGCGAGCTTGCCGACGCGCACCAGCGATCGCGCCAGCTCGCGCGCGTCGTCGAGGCTCTTCATGAACGCGCCGCGCCCGACCTTCACGTCGAGGACGAGCGCGTCGATGCCCTCTGCGAGCTTCTTGCTGAGGATCGACGCGGTGATCAGCGGGATGGACTCCACCGTCCCCGTCACGTCGCGGAGCGCGTAGAGCCGCTTGTCGGCCGGGGCGATGTCCGCGGTCTGACCGATCAGCGCGCAGCCGAGCGAGTCGACCTGGGCGACGAAGTCCGCGACGCTCATGTCGACCGAGAAGCCCTCGATCGACTCGAGCTTGTCGAGCGTGCCGCCGGTGTGGCCGAGGCCGCGGCCCGAGACCATCGGCACGCGCACGCCGCAGGCGGCCACGATCGGGGCGAGGCAGATCGAGACCTTGTCGCCGACCCCGCCGGTCGAGTGCTTGTCGACGTAGCGACCGCGCGCCTGGCTGAGCTTCACGACGTCGCCGCTGTCGCGCATCGCGAGGGTCAGCGCCGCCGTCTCCGCCGGCGTCATCGAGCGCAGGTAGATCGCCATCGCGAGCGCGCTCATCTGGTAGTCCGCGACCTCGCCGCGGGTGAACCCGTCGATGAGGTGCTCGATCTGCGTGGCGGTGAGGGCCTTGCCGTCGCGCTTGAGCGCGATGAGCTCGGGGACGGTGGGGAGCGGCGCTGCCTTGGCCATGCCCGGCAGGGTAGGGCAGGCGGGGGCCGAGGCGCAGCAATTGTCCTCCCTGCGGTCGGGTCTGTGCCTGCCTCGGGCCGTTCTCGGGCCGTTCTCGGGCCGTTCTCGGGCCGTTCTCGGGCCGTTCTCGGGTGGGCTCCTGTGATTCTCCGGCGGCTCGGGCCGCTCTCGAGGCGCGCTCGGGCCGCTCTCGTCGCGCTCTCGGGCCGCTTTCGGGCCGCCCGCGCGACGAGGCGCTATAGAGCACCGATGCGCAGGCACTGGATCTGGCTCGTGCTGGGCGGCGCGGTCGCAGGGCTCGTCGCGCTCAACCTCGCCCTGCGCGAGGACCCGGAGCCGGACCTCGGCACCTACGAGCCGCCCGCGGCGAGGCCCAGTGACACCACGATCGTGGTGCCCAACCCCGAGGACCTCGAGGGCCGTGTGCCGATCGAGGGGCTCGAGGGCGAGGAGGCGGGCGAGGCTGCGCCGATCGACGAGGGCGACGACGTGGTGGAGGCCGAGGCCTGCGAGCACCCCTTCGTGCCGTCCAGCGCGGGCCAGTGGCGCCGCTACCGATGGACCCAGAGCGACCAGGAGCGCGAGGCGGTGCTCCGCATCGAGGCGCGCCGGGCGCGACGGCTCGACGACGAGGTGCAGGTGCTGTGGCTCGCGCGGGTCATCGCGACCGACGACGACTCCGAGCTCGCGCGCGCCGACCTCATCACGCGCTGCGTGCCGGGGGAGTCCTCCGAGGAGCCCTGGTTCGGCATCCTCGAGCGGAGCCTCGGCCTGCGCCTCACCGCGCGCGCGGGGCGCTGGCGATGGCCGGCCGCGCTGACCCCCGGGCTCCGGTTCCGCGGGACGGCGACCTTCGATCCGCGCCAGGCCGACATGCGCCCGCCGGACGGCGTCACCGAGCCGAGCCTGCTGCGCGTCACGCGCCGCCACGTGGTCGAGCGGCAGGAGACGATCGAGGTCCCCGCCGGACGCTTCGAGGCGTGGCGGGTCGAGTACGAGGAGAGCCAGCAGTTCGGCGAGCACGGCGAGACCGGCCGCGGCGTCCAGTGGGTCGCGCCGGAGGTCGGCCTGGTGAAGCTCGAGGCCGAGAACTCACAGGGCATCACCCAGACGGTCGTCCTCGAGCGCCTCGGCCCCGAGTAAGCCCCGCGCGTGTCGATGCGCACGTGCTCGTCGACGTGCTCCCGGGAGTCCTCGTATCCGCTGCCGACCTCCCCGCCTCACGTCGCGGCGCGGACGCGAGGGGAAGGTGGCGTCAGCGACCCTTGCTGCGGCTCTTCGACTTGGAGCGCCTCGTCTTTCGCGGCGTCGTGTCGCTCAGGTCGCGCTCGGTTCGCTTGTCCCCGCGGCGCTTCCCGCGGGTCTCTTCACCGCGCTTCTCGCTGCGCTTCGGACTGCGCTTCTGACCGGGCTTCTGACCGGGCTTCTGTCCGGCCTTGCGGGACGCGCGGGCGTCGCGGCCCCGGCCCCCCGACCCGCGACGGTCGCCGCGATCCCGAGGACGAGGCCGCTCCCGGACGCCGTCCGCGTCCAGCTGCGCCTCGACCGACGCGGTGATCTCGCGCTCCTGGATCGACACCGAATCGATCCTCACCTGGACGCGGTCACCGAGCCCGTACGAGTGCCCGGAGCGCGAGCCGACGAGCTTGAGCCCGAGCGAGTCGAGCTCGTACCAGTCGTCGCCGAGCGTCGCGATCGGGACGCGCGCGTCCACGAAGGGCTCGTCGAGCGTCACGTAGATCCCGTGATCCGCGACGTGGCTGATCGTCGCGTCGAAGCTCTCGCCGACGCGCTCCTTCATGTAGATGGCGCGGTACAGATCGGTCGCCTCGCGATCGACGGTGAGCGCGCGCCGCTCGAGGCGGCTCGACGCGGCCGCCTGGACCGCGAGGCGCTCCGCGAGCGCGCCCTTCTTGACGCGCTCGTGGTGGATCACGGCTCGCACCACCCGGTGGACCGCGAGGTCGGGGTAGCGCCGGATCGGCGAGGTGAAGTGCAGGTAGTTCCGCGCCGCGAGCGCGAAGTGGCCGATGTTCTTCGGGCTGTAGGTGGCCTGCTGCATCGCGCGGAGCAGCAGGTAGCTCAGCGACTGCGCCCGCGGGCTCCCCTCGACGCTGCGGAGGAACGCGGCGAGCTTCTTCGGGTCGCTCGCGCCCTCGGCGTCGAGCGGGTGGCCGAGGCTCTCGGCGAGCGCGGCGAAGGTCTCGATGCGCTGCTCGTCCGGCGGGCCGTGCACACGGTAGATCGCAGGGAGCTGACGGCGCGAGAGATCCGCGGCGACGACCTCGTTCGCGAGGAGCATCAGATCCTCGATCATCCCGTAGGCCTTCTTCATGCCCGGGTCGCGCCGCGAGCGGCGGATGTCCACCGGCTCGCCCGTGTCGTCGAGCTCGACCACCGCCTCGGGCAGGTCCATGTCGAGCGAGCCGCGCCGCATGCGCTTGGTGCGGAGCGCCGTCGCCGCGTCGAAGAGCGTCTTCAGGAGCTCGACCCGCGACTCTGCCTCGGGCTGCCGCGCCGGCTCCTCGGTGAGGCCCAGCGCGCGCGCGGCGCCCTCGTAGCTGATGCGCGCCCGCGAGCGCATCACGCCTTCGATGAACCGATGCGAGCGGATCGCGCCGCGCGGGCCGAGCTCGACCTCGACCGCGAGGCAGAGCCGGTCCTCGTCGGGGACGAGGGAGGCGAGGTTGCTGCTCAGCTCGTGCGGCAGCATCGGGATGACGCGGTCGGGGAGGTAGATCGACGTCCCCCGCTCGAGCGCCGCCTCGTCGAGGGCGGTGCCCGGGCGCACGTAGTGGGACACGTCGGCGATCGCGACGATCACCCGGTAGCCGCCGTCGCCGATGCGCTCGGCCCACACCGCGTCGTCATGGTCACGCGCGGTGGGCGGATCGATCGTGCAAAGCTCATAGCCTCGCAGATCCTCGCGGCGGGCGATCTCCGCGTCGGGGACGCGCGTCCCGAGGGTCTGCGCCTCGGCGAGCACCTCGTCCGGGAACTCCTCCTCGACGCCCTCGCGGATCTTGATCTTCTCGATCTCGACCGCGGCCGAGCCGCGCACGCCGAGCGCGGAGAGCACCCGCGCCTCGAGCGGGTCGCCGTCCCGCTGGGGCCAGGACTCGATCACCGCGACGACCTCGTCACCGGGCTTGATGTTGAGCGGGATGGTGCCAACGACCTCGACGCGGTCGGGGACGCGCGGGTCATCGCACTCGAGCCAGGCGTTGCGGCGCTGCTGGTGCAGAACGCCGGCGATGCGCGAGGTGCCGCGGCGCAGGACCTCGACCACCTCGCCCTCGCGGCCCTTGGGGCTCGGGCGGGCGTTCACGCGCACGCGGTCGCGGTGCATCGCGCCGTTCAGCGCGCTGGGGGGGATGAAGACGTCGCCGCCGCCGTCCTCGGCGGCGACGAAGGCGAAGCCGCGCGGGTGCAGGGTCATCCAGCCCATCACCTCGGTGCCCGGCTGAGGCGCGCGGGCCTCGGGCGGGGCGTCCGGTCCGCCGCGGGGGCGGCGCTTGCTGAGCCGGAACCGGTTGCCCGGCATCTCGGTCGCCATGCCGAGGCCGGTCAGCTCGTCGAGGACGTCGAGGACGTCGTCCCGCTGCTGCTTGCCGACGCGTAGCGCGGCGACGATCTCCATCAAGTGCATGGCGCGGGGGGCGCGCTCTCGCAGCGCCGCCAGGACGGATTCCCGCCCGATACTCGTAGTTGTCATCTTCTCTTCAGGCCCATCCAGGGCATCTCGATAAGGAACGCGGCTCTTCGTGGAGCGCGCGCCGGAGGGGTTCGCAGGAGGCCTCGAGAGACCTTCGCCCGCGGCCCAGACTTAGCCACGAACCGCTCGCCGGTCAAACCCCTGAGTGACCCCCCACTCGGGTTCGGGGTGTCGCGCGCGATCCCCGGGCGTCCGCGCGCTGAGGGCCGACGGATCGCCCTCGTGGGCCTCCGACGCGCGGACCGCCTCACGAGGTCATTGAGGATTTCGCCGCGCCGCGTGAACAAAGAGCGCCCCCCGCCCGGTCTTGCGTGCGCGCGGCGCGGGCCGCGTGACAGGGTCCGGCCCGAGCTGGAGCTCCCCATGGCAGACCACGACGGCAGCGACGACGGCAGCGACCGCGACGGCCCCGACGGGCCCGACCGCCCGATCCTCGTGATCGACGACGACCCCCACCTCCGGGAGGCCATCGCGCGCATCCTCCAGAGCGAGGGGCACACCGTGCTCACCGCCCCCGACGGACAGACCGCCGTCGCCCTGACCAAGGAGCACGCCCCCGGGCTGCTCGTGCTCGACTACATGATGCCGGGCATGGACGGCGGGATGGTGCTCGGCGCGCTCCGCGAGGAGCTGCGCGAGGAGGCGCCGCCGGCCTTGCTGCTCACGGCGAGCCACGGGCCGCAAGATCGGGCCGCGCAGATCGGCGCGGTCATGGGGCTCGAGAAGCCGTTCAACGTGCCGGAGCTGCTCGAGGCTGTGGAGCGGCACCGGCGCAAGAACGCGCGCAGCCGCGACTGAGGCCTTCGCGTGAGGCCTTCGCGTGAGGCCTTCGCGTGAGACCTTCGCGTGAGGCCTTCGCGGGAGGTCGACCCGCGAGCCGCCGGCCTCAGCGGAGCGCGTAGACGCCGCCGTCGTCGACGCCGACGTAGATCGTGCCGTCGGGCCCGAACGCGACCGACGAGTCGATGTCTTCGCCCATGTTGCGGTCCCACAGGCGCTCGCCGTCCGGGCTGACCGCGTAGAGGTGGTCGTCCTGCGAGCCGACGTAGATGCGCCCCTCGGCGTCGACGCGGGCGGAGGCGCGAATGCGCCCGTCGGTGCGGAGCGTCCAGCGGGGCTGACCGTCGGCTCCCACCGCGTGGAGCTGGCGGTCGTAGGCGCCGACGACGATCGTGCCGTCGGGAGTGATCGCGGGGGTCGCGCGCACGTCGCCGCCCACCTCGTGACGCCAGCGCTCGCGGCCGTCGCGTGAGATCGCGACGAGCTGTCCGCGGTCGGTGCCGATGTAGATCGAGCCGTCCGGGCCGATCGCGGGCGCCGACTCGATGCTCGAGCTGACCCGGAGCTCCCACGCGAGCTGCCCGTCGGCGCGCACCGCGACCACCCGGCCGTCGGTCGAGCCGTAGACCACGAATCCGTCCGGGTGGATCGCGGGTGAGCTGCGCACCCCGCTCGCGGCCGCGTGGTGGAACCGGACGTTGCCCTCCGGGTCGAGCGCGTAGAGGCCGTCGGCGGTGACGTAGATGGTCCCGTCGTCGGACACCGCCGGGCTCGAGTCCACCGGCGCCGGCAGCTCGCGCCGCCAGCGGGTCTGGCCCTGGGCGGTCAGCGCGATGACCGACCGGTCGTGGCAGCCCACCACGATGGTGCCGTCGGGGGTGATCGCAGCACTGGAATAGAACTTGTCCTGGCCCGAGTAGCGCCAGCGCAGCGAGCCGTCCGGTCCGATCGCGCGGAACGTACGGTCGAGAGAGCCGACGTAGATGGTCCCGTCCGGGCCGACCACCGGGCTGGCGAAGACGCGCGCGCCGGTGCGGTGGGTCCACGCGACCGACGGGGTAGCCGCGGGGCCGAGTCGGCCAGAGCGCCCGGTGTGCTGCGGGCCGCCCATGAACATCGGGCGCTCGGCCAGCGCGGGCGGCGGGTCGGTCGCGGGCTCCTCCCCGCCCGCGGTCACCCCCGCGTCGACGCCCGGCGTGCCGTCGGGGTCGCCCGCCTCGCCCGCGAGCTGGCGGTCGAGGTGCGCGCGGGCCTCCTCCTCGAACATGCAGCTGCCCTGGTGGCAGACGCGCGAGCCGTGGCACTCGCGGTCGGACATGCACGGGGCGGGGCGCGCGGCGCCCGCGCCGCAAGAGACCCACAACCAGCACGAGGCGAGCACGGCGGCGTAGGCTGCTCGAGCAACGGAGGTCCCGTGAGCAGCACGGCTCCCGCGAGCGGCACGGTGGCGCATCACGCGAGGAGTAACAGGGCGGCGGGCCGGACTCAATTCGACGCCCGTTCCAGCAGGACGACCCGGCCGCCCTGGACGACCGCGACGCGCCGCCCGGAAGGTGAGACCGCGGGGTGGCTCGGCGTGCCTTCGCGATCAGCCCAGCCCTCGGGCCACAGGAGCTGCGGCGCCGCGCCTCCCTGAACGTCGTAGAGGAGCACCGCGGGGCCGCGCAGCTCGACGCGGAAGCGTCCGTCGAGGGTCGCCGCGCCGGCCGGCAGCGGCGCCGGCGGCAGCTCCCCCGCGTCGAGGGTGCGCGGCGGCAGGGTGGGGCGCGCGCTCACGTCGAGGGGCACCACCCGCAGCTCCGCCTCCCGCGCGGCGACGATCCCCTGGGGCGCCCAGCCGAGCAGGCGCCAGCCCGCGCCGCCCGGCTGCCAGGCGTCGGCGCAGGCGTCGGGTGCGCCGTAGAGCGTCGGGGTCGACGCCGCCTCCGCGTCGATCACACCCGGCGCGATCGAGGCCGTCGGCGCGACGCGGAGGCGGGTCGCGCCGCAGCGGCTCTCGAGGCTCCCCACGAGGAAGCGCTTCTGCGGGTCGAGCACGCGGACGTCGGCCGCGCCGGGATCGGCCGGCCCGAGCTCGCCGCCGATCGTCCAGATCTGCGGCGCGCGCGCGCGGACCAGCACCCGGTCTTCGTCGAGGAATCCGAGCGCGGAGAGGGTGGCGTCACGTGCCGGCGGGGGGCTCACGGGCGGCCCCTCGGTCAGGGTGAGGCCCGACCCGCCGGGCAGGCTCGCGAGCGCGGCCCGCGCGTAGCGCCGGCGCTCGTCGTTGATGCGGCGGCCGGGGTCCTCGAGCGCGGCGTAGGCGTCGATCGCGGCCATCGCCTCGCCGCGCGCGGCGTGGCCGCGGACCACGGTGGTGATCGCGCGGCCCGCGCCCTCGGAGTCGCCGCAGTCGAGACCCGCCCGGCTGCCGACGCGGAGGCGCGCGTGGCCGGGCTCCGCGCAGACCGCGCGGTGCAGCCGGAGGACCGCGCGCGAGGCCGCGATCGCGGCCAGAGGGTCGCCGCGCAGCGCGCGGAGCGCCTCGCGCGAGCGCGCGTCGAGGGTGGCGTTGGGCTCGTCGGTCTGGCGCGAGAGCCCGCTCGGGCGGTCGAGCCAGTGCAGGTTGAGGCGGTCCTCGCGGTCGTGGGTCGTGAGCGCGACCTCGACCGTCAGGTCGTCGCGGCCGTCCTCGTCGACGTCGTCGTGGCCGAGCGCGAGGCGGATCGCGCCCGGCTCGTCGGTCGCGATCGTGCCGAGCCGCTCGTGCACGCGTGGCTCGCCCTCGGCCGACAGGACGAAGACCTCCTCACCGCCGCCGCCGCCGCCCTCGCAGGTCACGGTCGCGCGCGCGACGAGCCACGGCCCGGTCGTCGCGATCGTCGCCTCGTCGACGCCGCAGCCCGCGCCGGCGGGCGCCGCCCGGCCGAGCACCCGCGGCTCGCCGAACTGTGCGCCGTCGCGTCGCGCGAAGAGCAGGTGCACGGGCCCCTCGGCGGGGTCGCCCTCGGCCACGAGGATCGCGTCGCGATCGCCGTCGCCGTCGACGTCGTGCGCCCAGAGCGCCCGCAGGGAGCGCTCCGACGCGATGGGCGCTCCCTCCACCTCGACCCGTCGGGTGCCTGCCGGCAGCGCGCGGCCCTCGGTCGGCGCCTCCCTCGTGCGGTCTGGCCGCGGCTCCTCGTCCGGCTCCACGCGCCCCGCCGATCCGTCGAGCCCGAACGGGACGGGCCCGCCGCCGCCGCACGAGTCGCAGCCCCCGAGGGCAAGAGCCAGAACCAGGGGCCAGGCGCGCATGGACGCTTGATAGCATCTGGCCTCGCTCGGCCGAAGAACGGCGCCCGGTCGGTCCACCAGCGGCCCCACGTGCGGTGCCACACGCGGGACCCGGCCCGGCATTCCCTTTTCTTCGACTCAGGAATACCTTCTCGCCACCCCGCCGGGGTCCGCGGACCGATGAGAGCCCTCGCGCAAACCCTCGTGATCGCAGCGCTCGTCTGGGGGGCGACCCGCGCGCAGGCCCAGCCCGCGGCGGGCGGCTCCACCGACGAGGCGCCGACCGACGCGCCGACCGACGCGCCGACCGACGCCGAGGTCACCGAGGATCCGGCCGCTCCCGACGAGGCCAGCGACGAAGAGCCGGGCGCCGGCGTGGGCGACGCGACCGACGCAGGAGGCCCGGGAGAGCCGGCCGACACCGACGGTCTCGTCGGCGGCGTGAGCGCCGACGCCTCCGAATCCGCCGACGCCTCCGAATCCACCGACGCCTCCGAATCCACCGACGCCTCCGAATCCACCGACGCCTCCGAATCCGCCGACGAGACGGACGAGGGCGACGACGACGTGCCGAGCCACTCAGAGGCTGACGACACTGACACCACGTCGGCCGACGACGACGCGAGCGACTCGGACCCGGCCGACGACGACGACTCCGAGTCCGGCCTGCAGTTCGGGGCGCGGATCACCGGCGAGTACCGGCACCGCTTCGTGCTCCTCAGCGACTTCCCCCTCACGCCGATGCCGCGCGACGCGAGCGGAGAGACCTCCCAGTACGGCGCGAACGCCTGGGGAGAGCAGTGGCTGCGGCTGCGCGGCGAGCTCGCGCTGCGGCCGATCCTCAAGCTCGTCGGCGAGGTCGACCTCGTGTGGGGCGTCGCCTACGGAGACCTCGCGACCGGGATGGGGCCCGCCGCGTGGACGCGCGAGGAGTACGGCTACCCGGGCCTGCGGCTGCGGCAGCTCTACCTCGAGTGGCTCACGCCGATCGGCATGCTCCGGGTCGGGCAGCAGGCGTTCTCGTGGGGGCTCGGCATCATCAGCAACGGCGGCAACCAGGCGCCGGTGTTCGGCGACTACCGCTACGGCGACCTGGTGCGGCGCCTCCTGTTCGCGACGCGCCCCGCCGGCCAGGACAGCCCCTTCACGATCGCGGTCGCGGGCGACTGGGTCGCGTGGGACCTGATCGCCGACTTCGACGGGCGCAACGACCAGGCGTTCCAGGGCCTCGTCGCCGCCTTCTACGAGGAGGGCGACAACCGGGCCGGTGGCTACGTCGCCTACCGCAACCAGACGGACGCCGACGGCGAGGAGCTCCAGGTGTTCGTCGGGGATCTCTTCGCGAACCTGTACTTCGACGAGCCGAGCGGCGGCCGCATCCTCACCGCCTTCGAGCTCGCCTACGTGCGCGGCACGACGTCGATCACGCGGACGGTCGAGCACCCGACCCAGGACGTCGAGCAGCTCCTCGCCGCGGTCCAGCTCGGCCGCACGTCGACCGACTTCGATCTCGTGCTCGAGGGCGGCTACGCGTCGGGCGACTCCAACGCCGAGGACGGCTGGCAGCGACGCGGGACGTTCGACCCAGACCACCGCGTCGGCCTCATCCTCTTCCCGGAGGTGATGGCCGCGATGAGCGCGCGGACCGCCGCCCTCGCGTCCTCGGAGGAGCTCTTCGGGCGGCCCTCGCGCGGGGCGGAGCTGCTGCCCACCAACGGCGGGGTGAGCGGCGCCTACTATTTCTTCCCCTACGCCAAGTGGCGCCCCCTCGAGTGGCTCGAGGGCCGGCTCGGGGCCGTCGTGGCGTGGACCTCCTCCGACAACGTCGATGTCTTCCAGCAGCGCGCGCGCTCCGCGAACGTGAACCCGCGCGGCGGCGACCCGACGCGGCGCGACCTGGGCTTCGAGCTCGACGGGAGCGTGCTGATGAGCGGCGAGCTGGCCGAGGGCGTGCGCCTCAGCGGCGGCGTCGAGGGAGGCGTCTTTTTCCCCGGTCGGGCGTTCGACGACGCCGAGGGCCGGAGCATGGACCCGATCGGGATGATGCGCGCGCGCCTCGGGATCAGCTATTGAGAGACGGGCGCGCGCGGACGGGCGCCGAGGGAGTGAGGGGATGATGAGGATTCGACTGGCATCGATGGTGGCCGTGGCCGCGCTCGCGGGGGCCTGTGATGGCGGTGAGCCGATGGTCGACGCCGGGCCTCCGGTGGCCCTGCCTCCGCCGATCGAGGTCTACCTCGAGGGCGCGGACGAGTTCGAGCCCTCCACCCTGGACCTGTCGTGCCTCGGCACCCGCACCGCGCCCACCGGCGGCGCGCCGGTCGACGTGGAGTTCCAGCTCCGAGACTTCTCGGACGACTTCGAGGTGCCCGACATCACGGTCTGGGTGTTCACCGACAACGTCATCGCGCAGGACTGCGGCGGCCCCAACTGCCAGGAGATCGTGAGCGACGCCTCGGGCAACGCGCGCGTGATGATGCCGGCGGGCGGTTGGTACTCGTACCAGGTGTTCCCCCGCGAGGATCCCTCGAGCCGACGCAACACGGTGTTCGGTGTCTTTCAGTACAACGAGCCGGCGCCCGCGTCGGCCGGTGGCTCGGTCACCGGGACGAGCGTCTCGGGCGTGACCATCGAGCTGATCCCCGCCACGCTCGGCTTCTCTCGCGAGCCGGGCCGCGCGATCGTCGCCGGCCGGATCCACGACTGCAACGACGCCAACATCGCCAACGCGCGGGTTCGCATGTACGACCCGGACGGCAACTTCGTCATGGAGGGCCCGAGCGCCTCCGACCCGAGCTACGCGTACTTCGCTGGCGTCGTGCTGGGCAACACGCCCAACTCGCTCGCGACCGAGAGCGCGCCCGACGGCCTGTACGTCGTGCCGCAGGTCCCGATCGTCGACGAGCGCCCCTACCGCGTCGAGGCGTGGGCCAACGTCGACGGAGAGCTCGTCAAGGTGGGTTGCGAGACCGCGCGCATCTTCCCCGACAACGTCACCGTGCTCAACGTGGGCCCGCTCCGCGCCGACGGCGCGGCCGAGTGCATGGACTGAGCGCGGCTCGGATCACGACCCGAGCCGGTAGTGCGCGCGGTGGCGCTCGCCGCACTCCGCGCACGTCGCCGACGCCACCGCGATCGTCTCCTCCCCGTACCGGGCCCGGGCCCAGTCGGCGGGGTCGAGCGCCGCGCCGCAGCATGAAAAGCCGCGGTGCGCGGCCCGCGCCGCCTCGAGATCGGCCGCCTCGAGCGCCGTCTCGGGGCTCTCGCCCGGGCGGGGCGTCGCGGCCCGCTGGTGGCGAACGCGCCGCGTCCTCCGCCGCCAGGCCAGGTACGCCATGCGCAGCCCCGCGCCGAGCGCGAGGAGCAGCACGACGCCGACGCAGGCGAAGCCGACCTCGGAGGGCGCGGCGGTCGGCTCCGGCGCCATGTGCTCGGGGTCGTTGGTGACCCCGTACTCGAGCTGCGTGGCGCTCGCGTCGAGCGCGCGCGCGAACGCAGAGACCTCCGCCGCGGGCACGTGGTCGGCCCGGCTCTCCAGCGTGACCGTGATCGCGAGGCGCGTGTCCTCGACCTCGACCTGCCGGTGGATGACCAGCGGCAGCGCGGAGAGGTCGGTCGATCCGGGCCGCATCTGCCAGCCGTTGGGATCGCGCACCTCGACGCGGTGGCGGACGAAGACCGGGTGATCGATCGCGAGCGGGAGGTCCCCGCGGTGCGCGTCGGCGGATGGCAGCCGCGACATCACCGCCCACGGCGTGAGGTCTGCTCCGGCCGTGCCCCAGAAGTCCGCGACGAGGTAGGTCTCGACGATCCGCAAGACGTTGTGCTCCTCGTCGTCTTCGACGGTGAGCGGATCGGCGACGCTGAGGGTCATGCCCGTGCGCTCGGAGAGGAACTCGTGCGAGGTCTCGCCGATCTCGCTCGCGCCGAACGCCTGGAGCGCGGCGCGGACGTCGGTCGCCTCTGCGCCGCGGTAGGTCGTGCGGATGGCCATCCTGGGGCGGTTGCGCATCAGGTCGAAGCGCTGCTCGATGTCGACGAGCGGCTCGGTCGGCGTCGCGACGGGGATCGGCTCGAGGCTGGCTCCGGGCCGGATCCGGAGGCCACGCCCGAAGACGACCGGCGGTCGCTCCCCGATCGGGCCGCGCTCCGCGGCGCGCGTCGGATCGAGCCACACGGAGCGGCCGTCGATCTCCGCCACCACGATCGCGTGGTTGAACGCGTAGGGCGACGGGAGCGCCTCATCGAGGTCGCGCCCCCGGCGGGTGTGCACGAGCGCGACCGCGGCCTCGACGCCGAGGGCATCCAGGATCGTGACGAGGAGTCGCGCCTTGTCCTTGCAGTCGCCGAATCGTCGCGCGACGACCTCCGACGGGAGGTGCGGGACGAGGGCGTGCTCACCCATCTCGAGCCCGAGGTAGCGGACCTCGTCCTGAACGAACTCGAGCGCGGCTCGCGCCGGGCGGGGGCCGTCGCCGGCCGCGCGGAAGCGCTCGAGCGGGACGCCGGCGGGCGTGGGCTCCGCGGCCGCGGGCGCGTAGGCCTCGGCGGCCCACGCGGCGACGTCAGCCCACGTCCCGAACTCGCTCAGCTCGATCGCGGGCCGCTGTGGCGCCCACCCCGGCGCGTCCTCGACCATGGCCGGCGGCTCGGTCGCGACCGCCTCGATCCGCACCGCGCCGGGCTCGTCGCGCAGCACCCACGTCGGATCCACCGCCCGCAGGCGCGCGCGGACCGGGCGCGAGGTCGGCCAGGTCGCGTCGAGGCGCACGCGACGGGAGTAGCCGACCGGGAACGACTCGTGCTCGATGTAGCGGTCCCCGAAGAGCGAGAGGTCACGTCGGATCGTGTAGGCGTACTCGATGACGTCGCCCGCGCGCACGTCCTCGAGGGTGAGGACGACGTGGCGGGACTCGTCGTAGAGGCCCTCGTCGCGCCGCGTCTCGGGCTGGATCACGCGGAGCTGACCGGCGTCGTGGAGCCGGTCCGTCACGCCGCCCCCGCGGCGGACGCGCGCGTAGTGCCAGGCGAGCGTCTCGTCCGCCGCCACCGCGACCTCGAGCTCGGAGGCCTCCTGGACCCCGCTCGCGTTGCGCACGTGGTAGGCGCGGCGCACGAACCGCAGCCCCTCGCGCGGTCCGGGCCGGAGCGCGATCTGGGTGAGCAGGTCCTCGTACCCGCCCTCGCCGTCGGGCGTGGTGGCGGGGACATCGAGCGGCTCGACCCAGCGGGGCGTCGGCGAGCCGACGGTGATGGCCGACTCGGAGGCGGCCGGCTGCGCGCGAGCCCCGCGCGGGGGCAGCGCCACCGCCACGAGAGCCAGCGTCAGGAGGGCCGGCGCCGGGAGGACCGGCGCCAGCCCAAAGCGTCTTGTCACGTGCACGGCCTGGCAGAGGGTACCCCAGGCCGGGCCGCGAGAGGCCGCCAGTCCTACGGGGCGTCGGCCAGGAGCGACGCGACGAGCCGGGAGAAGGCCGGCGCCGCGAGGGTGCCGCCGACCGCCCCCGGGGCCTCCGCGCGGATCACCACGACGTAGCGCGGCGCGTCGACGGGCGCGAAGCCCGCGAAGACGCCCGCGCCGACCGCCGGCGTGCCGGTCTTGCCGGCGACGCGTACGCCCGGGACGCGCGCGCGGTGGCCGGTCCCTTCGTCGGAGACCGCGGCCTCGAGCATCGCGCCGACCGCGCGGGCGACCTCGGGCGAGCAGAGGCGCTCGCCGCGGGCCTCGCCGGGCGCGCGCAGCTCGCCTCCGTTGGCCAGCGCGCCGTAGGCCCGCGCGAGGGCGAGCGGGCTCACCCGGACGTCGACGCCGCCCCCGTGGAGGAGCCAGCTCCCGCCCGCCGGGGCCTCGGCGCCCACCCGGGCGAACATCGCCTCGACCGGGGCCGCCCCGACCGCCTCGACGATCTTGGCCGCGCCGATGTTGGACGAGCGCACCAGCACGTCGCGCGCGCTCAGCGAGTCGCTCGGCGTGTAGTCACGCACCTCGGTCGTGCCGTCGACGACCCAGCTCCCGCCCTCGCCGTCGAAGCGCCGCTCCGGGTCGAGCCCCGCCTCGAGCGCCGCCGCCACGGTGAACGGCTTCACGCTCGAGCCCATCGGCGCGGACGCCTCGACCGGGCCGCTCGACGCGAGCACGCGACCGTCGCGGGGATCGAGCACCACGATCGCGACCTCGGTCGCGCCCTCGCCCTCGAGCCGCCCGCGCTCCGCCTCGACCGCGTGCGCGCTCGCCGCGTCCTCGCCGCCGCTCGCGGTCCGCGCCGGCGCCGGGGCGCTCCCGCCGCACCCGACCGCGCCCATCACCAGCGCGACGACGAGCGTCGCGCGCCTCTGTCCCACCATCGACGTGTTCATGGGCCGCACTGACCGTGGAGCCCCTCGCGGCTATTCCTCGCGTCCCCCGGTGTTCCGCTCCGTGCGCCGGGACATGCGACGGGAAGGTCCCGAAAACGTCAGAACTCCGTTGACTTCGGCCTCCCGACCGCGGGAAAAACGCCGAGGGGCGGTATCCGTCCGGGAGGAGCGATGAGAAGGCTTTCGCTATGGACCTTCTGTGTCCTGGGGCTCGGGCTGTTCGCCGGTGCGGCGTTCGCGCAACCTCCGAGCCAGGACGCTGACGCCGACGAGGCCGGCGTTGACGACGAGGGGACCGACGGTGACGACTCCGAGGTCGCCATCGTCGCCCCTGACGGAGAGCCGGGTGACGAGGGCGACACCGGGCCGGACGAGCCGGACGACGGCGGAGACGTCGGCGATCCCGCGCCTCCGCCTCCGCCGCCGCCGCCTCCCCCGCCGCCTCCCCCGCCGCCGCCGCCCCCGCCGCCGCCCCCGCCCTCCGGCGGGTCGGACTCCGGGTCGGACGCGGACACCGACATCCCGATCAACCTGAGCCTGCATGGCTACTACCGCGCGCGGCTCGTCACGACCGACAGCCAGGTGGTGCCGGGGCCGAGCACCACGCTCGACGGCGCGGCCCACGCGGCCTACGGGTTCATGCGCCTTCGCCTCAACCCGTCGATCGACTTCGGCTCCGACCGCGAGAACCCGGTCGCGTCACTCCAGATGCAGATCGACGCGCTCGACAACGTCGTGTTCGGTGACAACGCGCGCATCATTGGCACGCCGCTCTTCGCGTCGGATCCGAGCGAGACGAGCCTCCTCGACGGGGACCTGAGCCAGACCTTCCGCCTCCGGCGGCTGTGGCTCCAGTTCCTGATCCCGATCGGTCAGATCCGCATCGGTCGGCAGGCCTCGCAGGGCGGCATGGGTCTGCTCTTCAACAGCGGCAACGGGTTCGCCAACGACTTCGGCGACGCGCTGGACGGCACCACCTTCGATCGCGTGCTCTTCGCGACCCGACCGATCACGATCTTCAACGCGCTCACCCGCGGAGACTCGCGGCCGACCCCGCTGGTCTTCGCGATCGGCTACGACTGGTTGGTGGAGGACTCCCTCGGGGTGGCCGCCGACCCCGTGGCGCGCCGCAGCGCGCCGTTCGCGTGGGTCACCGGGAGCGAGGACGACGTCTGGCAGACGATCATCGCGCTCGCCTGGCGCGACGACGAATTCAACAGTGACGTGAACTCACGCGACGAGCTCAGCGTCGGCACCGTCCTCGTGCATCGCGGCCAGGACTCGACCGCGAGCAGCATCTACATCGGCGACGTCTTCTACCGCCTGCGGTGGTCGGCGTTCGGGCGCCGCAACGTCGGCCTCTACTCCGAGGGCGAGCTCTACACCATCCAGGGCGTGACCAGCGGCCTCGCCCTCGCGGGCTCGATCGACCCGTCCACGGGCCGCACCGGCCGTGAGCTGGGGGCCAACGTCTGGGGCGGCGCGATGCGGCTCGGCGTCGAGTCACCCGACAACGCGTGGCTCCAGTACGCGACCTGGGCCGCGTACCTCGAGGCGGGCTTCTCGACCGGCCAGGAGGGCGCGATCACCGCGGTCGGCAGCTACGACGTGCTGAGCCAGAGGCCGAACAACCCCGCGTACCACGTCGGCCTGCTGCTCTACCCGCGGGTCCTCGCGGCCCGCACCGCCAACGCCTACACGGAGACCTTCGACGCCGTGTGGTCGCAGGGCGGGGTGTGGAACTCGATCTACTTCCTGCCGAACATCCGCTACCGGCCGCTTCCCGGCCTCGAGATCGTCGGCCAGTTCCTGCTCGCGTTCGCCGACCACCTCGACAACGTGGCGCTGCCGGACAACCGCGACAGCCCGGAGAGCAGCGGCTGCGGGCTCTCGGCGGACTGCCTCCTCGGCTGGGAGGCGGACCTCGCCCTCAAGGTGAGCTGGGGCCCGAACGACGAGATGCGCTGGTCCAACGAGTTCGGGATCATGAACGCGGGCCCCGCCCTCGGGCCGCGCCTGAGCCAGTCGCTCCTGTGGACGCTCCAGACCCGTATCGCCTACGTCTTCTGAGCTGACCTGCGAGCCCTCTCGAGGACGCCCGGCGCGGACCCCGCGTCGGGCGTCGTCGTTCCGTCGGTTTATTTTTCGGCGACCTGTCGATCGCGCCGGGCCTCGTTCGACCGGGGGGTGACGGCGCGAGGGGCGCCGCGACACGTGAAGGAGACGACGATGACCAACGCAGGGCGATTCGTGTGGGACGAGCTGGTGGCGGCCGACCCCGGGCAGGCGAGCGAGTTCTACCGGGGGCTGTTCGGCTGGGTGGCCCAGGAGATGGACATGGGCGAGCAGGGTACCTACCTCGTCATGAAGCGCGGCGAGCGCATGCTCGCTGGCATCGCGGACGGCCCCGACGGGGTGCCGCAGCACTGGGTCAGCTACCTGGAGGTCGACGACGTCGACGCGAGCGCGGCCAAGGCGAAGTCCCTCGGCGGCACGCTCCTCGGCGAGCCCTTCGACGTTCCAGGCGTCGGCCGGATGGTGTTCGCGCAGGAGCCGACTGGCGGGGCCTTCGCCCTGATGACGAGCGCGGACCCGAGCGGCGAGGCCCCGGCCGAGCCCGCGCTCCACGGCGTCTGCTGGCACGAGCTGATGACCGACGACGTCGCCAAGGCGTCGGCCTTCTACGAGGCGCTCGTCGGCTACCAGGCCGAGCCGATGGGGCCGGACACGGTCGTGCTCAAGCAGGGCGACGCGATGCGCGCGACGATCCGCAAGAAGCCGATGGCCGCGGCGCCCAACCACTGGCTCGTCTATCTCCTCGTCGAGGACGTCGACGC
>JAUHXR010000454.1 GCA_030426845.1 Polyangia bacterium | reverse complement strand
TCCTCGATGCCCGCGCGCCGCACCGCGTCGGCGTGCTTCTGCGCGTAGTGCTGCGCCGCGCCCCAGAGCACCGCGGCCGCCTTCGTCCCCTCGGGCAACGCCTCGCCGAGGGTCGCGTAGAGGATCATGGGGGCGAGCTTCGCCCAGCGCGGCCGGAGCTTGAACGCGGCCGCGAGCGCGAGCGGGAGGGCGCGGGTCTTCGGGGCGCGGCGGTGAAGCGCGGCCGCGCGACAGAGGGCGTCGAGGCGCGGCGGCAGCTCGCCCATCGCGACGAGGAGGTGCCGGTAGATCTCGGGCTCGGGGAGCGTGCCCGGCGCGGGCGAGAAGAGCGGGCGCCGAAAGTGGAAGGCGTTCTCGGGGAAGCCCAGCGTGAAGAGGGTCGCCTCGCCCTTCTCGAACTGGCTCGCGGCCGGCAGGACCCAGTCGCTCCGGGACGCGGTCTCGGTGAGCGCGACGTCGATCGTGACGGACAGCTCGAGCCGATCCATCGCGCGCTCGTAGGCCTGCGTGTCCGCGGCCGAGACGAGCGGGTTGGCGCTGTCGACGATCAGCGCGCGGAGCCGGCGCGGGTGATCGGTGTCGATCTCCTGGGGCAGCACGTTCGGCGGGTAGAGCTTGCCGATCGGGCGCATCTTCGTGACCTCGGTCAACGCGACGCGAGCGTCCTCGTCGGGGCTCGGCGAGTGCCCGACGAGCGGGAGCAAGTAGGTGTGCAGGTTGTTCGTCCCGCGCCGACCGAAGTGGCCGGGGAGCAGGAACAGCAGCTTCTCGAGGTAGGAGTTGAGCGTGCTGTGGTAGCTCTGCTGGATGCCGAGGTCGGCGCGCACCGTGGCCGCCTTCGCCCGCGCGAGGCCCCTCGCCACCGCGCGCGCGTCCTCGGCCGCCACGCCGGCCCGGGCCGCGTGGTCGTCGACGGGGATCGCACGCAGCACGTCGAGCACCGCGTCGGCGCCGCGGGTGCGCTTGCGGAGGAACGCGTGGTCGACGAGGTCCTCCTGCGCGAGCGCGCCGAGGATCGACGCGAGCAGGAAGGCGTCCGTCCCGGGTCGCGGCTGGAGGTGTAGATCGGCGAGCGCGGCGGTCTCGGTGCGCCGGGGATCGATCACCACCATGGTCCGCGACGGGTCGGCGGCGATGGCCTTGAGCTGCTTGCGGGCCCGGGGGAAGCCGTGCGACTGCCACGGGTTGGTGCCGAGGAACACGACGTAGTCGGCGTCCTCGACGCCGCTCGTCACGTGGCAGGTCTGGCGCCCGAACAGCTCGCCGTTGACCCAGAAGTCGCCCGTCTTCTCCTGGGCGAGGGCGGTGTAGAGGTAGGGCGTGCCGAGCGCGGCGCGGAGCGCGCTGCCGTAGACGCCGCCGAGGTGGTTCCCCTGGCCGCCGCCGCCGTAGTAGGCGATGGCGTGGCCGCCGTGGAGGTCGCGGATGGCGGAGAGGCGATCGGCGATCTCGCGGATCGCGACGCGCCACTCGACGCGCTCGAAGGTCCCGTCGCGCCGGCGCCGCAGCGGGCTGTCGAGCCGATCGGCGTGGCTCTGGTAGTAGTCGAGCCGCGCCGCCTTCTGACAGAGGTAGCCCTGCGAGTCGGGGTTCTGCGCGTCACCGCGCACGGCGGAGATGCGCCGGCCCTCGGTCCGGACCTCGATGCCGCAATTCTCGCTGCAGAGGATGCAGGCGGTGGGCTTCCATTCGCGTGTCACGACTCCTCCGGACCGAACCGCTCGATGGCGACCTCGAGGAAACGCGCGGCCGCGTCCAGCTCGGCCTCGTCGAAGCCGCGCTGGAGCCTCGCGTTGAGCTTGCGCAGCAGCGGCTTGGCGCGCGTGAGCACGTCCCGGCCGCGCGCCGAGAGCTGGATCTGCAGGACCCGCTTGTCGTCGGGCGACGGGACGCGCTCCACCAGCTCCGCCTCGGCCATCCGCCGCAGCAGCGCGGTGATCGCCGACTCGTTGTATCCGAGCGTCGCCGCGAGCTCGCGCTGGCTGAGCCCGGGCTCGCGCGCGATCACGAGCACCGCCCCGAGCTGGGCGGCCGAGACGCCGAGCTCCGCCTGGGCCACGCGCTCGGTGTGCTTGTGCACCCGATGCCGCGCGAGGTTCAGGAGGTAGAAGAAGCGGTGCGCCACGGTCCTTCACCTATGAAGCATATTGCTTCACTTGTGAAGTGGAACCTGGCGCGGCGGAGCTCAGTTCAGGAGGTTGCGCGGGTTCGGGGCCGGCTCGAGGCCGGGGGTGTCCATCAGCCAGGCGTTCCACTCGTGGTCGTCGTCGACGTCGACCCCCTCGGCCTCGGCCTGGTTCTCGAGCATGGCGCGCAGGCTCTGGAAGAAGCCGTTCTGGAGGAGCTCCGGGTGGGCTTTGTACTGGCTCACGAGGATTCGGTAGATGGACTTGAGGTCGTCGAGGCTCGCTTCGAGGCTCGGGCTGCTCGCGTCACTCATCGTGTTCCTCCTCGGCGTGTGGTTTTCTTGGGTCCGCGAGGGCCGCCCGAGGCGCCGCCACGAGGCTTGCGCGTGTTCGACGCGCCGCCGCTCTGGGGCTTCGAGCGGGCCGGCGAGGCGCCGGCGGGCTTGGGCTTGGCTCCCGGGCGGCCGCCCGGCTTGGCGCCGGCGGGCGCGCCGCTCGACCGGCCGGCGGGCTTGCCCCTCGTGGACGAGGCGCCGCCGGGCTTGCCGCTGGATCGACTGCCGGGCTTGCCACTGTTGGGCTTGCCACTGTTGGGCTTGCCGCTGCCGGACTTGCCACTGCCGGGCTTGCCGCTGCCGGGCCTGCCGCTGCTGGGCCTGCCGCTGGTGGGCTTGGCGTCGCTGGACCGGCCGCCGCTGGGCTTGCTACTCGGCTTGCTATCGGGCCTGCCGCTCGAGCGTCCGCCGCTCGAGCGTCCGCCGCTCGCGGCTGCCGGCTTGGGGCCGCGGCGGGCGGGGGTCTTGCGCTTCGGGGTCGGGCGCATGCCGGGCGAACGCACCGGAGCGGCGGCTTGTTCGGCCTCCTCGAGATCGGCCTCGAGGCGCTCCTTGCGGGCCGGGTTGAGGTACTGCTTCTTGAGCTTGGCGAGCTCCTTCGTCTGGAGCGGCCGCCACTGGCCGGGGCGCAGGCCCTCGAGGGTGAGGCCGGCGAAGGACTGGCGGGTGAGGCGCTGGACGGGGTGGCCGATCGCCTCCGCCATGCGGTGGATCTGGCGGTTCTTGCCCTCGGTGAGGGTGATCTGGACCCAGGTGTTCTTCGGCTCCTCGCGGATGACGAACACCTCGGCGGGCTTGGTCGTGTAGCCGTCGTCCAGCTCGACCCCGTTCCTCAGGCGGTCCAGCTCGGGGACCCCGATGTGGCCCTTGAGCTTCGCGACGTAGACCTTTGGGACCTTGCGCTTGGGATGCAGGAGCGCGTCGGTCATGTCGCCGTCGTTGGTCACCAGCAGGATGCCGCTGGTGTGGTAGTCGAGGCGGCCGACCGGGTAGACGCGCTCGGGCACGCGGTCGAGCAGCTCGCCGAGCGTCTGGCGGCCCTCGGGGTCGCTGAGGGTGGTGACGACCTCGCGCGGCTTGTGCACGAGGTAGTAGGCCGGCTTCTCCTGGACGATGCGCCGGCCGTCGACCTCGATCTTGTCGCGGTGCGCGTCGGCGCGGGTGCCGAGCTCGGTCACCACGCGGCCGTTCACGCGGACGCGGCCCTCGCGGATGTACGTTTCGGCCGCGCGCCGCGAGGCGACGCCAGCGTGGGCGAGGATCTTCTGGAGTCGGTCTACGGCCATGGGAAGGTCCGGCTCTTAGCAGGCTCCGCCTGCCCGGCTACTCGTCCTCTTCACCTCCGCTGGTGTCGTCGGCCGCCGTGGTGTGCGTCTCCCAGGTGGCCTCCGCCTCGGTGTCACCTCCGCCGCAGGCGCTCGCCGCCGCAGCCAGGCTCAGGACCAGGAGGATCCTCTTCACGCCCATCAGGATAGCCGGCCAGACGGGCGGTGTCTCGCCAGGTCAGCCCCGCGCGCCGACCTTGGCCGCCAGGCGGGTCACCGCGGCGCGGAGCTCCTCGAGAGAGCGGACGCTCGCGCTGAGGTCGACGTGGGTGAGGTAGCGCGCCATCTCGCTGTCGCCGAAGCCCCAGCTCGAGCGCGGCTCGGGGTTGAGCCAGACGACGCGCGCGGCGCGGCGCTTCACGAGGCGGAGCGCTTCGAGGTTCGGGTCGAGGTAGTTGGTGCGGCCGTCGCCGAGGATCACGACGGTGGTGCGACGATCGATGCTGTCGAGGTGACGCTCGACGAGCTGGCCGAGGCTGCGGCCGTAGTCGCTGCTCGCGCCGACGTTCACCGCGTCGCCCGCGAAGGCGAGCGCGATGGCCTCCTCGGCGGGGCGCGCGTCGAAGAGCGCGGTGACCTCACCGAGGTCGCGCACGAAAACGAAGCTGCGGGTCCGCGCGAAGGCCTCCTGCATGGCGTAGACGAGGACGAGGAGGAAGCGCGAGGCGGCGCGGACGCTGTCGCTCACGTCGCAGAGGACGGCGAGCTTGGGGCGGTCGCGGCGGCGGCGGCGCATCACCGCGGTCATCGGGACGCCGGCGGTGCGGCGCGCGAGGCGGAGGGTGCGGCGCGCGTCGAGCACCCCGACGCGGCTCCGGCGGCGGGCGCGCTCGAGGCGATCGCGGAGGAGCCGGCCGAGGCGGCGGACCTCGCGCTGGACATCCTCGACCTCGTTCGGGCCGAGCGCGGCGAGGGCCTGGCGCTCGAGGCGGGCGGCGCGGCTCGTCTCGCGGAGCGCGGGGTTGTTGCGCTCGAACGCCTCGCGGACCTGGGCGCGGACGCGGCGACGCAGGGTCTCGAGCTGGACGGCGAGGCGGTCGGCGAGCTCGCCCTCCCCGTCCGCCTCGAGCTCCTCGCGCAGGTCGTCGAGCGCGCGCTGCATGGCGGGGGCGCCGAGCTCGTCGAGGGTGCGCAGGCCGTAGAGGCCGACCTGCATGGGGCTCACCATCCGTCCGACCTGGGCGCGCTGCATGGCGGCCGCGATGCGCTCGTCGAGCTCGGCCCCGCCCTCCATGAGGGCGCTCAGCGCGCCGCCGCCGCCGGCGACCTGGGCCGCCTCGATGCGCTGGCGGAGGGCCTCGACGCGCTCCTCGGAGACGCCCTCGGCCCGCAACCGATCGGCGGCGCCGCGGCGGCCGCCGGCGTCGGGGCGGAAGAAGCTCTCGAAGACGCGGTCGAAGCGCGCGGCGTCCTCCGGGCGCTTGACGAGGGTGGCGGCGAGGGCGGCTTTGAAGCGGGCGCGGTCGGCGAGGCCGACCAGCGCGCCGGCGCGGACGGCGTCGAGCGACTCGGCCGGGCTGACGCGCAATCCGGCGCGGCGGGCGACCTGCACGAGCTCGAGGACGACGCGGTCGAAGCCGGGCTGCATGGCTGCCGGGACCTTAGCAGCCCGTTGGAGATCCTCCCCGCGCGCCTCACGGCCGGGAGCCCGCGCCTGCGCGGCGCAGCTGCCTGTTCGGCGACTCGCCGGGGCTGGCGCGCGAGGAGCTGG
>JAUHXR010000453.1 GCA_030426845.1 Polyangia bacterium | reverse complement strand
CTTCCTCGCGCCGTGGCATCCGGAGGTCACCCAGATCCGGCTCTACGCCCTCGCTTACGCGCAGCACATCTACGACGTCGAGATCCACCACTCCATCGACGTCATCAACCACACCCACGGCTCCTTCACCCCCACCCGCGACAACCTCCCCGAGTTCATCCGCCAGGCGAACCAAGACACGAGCTGCGCGCTCAACGTCTTGCTCGCCGAGCACCGCTACGACGCGCCGGGGCAGCTCTTCGACGGGAACTGTTGCTGCGTACGGCATCCGAGGGAGTTCCGCGCAGGCAGCGTGATGGGCATCGGCGCCGCGGCGGCGCCCCCACCACGCGTGATGGGCGTCGCGTCTGGCGTCGACCCGTCACCGCGGGGCGACCGCGACCGTCTTCTCGCTCCCCGACGGCTCGACCTCCGGCTCGGCCTCGACCGCCGGTCCGTACTCCTCCCACCACTCCGCCGCGTCCCGCGAAGACCACGGTGGCTCGATCGCGCACGCCTCGAGCGCCTCGAGGACCCGGGTCGCGGTCGCGGGCCGGTCGGCGGGGTCCTTCTGGAGGCACGCGAGGACGAGCGCCTCGAGCGCCCCGGGGACCGGAGCGCCGAGCCGCGCCGACGGCGACTCGGGGGGCGTGTGGAGGTGGTGGCTGCACACCTCGACCGCGGTGGTCCCCCCGAAGACGTGGCTCCCGGTGAGGAGGAAGTAGCCGACCGCCCCGAGCGCGTAGAGGTCGGCGCGCGCGTCGACGCCGTCGGGGTCGAGGATCATCTCCGGGGCCATGTAGAGCGGGGTCCCCGCGAGCTTCCCCGGCATCGTGACGCCGACGTCCTCCGCGTCGCTCACGTTCTTCACGAGCCCGAAGTCGAGCAGCTTGGGCACGTCGAAGCGCCCGCCCTGGGCCGCGAGCACGATGTTCGAAGGCTTGATGTCGCGGTGCATCAGCCCGAGCCCGTGGGCCTCCTCGAGCGAGCCGCACACGCCGCGCAGGATGTGGACGACCCGCGCCGCGGGCATCGGCCCCGTCGCGTCCACCACCGCCTGCGCCGTCGCGCCCTCGAGCAGCTCCATCACGTAGTAGAACGTGCCGTCGGGCGTCCGGCCGTAGTCGAAGATCGTGATGGTGTTCGGGTGCGTGAGGCGCGCGGTCTCGTGCACCTCGCGCTCGAACCGCGCGACCGCGTCCCGGCTCGTCTCGTCCGTCGGCAGCAGCTTGATCGCGGTGGGACGCCGCATGAGCGCGTGACGCGCGCGGTAGACGGCCCCCATCCCGCCTTCGCCGATCTTGCTCAGCAAGGTGTATTGCCCGAATCGGCGCGCCTGCTGCAGCTCGCGGCGGAGCCCGAAGATGATCCACGAGAGGACCGTGCAGACGGCCACCGCGAAGGCCCACTGCATCGCGAGGTTGACGACGCCGATGGTCACGTAGTCGTCCGGGATGGACGCGCGGGCGAAGGTCGGAGGATCCCAGGGCAGCCGCGGGAGCCCCACGGTGACCGCCATCGGGAGCCCGACGGCCAACGTCAGGATCAGCGTGCGGCGCGGGCTGCTCGGGACGAGCGCGGCCCGGAGCACGCAGTAGAGCGCGATCCCGTAGACGTGCGCGACCGCCCAGTGCACGCGGGTGAGGCCGAGGTAGTGCCCGGCCGGCTCGGCGCCCCACGCGAGCACGTCGAGGCCCGCCACGAGGCTGGTGGCGCCGAGCATCCGGCACATCGCCGCGAGGAGCACCCCGGTCGCGAGCAGCGCGAAGGCCTCGGCGGCGCGGCAGAAGCGCTCGGACCGGAGAGCGCCTCGACAGCTCAGCCAGACCCCGAGCCACAGCAGCGTCTCGGCGACCGAGAGCGCGTACCAGAGCGGCGGGCTGCCCTCGAGCCCCGCCTCGACCACCGACATCGTCAGCCCGGCGAGCTGGATGAGGAACAGCACGAGGGCGAGCAGCGCGACGCGCTTCTGCAGGAACGAGGCGTCCTCGCCCGCCGAACGGGGAGCGGAGCCCCCGTCCGAGTCGCTGGACCGCTCCTCTCGCAAGGCCCGAGGACCGTACCACGCGCGAGAGACCGCCGGCGCCGAGCCCCCGTCGTCCACGTCCGACGCGAGATCCCCGTCCGACAGCTCCCGAGCGCCAACTCTGGCTCGAAACGCGAGAACAAACCGGCCGGCTGGTCAAAGTTGGTTCCTTGTTGCAAATCCTTGTCAACTAGAAACCAACTCTGGCTCCAGAAACGGAATTAAACCGGCCGGCTGGTCAGAGTTGGTTTCCTCTTGCGACTCGTTCTCAATGAGACGCCGGCTCTGGCTCTCGAACGCTGCCCGACGGCGTCTGCCGGCCAGGTCTGGGTCTCCAGGCTCGGTCCGTCCGCCTCTACGCCCGAGCGCCGGCGAGGGAGCCTCACCGCCCGCGCCGCGTATCCGGCCCCGCGTCCGGGCCCCGCGCGTCCGGCCGGCCGATCCGGCCCCTCGAATCCGCCCCTCGAATGGCAGTGGCCCCGCCCCGCCCGGCCTCCTACCATCCCCCCTCCCCCAACCCCGGAGGCAGCCGTGGCGGACCAAGCGTTCCTCGATGAGCTCGGCCAGGAGCTCGCGCGCCTGAAGGAAGAGGGCCTGTACAAGGCCGAGCGCGTGATCACCTCGCAGCAGGCGGCCGAGATCGAGGTCTCGACCGGCGAGAAGGTGCTCAACTTCTGCGCCAACAACTACCTCGGGCTCTCGAACCACCCCGCGCTCGTCGAGGCGGCCCAGGCGGCGCTCACCCGCTACGGGTTCGGGATGAGCTCGGTGCGCTTCATCTGCGGCACCCAGGACATCCACCGCGAGCTCGAGTGCAAGATCAGCGGCTTCCTCGGGACCGAGAACACGATCCTCTACTCGAGCTGCTTCGACGCCAACGGCGGCCTCTTCGAGGCGCTGCTCGGGCCGGACGACGCGATCATCAGCGACCAGCTCAACCACGCGTCGATCATCGACGGCGTCCGGCTCTGCAAGGCCAAGCGCTTCCGCTACGCGAACAACGACATGGACGATCTGCGCGCGCAGCTCGTGGCGGCCCGCGAGGCCGGCTGCAAGCGGGTGATGATCGCGACCGACGGCGTCTTCTCGATGGACGGCTACCTCGCGAACCTCTCGGCCGTCTGCGACCTCGCGGACGAGTTCGGCGCGCTCACGATGGTCGACGACTCGCACGCGGTCGGCTTCATGGGCGCGCGCGGCCGCGGGACCCACGAGCACTGCGGCGTGATGGGGCGCGTCGACGTGATCACGGGCACCCTCGGCAAGGCGCTCGGCGGCGCGTCCGGCGGCTACACCGCGGGCCGCATGAACCTCGTGGAGATGCTCCGGCAGCGGAGCCGGCCGTACCTGTTCAGCAACACGCTGGCGCCGGTGATCGCGGCCACCAGCGTGAAGGTCCTCGAGATGCTCGAGTCCGACTCGAGCCTCCGCGATCGGCTGCACGAGAACGGCCGCTACTTCCGCGCGCAGATGAGCGAGCTCGGCTTCGATCTCTTGCCCGGCGAGCACCCGATCATCCCGATCATGCTCGGCGACGCGCGCGTCGCGACCGACATGGCCGACCGCATGCTGAAGCGCGGAATCTACGTGATCGGCTTCAGCTACCCGGTCGTGCCGAAGGGCCAGGCGCGGATCCGCACGCAGATGAGCGCGGCCCACACGCGAGCGCACATCGACCGCGCGGTCGCCGCCTTCGCCGAGGTCGGCCGCGAGATGGGGGTCATCCAGTGAAGGCGCTCGTGAAGGCGAAGCCCGAAGAGGGCATCTGGATGCAGGATCAGCCGGTCCCCGAGATCGGCCCGAACGACGTCCTCGTCGAGATCGTCAAGACCGCGATCTGCGGGACGGACATCCACATCTACAACTGGGACGAGTGGTCGCAGAAGACCATCCCGGTGCCCATGACGGTGGGCCACGAGTTCGTCGGGCGCATCGCGGAGGTCGGCAGCCACGTGAGCGGCTTCGCGGTCGGCGACCGGGTGAGCGGCGAGGGCCACATCACCTGCGGCCACTGCCGCAACTGCCGCGCGGGCAAGCGCCACCTCTGCCGCAACACGGTGGGCGTCGGGGTGAACCGCACGGGCGCCTTCGCGCAGTTCCTCGCGATCCCCGCGAGCAACGCGTTCAAGATCCCGGACAACATCTCGGACGACGTCGCCTCGTTCCTCGACCCGCTCGGCAACGCGGTCCACACCGCGCTCAGCTTCGACCTGGTGGGCGAGGACGTGCTCATCACCGGCGCCGGGCCGATCGGGTGCATGGCGGTCGCGGTCTGCCGGCACGTGGGCGCGCGCTACGTCGCGATCACCGACGTGAACCCCTACCGGCTCGAGCTCGCGCGCAAGATGGGCGCGGACCGCGCGGTCGACGTGCGCACCGAGAAGATCCCCGACGTGATGAGGGACCTCGGGATGACCGAGGGGTTCGACGTCGGCCTCGAGATGAGCGGCAACGGCAAGGCCTTCGCCGACATGCTCGCCAACATGAACCACGGCGGCCGCGTCGCGATCCTCGGCATCCCGCCGTCGGACACCTCGATCGACTGGAACCACGTCATCTTCAAGGGCCTGATCCTCAAGGGCGTCTACGGCCGGGAGATGTTCGAGACCTGGTACAAGATGATCTCGATGCTCCAGAGCGGGCTCGACGTGACCCCGGTGCTGACTCACCGCTTCGACGTCGACCAGTTCCAGGAGGGCTTCGACGTGATGCGCTCGGGCCAGAGCGGCAAGGTCATCCTCGACTGGAGCCGGGCGAGCTGAACCGGGTCCTCACGACCCCGCGCGCGCAGATCGACTCTGCCCGCCTCGCCCGCAACTGCGCGCGGATGCGCGAGATCGCGGCCACGCACGGGGTGCGCCTGCGGCCCCACGTGAAGACGGCCAAGAGCGTCCGCGTCGCGGAGCTGGCGCTCGGGGACGCGGCGTTCCGCGGGATCACCGTCTCGACGCTGGCGGAGGCGGAGCACTTCGCGTCCGCCGGGTTCACGGACCTGACCTACGCGGTCGGCCTCGTGCCCGCGAAGGTGCTGGCCCTCGAGGCCCTCGCCGAGCGCGGCGTCTCGATCGGCGTCATCACCGACGACGCGTCGGTCGCGACCTACCTCGCGGCCCGGCGCGCGCCCTTCGCGGTGTGGCTCGAGATCGACTGCGGTGCGGGCCGCGGCGGCCTCGACCCGGAGGGATCGGCGCTCCTCGAGCTCGCACGGATCGTGGACAGCGCACCCGGCCCCACGCTCGCCGGCGTGCTCACCCACGCGGGGCACAGCTACCGCTGCCGCGGGCCCGAGGCGATCGCGGAGGTCGCGGAGCAGGAGCGCGCCGCGGCGGTCCGCGCGGCCGAGCGGATCCGCGGCGTCGGCGTCGCCTGCGACGGAGTGAGCGTGGGCAGCACCCCGACGATGATGCACGCGCGCGATCTGAGCGGGGTCACCGAGATCCGGCCGGGCGTCTACGTGTTCTTCGATCGCTTCCAGGCCGCGATCGGCGCCTGCGGGCCGGA
>JAUHXR010000452.1 GCA_030426845.1 Polyangia bacterium | reverse complement strand
GGTTCGCGGGCGGCCCCACCCTCGCCGAGGGGCTCGAGGGAGGGGTGTCCGCCACCACCTTCGCGATCGCGCGGCGCGAGCTGCAGCGGATGGAGGCGGTGCCCGAGCGCGACATCGCCGACGCGATGCGCTTCGCCGCGGACGCGCTGGGGACGACCGTCGAGGGGAGCGCCGCCGTCGCGCTCGCGTGGGCGCGGGCCCACCTCGCGGACCTGCCACGCCCGTTCGTGGTCGTGCTCACCGGCCGCAACGTGGACCACACGCCGGCCCCGGGCGGCGCCGCAGGTTGACGCGTATCCCGACCGTCAATACCAACAACCGGCCGTAATACCCCGGATGCATTGACGTCTTGGGCCGCGCTTTCCATAGTCATGCGCCCGGAGGAGCCGTATGCCGAAGACCTATTCCGACCTCCTGCAGGAGGTGAAGAGCGCCGTCGCCCTGATCGGGCTCGACGAGGTCAAGCGCCGGATGGACGCCGGCGAGCCCATGACGCTGGTCGACGTGCGCGAGAAGGACGAGGTCCGGCAGGGCTACATCCCCGGCGCGGTGCACATCCCGCGCGGGTTCCTCGAGATGCAGGCGGAGACCCGGCTGCCCGATCGGTCGGCCCGGCTCGTCGTGTACTGCGCGGGTGGCATCCGCTCGGCCTTCGCGGCCAAGAGCCTCGCCGAGCTCGGCTACGCGAACGTCGAGTCGGTCAACCCGGGCTTCGGACAATGGAAGGACCTCGGGTACCCGGTCGAGCGCCCGCCGGAGCTGACCGCGGCCCAGCTCGAGCGCTACTCCCGCCACCTCCTCCTGCCCGAGGTGGGTGAGCTCGGGCAAGAGAAGCTGCTACAGGCCCGCGTGCTCCTCCTCGGAGCGGGGGGCCTCGGGTCGCCGGCCGCGCTCTACCTGGCCGCGGCGGGCGTCGGGACGCTCGGCGTCATCGACAACGACGTCGTCGACGCCTCGAACCTGCAGCGACAGATCCTGCACGGGACCGCGCGGGTGGGCGACCCCAAGGTCGAGAGCGCCGCGGACCGGCTCCGCGACCTCAACCCCGACGTGAAGGTGGTGCCGTTCCAGGAGCGCCTCACGACTGACAACGTCGATCGCATCTTCGATCAAGGCTGGGACGTGATCGTCGACGGCCTCGACAACTTCCCGACCCGCTACCTCGTGAACGACGCGTCGGTGTGGAAGGACGTGCCGGTGGTCCACGGCAGCATCTTCCGCTTCGATGGCCAGGTGACGACCTTCTGGCCGCGGCGAGGGCCCTGCTACCGCTGCCTCTACCCGGAGCCGCCCCCGGCTCATCTCGCGCCGAGCTGCGCGGAGGCGGGCGTCCTCGGGGTGCTCCCCGGGATCATCGGCACCCTGCAGGCGACCGAGGCGATCAAGATCATCCTCGCCCAGGGCGACCCGCTCGTCGGGCGGCTCCTGACCTACGACTCGCTGAAGATGACCTTCCGCACCCTGAAGCTGCGACGGGACCCCGGCTGCCCGGTCTGCTCGGACGCCCCGACGATCACCGGCTACATCGACTACGCCGGCTTCTGCGCCCGCTGACGGCGAGGCCCGCGAGCGCGACCGCGAAGGCGATCCCGGGGCCCGTCGGTCCGCCCGAGCGGCCCGCCCCCACCCGACAGGTGCAGCCGCCGCCGCCTCGGAACTGGGGTACGGGGTCGGTCGTCGTCCCGCCGGGGCCGGCGTCGAAGTCGGCCGGGCCGCCGTCGCCGACACCTCCGCCGTCCAGCCGGCCGACCCCGGCGTCCTCCCCCGGCCATGGGCCGCCCATCAGCACGCAACGATTGTTGCTGAGGTCCGGGTCGAGCTCGTCGGCGCCGGCGAACGCGCGGAGCGTGAACGGGTCCGCGGTGGGGACCGAGAACGTGACCTCGAGGGTGTCGGCGCCCGCGGGTTCGAGATCGTCGGCATCCCCACAGAAAAGGACCCGGTCGTTCACCTCGCAGCCGCCGTCGCTTATCACCGAGGCGCCCACCGGCAGGAGCACCACGAGGGCCGGCGATCTGGCCCGGCTCGGGCCTTGGTTGGCGAGGTCAAAGGTGGCTGTGAACCGGCTCGCCGCACCCCTCCCACTGCACCCGAGCGCGACGTCCGCGGATGTCGTCGTCGCGGTCGTTGGCTGCGTGTACACGCGCAAACCGTCCCAGTCGTCCGGACCCGTCGACGTGAACCGGTAGAACAGGACGCGCCGCGAGGGGAACCAGCGCAGCGCGTCGCCGCGGACCGCGTCCAGCTCCACGCCGTCGCTGCCGAGCGCGGGGTAGTCGCTCATGCTCCGACAGGTGTCGAGGCCGACGAGCGTGCAAGCCCCGTCGGCCGCGATGCCGACGATCGGCGCGTCGAACACCAGGACGTCTTCGAACCGCCCGGCCTCCACCGAGTCGCGTTCGATCCAGTGACTGTCGACCGACTCCTCCAGCGGGCGGTCGCACGTCGCGCGCGGGTTGTTCAGGAACGTGCTGAGCGGACCGTCGATGTCGACCAGCACGCCCGCGGGACAGCCGCGCTGTTCGACGTACGCCCGTGGCGTCTGGCTCGGGTAGGTCCCCGGGCCGATCTCGGAGGGGGTTGTCGCGAGCAGCGTGGTCCCGTTCAGGCTGAACACGATGTCGGCGTGAGCGGTCTCGCTCGCGAGGGCGCTCCCGAGGAGGATGGCGAGGGTGGCGAGTCCGAAGGTCAGTCTGCTGCGCACCGCGATATCGTATCCCAGGCGGGGCCAACCCTTCACGCGGGGACACATTGAGGTAGCTTCCGGGCGTGCTTCGGCGCGGTGACCTCGACGGCTACGATCCGAGCGGTGAGCCGGGCGGCGACCTCGATCGCGACGCCGACCTCGAGGCTCCGGACGGCGGAGGCTCCCGCATCCGCTGCCCGCGCTGCGGGTGGCTGCCGCGCGCAGAGAGCCTGTGGTCGTGCACGTGCCTCCACGCCTGGAACACCTTCGACACCGGCGGGCGCTGCCCCGCCGGCGGCCGTCAGTGGCTGGAGACGGCGTGCCTGCGCTGCCACCGTTGGTCGAAGCATCGAGACTGGTACGTCGACGAGGAGTGAACATGATCGAGCGCTTCGTGGAGCTCGCCCTGGGCTGCGTGCACCGAGAGTTCCCCAACCAGGTGCAGCACATGATGCGCACCGAGGCCGACTGCGGCTGCCGACCGAGCGCGCTGACCCCCGCGTTCTACGGCTGCTACGACTGGCACTCCGCGGTGCACTCGCACTGGGTGCTCGCGCGGGCGGTCGCGCGGCAGGAGGCGCACTGGGAGGCCGCGCTGGCCGCGCTCGACGTGAGCCTCACCGAGGTCCGCCTCGCGCGCGAGGTCGACTACCTGCGCACGCGCCCGGCCTTCGAGCGGCCCTACGGCCTCGCGTGGCTCGCGACCCTCCACGCGCAGCTCCTCGCGGACGACCGGACGACAGCCCACGGCGCGCGCCTCACCCCGCTGGTGGACGTCGCGGCCGGACACCTCGCGGCCTGGCTGCCCAAGCTGTCGCACCCCGTCCGCACGGGAGTCCACAACCAGACGGCCTTCGCGCTCGGGCTGCTCCTCGACTGGGCCCGCGCGGTGGGTCGGGACGCCGACGCGGCGCTCTACGAGGAGCGGGCGCGCTCGTTCTTCGCCGCCGACCGCGGCTACGCGCCGCACCTCGAGCCGAGCGGCGAGGACTTCCTCTCGCCGTCGCTCGGGCCGGCCGATCTGCTGGCCCGGGTGCTCGACGCGGACGAGCTGGCGGCGTGGCTGGAGCGGGCCCTGCCCGAGCTCGGTCGCGGCCCCACCCTGCGCCCGGTGACCGTCACCGATCCGACCGACGGCCGCCTCGCGCACCTCGACGGCCTCAACCTCAGCCGCGCCTGGATGCTCTCCCGGATCGCGCGCGCCCTCCCCGACGGTGACCGGCGCGTCGAGGGGATCGCCGCGCTCGGCGAGGTCCACGCGGAGCTCGGCCTGGCCGCGGTGTCGGCCACCCACTACGAGGGCGCCCACTGGCTCGGCACCTTCGCGACCTATCTGCTCGAGGGCCCAGCGGCGGGCTGAGTCGACGGGGCGAGCGGCGGACTGAGCCGACGCGGCGGGAACCCTCTCGCCCGCGCGCTGTCGGGTTGGCTATGGTCTCGATGATGCTGCCCTCGACGATGCCGGTCCGCAGGATGCCGGTCCGCAGGATGCCGGTCCGCAGGATGCCGGTCCGCAGGATGCTGGTCCGCCGGTCGCGCGCCCGGATCACCGCCCTCGCCCTCGCGGTCGTCGCGCTGAGCGCCTGCAACACGGAGCAGGGGCGCAACGAGCGGCGCGACATCCATCAGCAGGATATGGGCGCGGTGCGGGCGATCCTCCGCCAGGACATCGAGCGCGCGATGGGCGGCACCCGGGTCGCGGCCGGGCGCTTCTCGCGGGGCTTCCTCGTCGAGGACCCCGCGCGGCGCGAGCGCGAGATCCGCTCGGTCCTGATGCAGCTCCGCAACCCCCGGCGCACCCAGGCGATCCCCGGGCTCATGACGACGCCGGTGAGCTTCATCGCGGCGGTGGGCACCGACGGCCGCGTGATCGCGCGGGACATCGAGCCCGACCCGATGCGGGGCTTCGACCTCGGCCAGGCGGTGCCGGTGGTGCGCCAGGCGCTCGCGGGCGAGGGGGGCTACGCGCTGAGCGAGATCCCGAGCCTCGAGGAGGACGGGCTGCCCTCGGTGACGATCGTGTTTGCGGAGCCCGCGCTCCACGACGGCGAGGTGGTCGGCGTGATCGCGGCCGGGCTGCCGCTCTGGCGGATCACCCAGCAGATGAGCCGGCAGCTCCAGCTCGACAACTCCGACCAGGTCGCGCGCGGGGAGCTGGTCTGGGCGCTGTTCCTCAGGGGCGACGAGCAGCACTACCACGGCGAGTTCCCGCCGGACCTGCGCGAGCTGATCCCCAGCGCGCAGATCCGCGCGCAGGGCCTCGCCGACAGCCCCGGCGGCTTCACGGGCGAGGTGCAGCAGTACGGCCGCTGGTACGGCTACGGCGTGCTCCCGATCCCGACGCTCGGCGACGACGTGACGGTGATCCTCTTCCGCAGCGACCCGGTGTAGCGCGGGCCCGGGCATCTCGGCCGGACGCTGCTACCCTCTCGCGATGCGTCGCACCGTCACGTGCTGCGTCCTCGCGCTGGCCCTCGCGGGCTGCGGTGAGGATCGCGAGGAAGACATCGACCCGGTCTCCAGCGCCCCGGTCACGAGCGAGGGCGCGAGCCTCGCCGACTGGGTGCAGCCCGGCGCGGCGGGCGACCCTCACGCGGCCGCCGACCCGCACGCTGCCGCCGACCCGCACGCTGCCGCCACTCCGCACGGCGCCGACCCCCACGGGGGCGCCGCCGCGGGCGAGCTGCCCGACAACGTGCGCGCGGTCCAGGGCACCGTGCGCGAGCGGGTCGACGCGGCCGGCTACACCTACCTGCGCGTCGAGACGGGCGCGGGCGACGTGTGGGTCGCGGCGATGGGCTCGCAGCACGAGGTCGGGGCGCAGGTGACCGCGGTCGGGACGC
>JAUHXR010000070.1 GCA_030426845.1 Polyangia bacterium | reverse complement strand
CTGCGCGTCCACGGCGCGCTCAACCCCCACGTCGCCGCGCTCCGGCTCTACCCGGGGATGACCCGCGCGATCCTCGAGAACTTCCTGCGGCCGCCGCTCGAGGGCCTGGTGCTCGAGACCTTCGGCGCGGGCAACGCCCCCGACCGCGGCGATGACCTGATCGGCGCGCTCCGCGACGCCTCCGACCGCGGCGTGGTGATCGTCAACGTCACCCAGTGCCTCCGCGGCCGCGTGCGCCCCAGCTACAGCACCGGGCGCGCGCTGCTCGACGCGGGCGTCGTCCCGGGCGCGGACATGACGGCCGAGGCGGCGCTCGCCAAGCTCGCGTTCCTGCTCGCGCAGGACATCGACCCGGACGACGTGCGGACGCTCGCGGGGCGCTCGCTCCGGGGGGAGCTCACCGAGGAGCTGGCGTGAGGCCGACGCCCCGCAGCAGCCGCTCGACGAAGCGGCGCATCAGCGAGCGCGGCTCCGGCGACGGCTCCGAGGCCGGCGCCTGGGTCGGCCGCGGGGGCGGCGCCGTGGGCTGGGTCGGCATGAGCAGCGGCTCGTCGAGGGTGTGCACGCCCTCACGCGGGTCCTGCATCATCGGGTCGGTCGGGCCCGCCTCGATGTAGGTGACCTCGGTCGCGGGCCCGATCTGCGCGGGCTCGATCTGCGCGGGCTCGATCTGCGCGGGCTCGATCTGCGCGGGTCCGATCTGGATCGAGGGCTCGGTGACCTCGCTCGGCAGCTCGTCGAGGTGGAGCTCGGGGTGGGCCGCGAGGTCGAGGGTCTCGAGCTCGTCGACGGGGACCGGCGCGCGGCGCTCATCGGGGCGCGCGAGGAGCTGACGGCGGATGAGGAGGCGGGTCTCGTGGCTGGCCATGACGGCGCTCCGGAACGGAAAGGAAGCGGTCAATCGGCGTAGCGCGGATCGAGGGCGACACCACTTACGATTGGATCGCAGGGCCCTGTCAGAGATCCGTCAGCGCTGCGGCGACTCGTTCTCGTCGGTGTAGAAGGTGACGCCAGCGAAAGGATGCAGCCAGAGCGCAGTGTCGGCGAAGTAGTTCCCCGGCAGCAGCGCACCCACGAGCATCCCGAGCTCGAGCCCGAGGTGCGCGGTGAGCTCGATCTGCGCGCCGATCCCGCCGCCGATGTCGAGGGTGGCGCCCTCCGCCTCGCGGCCGTCGGGCCAATCGAAGCCCATCAGGCGGACGCCGAGCGACGCCTGGACGAAGGGCACGAAGGCGGTGGGGTTGAAGAACAGGAAGCGCGCGCTGCCGCCGACGCCGAGCTGCAGCATCACGACCCTCGGGTCGACGCCCGGGTTGTCGACGCCGTGCAGGCCGCCCTCGAGGTAGAGCTCGAGCGCCAGGCCGACCGGCAGCTCCCACCCGCCGCGCACGCCCGCGACCGCGCCGGGGAACAGGACCGGCAGCTCCTGGCCGTCGTCGCGCCGCAGCGGCGTCGCGTAGATCGGCGAGGCCAGGTAGAGGCCGAGCTGCGTCCCGCGGCCCTCGCGGATCTGGCCGCGCTCGACGATCTGATCGCCGGCCTGCTCCTCCTCGACCACCTGCACCTGCGCGGCGGCGGTCGCGGGCGCGAGGCCGGCGAGGCCGGCGAGGAAGGCCGCGGTGAGGGCGGCGCGGAGCAGCGGGGGGCTCATGGCGCTCCGTACTAGCCCCGATCGCCGGCGCGCGCACTCGCCGGCCTCGTCGCAGCGGCGGCGAAGGCGTCACGGGCCGCCGCCTCCGCGCGCTCCACCGCCGCGCGGTCGGGCGACACGAGGAACAGGCGCTCGCGGTTCCGGAGGTGGCTGACCTTGCCGACCTTCTCGCCGCTCGGGTTGAAGATCCCGATCTGCGCGCCGACGTAGCGCTTGAAGTCGGTGCTCAGGACGCGAACGTGCCCGCGCTCGGCGAGCATCTCCTCGAGCTGCGCGCGCGTGAGGTTCCCCTCGTCGCTGAACGAGACGACGAGGTGGCGCGCCCTGACGCGGGCGACCACGCGGGCGAGCGCGTCGGCGATGCGGACGCGCGAGTTGAACGGGTTCTTGTACGTCTTGCAGTCGACGCGCTTGTTGGCGACGCCGTAGGTCTCGGGCGCGTCCCAGCGCACCAGCGTCTCCCACACGTGGTAGTTGCCGAGGTAGCTGTGCTGGTTGTACGGCGGGTCGAGGTACGCGACGTCCGCGTCCACCTCCGCCGCCTCCTCCGCCTCGAGCTGGAGCGCCTCGCCCTCGCCGTCGATCAGCGCGGGCAGGCGGAGGGTCAGCGGGTTGAACGAGCGGCGCGCCCAGCCCTTGAGGTAGGCCATCTGGACGCCGGTCGTGGAGTCGACGCGATCGGCGGCCTCCATGAGCGAGGTGAGCGCGATCGCCTCGAGGGCAGGGGGCAGCCCGCGGGCCGCGATCGCGTCGCGGATCGCGTCGACCCGGGCGCCGTTGTCGGGCTGGAGGTAGCGCGCGTCCTCGCAGAAGGCCTGCGTGAAGTAGCCCGCGCGCGGCGGGGTCTCGGCCAGCTCCGCGAGCAGCGCCTCGGCCGGCCCGGCCCAGCGGGCGCGGTCGGCGGCGACGTAGCAGCGGGCCAGCGTCGCCGCGAACGCGAGGTGGTCGTTGGCCGTCACGTGGAGCCCGGCCGCCTTGAGCGCCCGCCCGACGCGGGAGGTCCCGCTGAACAGGTCGACCGCGCGCTCGACCTCGCCGAAGCCCTTCACCGCGGCCACGATCGGGCCGAGGAGGAGGCGCTTGCTGCCGAGGTACTTGATCACGACGCGCGCATGATCGCCCGCTCGTTCGGACATGCAAGGTACCCTGGGTGCGGAGGTCGATGTGCTCACCCCGCGAGTTCCCCCTTCGCTGCTCGACACCGCTCGCACCGAGCACGACGACCTGACGCTCGACGTCGTCGATGGCGCGCTCCCGGTCGACCTGCGCGGCCACCTCTTCCTCGTCACCCCGGCGAACACGGTGAGCGCCGCCCCCGGCCGGCTCGAGACCACGCTGATGGTCGGCGACGGGCTCGTGTCGCGCTTCGACCTGTCGCCCACGCGGATCGGCGTGACGAGCTGCTTCCCGCAGACGCCCGACCTCATGGCCGATCGGATCACCCACGGCGACCCCTCGCTCGAGCTGTTCCGCTTCGTCTCGAGCGGCCTCGTCCGGGTCGGGCTCCTCGGCACGCGCGACTTCGCGAACACCGCGTTCGTACCGATGCCCTCGCCCGGCGCGCCGACCCGGATGCTGCTGACCTACGACGCCGGTCGCCCGATCGAGATCGACCCGGAGACGCTCGCCTACGCGAGCCCGGTGGGGCGCCGGTCCGAGTGGCGGCCCGAGGCGCTGCCCAACGCGGCGTTCCCGGTCGTCCTGAGCCCCGCGCATCCGGCGTACGATCCGCGTACTCGGGAGCTGTTCACGGTCAACTACGGCCGAGGGGTGCTGAACATCCTCGAGACCATCCCGGTGGTCGCGCTGCTCCAGGCGATGCCGCGGTGGATGGCGCGCTCCTTCGACGTGATCGCGACCGCGCTCGGGATCGACCGCGCCTACCACTGGCTCGAGGCGCGGCTCGCGCGGATCACGACGCGGGTCGATCGTGCGCTCGAGGCGCTCCTCGACGAGCACCTCCCGCGCTTCGTCCCGGACACCTTCACCGACCTGATCCGCTGGGACGGAGCCGGCGCGCTCGAGCGCTGGCGGCTCGTCCTGCCGAGCGGGGACGAGGTGTCGATCGCCCAGTCGATCCATCAGGTCGCGGTCACCCGTGACCACGTCGTCGTGCTCGAGACGGGCTTCAAGATCGGCCTCCAGTCGGGCTACGACGACCCCGTCCCGAGCGGTGACCTGGTCGAGCGCACGGTGCGCGCGATCGTCACCCGCGCCCAGCTCCCGGTGACGACGCTCTACGTCGTGCCGCGCGCCGCCCTCCGAGCCGACGCCGAGGTCGGGGAGGACGGAGTCCGGCGGGTGACGTGTCGGGCGGTGACCTTCCCGCTCGAGTCGGACCATTTCGTGGCCGACTACGACGACGCGGGCGGGCGGATCACGGTCCACCTCGCGCACTCGCCGGCCACCGATCTCTCCGAGTGGATCCGGCCCTACGACGTCTCGGCCTACGACCGCGCGCCGATCGCGCCGGAGCTGCACGGGATGCTCGCGGTGGGCGCGATGGACGTCGGCCGCTTCGGCCGCTACGTGATCGACGCGGCGGAGGGCGAGGTGCTCGAGTCGCACGTCCTCGCCGACGAGCAGACGAGCTGGGCGCTCGCGCTCTACGCCGGGGCGGGCCTCAACACCGAGGCCGAGCTGCCCGAGCGCATCGAGCAGATCTACTGGTGCAGCGAGGGGTGCTTCCCCGAGCTGCTGACCGAGTTCGTCTTCGAGCTCTACGAGAAGTACCCGCACCGCCTGACGTCGCTCGACGCGATCCTCGGGATGGGGGAGGGCGGGCGCCCCTCGGCGGTGCACCGCATCGACACGCGGACGATGACGATCGCCGACCGGTTCGTGCTCCCCGAGGGGACGATGGCCGGCTCGCTCCAGTACGTGCCGCGCGGCGACGGGCCGACGGACGGCTACCTGGTCGGGACGATGTACACGCCGAGCCGCACCGAGCTGTGGATCTTCGACGCGGCCGACCTCGCGGGCGGCCCGCGCTGCCGGCTCGCGCACCCCGACCTCAAGCTGGGCTTCTCGCTCCACACCGCGTGGCTGCCCAGCGTGGAGGCGCGGGCCTCGAGCTACGCGGTCCCGGTGGCCGACGAGCTGCGCGCGGCCGTCGCGCGCGTCCCGGGCGCGGAGGCCCTCGCGAGCGCGTTCGAGGCCCGGCTGTATCCGAACCTCGAGCCGTGACGTAGCATCCGGCGGGCGCAGCGATACGGGGAGGAAACGAGACATGCATCGAACGATCTGGGCCGTGGCGATCACCCTGGCCGCGACGATCCTGGCCGCGTGCGGCGGCGGCGAGGCGACGAGCGAAGGCGCGAGCGAGGACGGCGCGGGCACGGCGGGCGCCGAGCAGGCCGAGGCCGCCCCCGAGGAGGTGCCGTCTCCCCCGCAGCCCTGGGCCTCGATGTCGCCTCAGGACAAGGCGGCGTGGATGCAGGCCGAGGTCCTGCCGCGGATGTCGGTCATGTTCCGCGAGTTCGACGAGGAGCGCTACGCGCGCGTGACCTGCGCGACCTGCCACGGGCCGGGCGCGGCGTCGGGCGACTTCGCGATGCCGAGCAACGCGCTCCCCGCGCTGCCGCCCACCGGCTCGCCGGAGCAGCGCGCGATGGTCGCGCAGTACGGGCCGATGCTCCGCTTCATGTTCAACCACGTGATGCCCACGACCCAGACCCTGGTGGGCGGCGAGGACTTCGACGAGGCGACCGGCGGCGGCTTCAGCTGCTTCTCCTGCCACCCGCACCAGGGCGACGAGGGCAGCACGATGATCGAGCTCGCGGCGCCCGAGGAGGACGCGGGGGGCGAGGCGGCCGAGTAGCGCTCATGAGCGATCCGGACGCGCCGATCACCCTCGACCAGCTCCGCGTGTTCCTCACGGTCGTGGAGGAGGGGAGCTTCAGCCGCGCGGCCAAGCGGCTGCGGCGCGTCCAGTCGGCCGTGAGCTACTCCATCGCGAACCTCGAGCGCCTGCTCGAGGTGCCGCTCTTCGACCGCACCGGGCGCAAGCCGACGCTCACTGACGCGGGCCGCGCGCTCCTGCCCGAGACGCGCGCGGCGGTCGATCGGATCGATCAGCTCACCGCGCGCGCCCGGCAGCTCGCCTCGGGCCTCGAGCCGACGCTCTCGCTCGCGGTGGACGTGCTCTTCCCGATGCCGGTGCTCCTCGAGGTCCTCAGCGAGCTGACCGAGCGCTACGGCGAGCTCGACCTGTCGCTGCGGACCGAGGCCCTCGGGGCCGTCGTGGAGCTCGTGGCCGAGGGCGTCTGCCAGATCGGGGTCGGGGTCGATCTCGGGGAGCCGCCGCGCGGCGTGGTCACCGAGCCGCTCACCGAGGTCGAGATGGTCCCCGTCTGCGCGCCGGGCCACGCGCTGCTCGATCACGCGCCGCCGCTCGGGCCCGCGCCGCTCGAGCGCGCGATCCAGATCGTGGTGAGCGACCGGAGCCGGCGCACGGCCGGGGTCGATCACGGCGTGGACAGCGCGCGCACCTGGCGGGTCGCGAGCCTCGAGTCGAAGCTCGCGCTGCTCGTCGACGGCTACGGGTGGGGCCGGCTCCCCGACCACCTCGCCGCACCCGAGATCGCGGCCGGGCGGCTCGAGGCGCTCGACCTCGGCCGGGCGCACCCGCGCGTGCCCCTCGTCACCCTGCACCGCCTCGCGGACCCGCCGGGGATCGCCGGCCGCTGGCTCCTCGACGCGCTCCACGCGCGGCTCACAGATAGAACGCGAGCCGCGCCTGCAGATACTGATCGCTGAGGAACGCGCTCTCGAGCTGGCCCTCGCCGCCGAGGAAGAAGCGCCCCTCGAGGAAGAGCTTGAAGTGCTCGTCGAGCCGGCGCTCGGCCCGCACCGTCGCGAAGGTGAAGCCGGTGAAGAGGTCGGTGATGGCGCCGGCGCGGATCTCGGTCGCCTCCGCGTCGTTGAACGCGAGGCGCACCCCGGCGAAGACGTCGTTGTTCCAGAACGTGAAGGGCGCGCGCCGCGGCCGGTAGTCGTAGCGGTACTCGAGCGCGAAGGTGAGGTCGACGCCGCTCCCCTCGATGTCCCACAGCGTGTGCTCGAGCCCGCCCGCGACGGCGGCGCTCGGCGCGAGGTCGGCGCCGTAGAGCCGCCCGACCGCCTCGAGCTTGAACACGGTCGCGTCGACGGTGAGCGAGGCGTCGAACGAGGCCTGCTGCATCATCGGGTAGCCGGGCACGACGTCCTGGTCGCTGATCTGCGCGAGGAAGCGCGGCTCGCGCGCCGTCCCGCTGAACACCGCGAGGCCGAGGTCGAGGTCGCCGTCGTTGACCTCGGCCCGCGCGGCCACGTTGGGGTGGAACGCGCCGAGCGCGGACTCGTAGACCGGCGCGCCCGTGTCCACCACGAGCGGAGAGCGGAGGCGACCCCGGACGCCGGGGAACGTGCGCTCGCGGAAGTAGGGCAGGTAGAAGACCCGCAGCGTCCAGTCGCCGGTGATCAGGCCGAGCTGCACGTAGGGCTGGCCGAGCTTCTGGCTTCCGTCGACGTCCTCGACGAGGTCGCGCTGGTTCATCACGTCGACGAGCCGGAGCCCCTCGAGGCGGCCCCAGTTGAACTGGCCCTGGCCGAGCGCGAGCTCCCACTCGCCGTCGGTCAGCTCGTAGTCGGCGCGGCGGATGTCCCAGTGGGTCCGGTACGGGTCGAACGGATCGAAGCGGCCGAACGGGCGCAACGTCGCGGTGTGCTCGCGGTTGTCGTCCTGGAGCGAGAGCTCCGGCTCGGCCATGACGCTGGGGCCCGAGCCGCCCGCCTGGCGCGCGTAGCGGTTGGGCTGGAGGTAGAGCCGCCCGTCGAGCGCGGCGTGCCCTCGGAGCTGCGCGGTCACCCCGCACCCCGCGGAGGCGAGGGCGGCGAGCAGCAGTCCGAGGAGATGCGTAGTTCGCATGACGGATTGACGGGCGGCGAGGGTCGTGGGACGGGTCGGCTCAGCGGGCGCGCTCGAGCGCGGCCCGGGTGAAGTCGCGCTCGTTGAGCCCGGTGCCGAGCTCGAGGCTGCGGAAGACGAGCGTGGTCGACTTGCCGTTCTGGTGGTTGACCATCGTCCAGCGGTGCGCGCGCCAGAAGCGCCCGTGGCGGCGGTAGTCGGAGTAGGTCAGCGTCTTCATCCGCTGGTCGCGGCGATCGAAGAACTCGATCTGCTGAATGCGGTACTCGGCGTCGATCGAGACGACGCGGCGCGCGTAGCCCGAGCCCTCGTAGCGGGGCCGCGTCTCGAGCCGGCGGCAGGTCGCCTGGCCGCAGGGCGCCTCGCCGAGGAGTCGCCACGTGTACTTGTCGACCTCGCCGCCGGTGATGTCCTCGTAGCTGAACTCGCTGCCGACGAACGGGCCGGTCATGTTGCCGCTCGAGATGCGCCGGGTGCGGCGCGCGGCTGGCAGGTAGAGCCACTGCTGGTCGTCCTCGCCGACGCCGGCGTGCGAGAGGAGCGCGGTCCCCGCGACGTCGCGCGGGCTGTCGAAGACGATCATCGAGAGGTCGCCCTCGTCGGCCGCGGGCCGCTCGAGCGAGGTCAGGCGGATCGCGCGGCGGCTGTCCCGGCCGTCCGCGGTGCGGAGGACCATCTCGACCTCCGCGCGCATGTCGCCGTAGCCGCGGTTGCGCTGCGCCAGCTCCTGCGCGATCTGGGTGCCCGGGTCGCGCTGGCCGACCGCGAGGGCGGGGACGACGACGAGGGCCATCAGGGCCGCGGCGAGCGCGGCGAGGGTGAGCTTCTTCTTCATGGTCGGTTCCTTTCGGGCACAGGCCGCGGGCCGGCGCGGGCCGGCGCGGTTCGGTGGAGACGGGCTCAGATGGGGTGCTCGCCGCTCGCGGTGAGGGGGAAGCTCCCGCTCGGGTGGGACGCCGGCGGGGGCGGCTCGCGGCGCGCCGGCGCGGAGCGCGGGCGGCCGTCGAGCCACACGAGGAGCGCGGGGAGCAGGAGCAGATCCGCGACGAGCGCGGAGGCGACGACGAACACCGTGAGGAGGCCCAGGTAGCTGTTCATCTGGAAGCCCGAGGCGGTGAGCACTCCGAAGCCGAGGATGAGCACGAGCGAGGTCACGATCAGGGCCGGCGCGACCGTCCGGATCACGCGGCGCACCGCGTCCTCTGCGCTCGCGCCCTCCATGCGCGCGATGCGGTACTTGGCGAGGAAGTGGATGGTGTCGTCGACGATGATGCCGAGGCAGATCGCGCCGGCGACGGAGGCGACGATGTTGATCTCGCCGAACAGCAGCGCCCAGAGCCCGTAGCCGAAGACGATCGGGACGATGTTCGGCAGCAGGCTCAGGAGGCCGAGCTTCGCGCTGCGGAGCGCGAAGATGAGGCAGAGGCTGATCAGGAGCAGCGACGCGACGTTGCCCCGCATCATCGCCTCGGTGTTGCGGTCGCTCAGCGCGCTGAAGATCACGACCGGCGCGATCGCGCGCGCGTGCATCGACGCGGGCGCGTGGTGCTGGAGCCACGCCTCGGCGCGGTGGTTGAACGCGCGCAGCTCCTGGCTCGAGAGGTCCTTCACCGTCACGGTGAGGCGGCTGGAGGAGCGGTCGATGCTGAGGCGGTCGTTGAGGTCGCGGCCGTACGGCAGCGACAGCTCGTAGAGCAGCAGGTACTGGCTCGCGAGCTCGCGGTCGCGGGGGACGCGGCGGGTGCCCGGCCGGTCGCCCTGCATGTTCTGGTTCACGCGGGCGATGATGTCGGCGTAGCCGTAGACGTGCTCCACCTCGGGCTGCTGGCGGAGGTACGCGGTGAAGCGTTCGAGCGTCCGCAGGTAGGTAGGGTCGTTGACGCCGCCCTCCTCCCCGCTCTCGAGCTGAAAGTCGAGCTGGTAGATGCCCGTCAGGTGCTCCATGAGGAACTCGCTGTCCGGGCGGAACGCGATGCTGTCGTCGAAGTAGTCGACGAACTGATCGTTGGTCTCGAGCCGGGCCGCGAGCGCGCCGAAGGCGACGAGGCTGGCTGCGCCGGCCGCGAGGAGCGCGACGCGGTGGCGCAGGACCCAGCCCGCGAGCCCGTCGAGCCACGCGGCGCGGCGCGTGGCCTGGGCGCGGACGGGGATGTGGAGCGAGCCGAGGATCGCGGGCAGGAGCGTGACCGAGAGGAGGAACGCGGCCGCGATACCGGCCGCGGTCATGTTGGCGAGGTGCCAGTAGGGGGGCGCCTCGGCGAAGTTCAACGCGAGGAAGCCGATCATCGTGGTGAGGCTCGTGAGGAACACGGGGCGCAGGTTCACGCGGAGCGCTTCGACCAGGCCGTCGTGCGCGCTCAAGCCGTCGCGCTGGGCCTGCTGCCAGCTCAGGAAGATGTGGACCGAGTCGGCGATCGCGAGCGTCAGGACGATCGTCGGCGCGGCCGCGGTCGGCGGGGTCAGCGGGTAGCCGAGCCAGCCCCCGACGCCCATCACCACCGCGCAGGACGCGGCGACCATCGCGACCACCACCGCGGTGGCCTTCGCGCTGCGCAGGAGCGCCGCGAGCACGAGGATCATCACCAGGTACATGACCGGGACGATGCGGACCATGTCCTGAATGGAGGCCTCCATGAACGCGTCGTTCATGAGCGCCATCCCGCTCGCGCGGATCTCCACCTCGGGGTGCGCGGCCGAGACGCGGGCCACGAGCGCGCGCGCCGCCGCCGCGGCCTCGGTGACCTCCGCCGGGTCCTCGCGCGGCAGGCGCAGCACGACGTTCACCCCCGCGGCCTCGAGGTCGTCCGCGAGGAGGCCGCCGACGAGGAGCGGCTCGGCGCGCGCGACCTCGCGGAGCCGCGACAGCTCCGCCGCGTCGAGGTCGCCGGCCGGCGCGTGCACCAGCTCCTCGACGACCAGGTCCTCGTCGAGCGCGTAGCTGTGCTGGAAGTTCGTGAGCGAGTCGACGCGCGCGGCGAAGGGGAGCTCCCAGCCCGCCTCGGTGAGCTCCTGGACGGCCGCGAGGGGGCCGGGCGCGAAGACGTCGCCCTCGCGCGCCCGGATGACGAACACCACGTTGTCGGTTCGGGTGAACTGGTCCTCGAGCGCCGCGAAGCTCGCGAGCTGGGGATCGTCGGGCGCGAAGAAGATCCGGTAGTCGGTGGAGAAGGAGAGGTGCATCGCGCCCGCGCCGAGCGCGGCGCAGGCCAGGAGGCTGAGGACGATCGTGGCCGCGCGATGCCGGAGCACCAGGCGGCCCAGGGCCGCGCCGGCGCGCTCGAAGCCGCGGGACGGACGGGAGAGCTCAGGATCGGGCATCGGTTCCTCCGGGGCACGGGGCGGTGCGGCCCGCGCAGGACGGATCCGCGCAGTCCACGAGGCCGTCCTCGTCGTTGTCCAGGTCGTCGGCGCAGAGCGCGTCGGTCGACTCGCCGCAGACCGTGACGCCAGCCCCCTCGCGGCAGTCGAGGTCGTCGCAGTCGAAGTAGCCGTCGCCGTCGTTGTCGACGCCGTCGGCGCAGGCGAGGTCGGTGTCCTCGGGCCCCGTCTCGGGCGGCTCCTCCACCGGGGGCACGACGGTCACGAAGTCGACGGCGAGGGGCTCGTCGTAGCCGTCACGCTCGGTCTGCTGGACGACGCAGTCCTCGACGTCGAGGGTCGCGAGGTCGTCGCAGGTGCGCCCGTGGTCGAGCACGCACTCGGCGATCACTGCCGACGCGCCCGCGCAGCGCTCCGGGTAGAGGAACGCGAGCGAGGCGCCGCACGACTCGAAGAGCAGGGCGGCCTCATCGCAGGGGTCGGCCGGCTCGCCCATGTCCGGCGCGATGCCCAGGGGCACGCAGCCGACGAGGGCGAGCGCGAGGACCACGGGCCGGATCAGGCGGGGCCTCACGGGACCAGCTCCCCGAGCTCGGCCGCGATCTCGGCGTAGAAGCGCGCGACGTCGAACCCGGTGCGCACGTTGACGTCGGGGATGTCGCGCTGGCCGAGCTGCTCCATGTGATCGGCGGGCACGCAGCCGCGAAAGCGGCCCCAGCGCGCGCTCTCGATCGCGACGAGGCCGTCGTTCGGGATCTCGGGGCCGTCCTCGACCTCGGGGCGCCCGACGATGTCGCCGCTCGGGATGAGCGAGGTCGCCATGTAGTCGTGGACGCCGTGGAAGTAGCGCATCCCGTCCTCGCCGTCGGCCGCGCAGGCCTCGGCGACGCGCGCGTCGAAGCCGTCGGGCGCGGCGCCGAACGGGCGGCTGAAGCCGGCGAAGGACTGGTAGTAGACGCCGTCCGCGTCGGGCACGTCGACGTTGAATGCGCTCGCCTGGGCGAGGCTCAACGCCGCGATCGACTCGCGCAGGTGCACGTCCTCCTCGAGCTCGCGCTCGGTGAACCAGTCGCCGAGGTAGGTCGCGAGCGCGTTGACGCCCTCGATCTGCGCGTAATCGGGGAGCAGGCCGAGGCTCACGTCCGCGGCGCGCGTGCCGCGGTGCGCGGTCGAGAAGGTGGTGATCGAGGCGACGCGCGAGACGATGTCGGTGTGGCTCGCCTCGACCTCGTGGTGCAGGCCCCCCGGGCTCACGAGGTAGCGGCAGTCGAGCCCGCCGAGCGAGTGGCAGATCAGGTGGACGCGCGGGGCGCCGGTGTCCGCGACGATCTCCTGGACGCGGTCCCACAGGATCCGCGCGCGGCGCGCCGGCGTCTCGTAGGGCGTCAGGATCGCGAGGTGGACGTCGTGGCCGCCCTCGACCCGCATCGTGTCGAGGATGCGGTCCGAGTAGCGGAACGCGGGCGAGACGTCGATGCCGTTCACGAGCACGACCGGCAGCGGGTTCGGGCGATGCGCGGGCGGCGGCTGGAACGAGGTCAGGCAGCCCTCGCCGAAGAGGCGGCAGGTCGCGGCGGTGAGGTCGCCGTCGAGCGGCACCGCCTCGCGGACGAACGCGCAGCCCGAGCGATCGAGGGCGCCGATCACGGTCTCGAGATCGCGGTCGCTGACCCCGTCGCAGGCGATGTCGCCGAAGTCGTCGCCGAAGCACATCGCGACGCGGTCGTTGAGGTAGTCGCAGCGCTGCTGGGACGCGAGCAGGTCGGCGCAGCCGCCCAAGGTGAGCGTGGCCGCGAGCGCGAGGAGGGCGTGCACGACGCAGCGACGCATCACAGCCCCCTCGCCGCGAGGTCGCCGACCACGGCCGTGTAGAAGCCGGCCGCGTCGAAGCCGGTGATCGGGTCGGGACCGCGGTCCTCGAGCTGGCCGACCACGTCGTAGTGATCGGCGGGGAGGCAGCCGCGGAACGCGCCCCAGCGCGCGCTGTCGACCGAGACCTGTCCGTCGCTCGGGCTCACGACGGTGAGCCCGCCCGAGCCGAGGGTGCGGCCGGCGAAGGGCGCGCTCACCAGCAGCGGCTCGCTCATGAAGTCGCGGACCCCGAGGTCGTAGCGGACGAGCGGGTCGGTGGCCTGGCCGCAGAAGCGCCGGACCGTCTCGTCGCTCGGGAACCATGGCTGGCCCAGGATGAAGCTGACCCCGGCGAAGGACTGGTAGTAGACGCCGTCCGCGTCGACGACCTCGGCGTTGAACAGCTCGGCGTAGCCGTTGCCGAGCCCGCGCAAGGTCTCGCGGACGACGGGCTCGCTCGGAAGCCGCGCGCCGCTGCCGGCCTGGTCGCCGAGGAGCACGTCGAGGAGCTCGTCGCCGCGGTCACCCTCGAGCGCGCGGAGCGCCACCGTCGCGACCTCGGTGCCGCGGTGGGCGGTGGCCACGGTGGTGATGCTGCGGACCCGGGCCGCGGTCTCGGCCTGCCGCGCGGGCTCGGTCGCGTAGAGCCCGCCCGGGCTGACGAGGAAGCGGCAGTCGAGGCCCGAGACCGCGTAGCAGATCAGGTTCACCGGCCCGTCGATCTGCGCGAGCGCGTCGGCGAGGGCGGCCGCGCGGGTCGGCACGGGGCTCCACGGAGGCAACGGGGCGTGCACCACGCGAGCGCCAGTCCGCCGCTCCACCTCGGCGATCACGCGCGGGTTCCAGTCGAACTCGGCGCGGCCGTCGATCCCGCCGACGAACACCACCGTCGCCTCCGGCGCGAAGTCGTGGTCCGGCCCGCTCGCCTCCGGGCAGTCCCAGCCGAACGCGGTGCACATGCGGGGGTCGACGCGCGTCTGCTGCGTCTCGGCGTCGGTGACCCAGACCGCGCCGCAGCCGCGCGCGATCATCTCCGCCTCGAGCTCGCTCCGCTCGGTCGCGCTCAGCTCGTCGCAGCGGAGCTCCACCGGGCGCACGTCGCAGAACGCGAGATCCGCCGCGAGGTCGTTGCAGGTCGGCCCGAAGTCTGCGCAGCCCGCGGCCACCGCGACGGGGAGGGCGGCGGCGAAGACGATCGTGACGGCGCGCCTCACGGCGCCTCCCCGGTCTCGAGGTCCTCGAGGATGAAGTCGGCCGCGCGCTCCGACGCCATGTAGATCGGGAACGCGATGAACGTGCCCGGGATCTCCGGGAAGATCGACGCGTCCACCACCCGCAGCCCGCGCACCCCGCGCACCCGCATCCGCGGGTCGAGGACGGCCATCGGGTCGTCGTCCCGCCCCATCGGGGCGGTGCAGGACGCGTGGTGGCCCCAGGTCTCGCGGCGGATCCACGCGGCGAGCTCCGCGTCGGTCTGGACGTCGTCGCCCGGCCACACCTCGCTCAGGCTCGGCTCGCGCTCGCGCACCCGATCCTCGACCCCGCGGATGAACCGCACCGCCTCGATCAGCGCGCGCATGTCGGGGTCGTTGGCGGGGTCCGCTTCGTCGAAGTAGTTGAACGCGATCGACGGCGGCTCGAACGGGTCGGCGCTCCGCAGGCGGACCTCGCCGTCGCGGTTCCGGGTGTGGGCCTTTAGGACGACCCAGCTGAAGCGATCGCGGCGCTGGACCGCGGCCTCGGCGTAGCCGGGGAAGTAGCCGCGCGCGTCGCCGGGTGTCGCGAAGACTTGCAGGTCGGCGAGCGCTGCGCCGTCGCTCTGCTGCAGCGCCGACGCGAGGAAGCCGGTCGTCGTGTAGACGCCGCGCCCCGCGCGCCACTCGTCGAGGCACGGGTCCTCCGCGAGCGGGCCGACGCCGATGAGGCAGGGCGCGGTGAGGCTGAGCTCGCGCGGCAGCTCGCTGACCACCGCGACCTCGTAGCGGTCCTGGAGGTTCTGCCCGACCCCGGGGCTCGCCGCGGCCACCTCGACCCCGTGCTCGCGCAGGTGCTCGGGCTCGCCGATCCCGCTCAGCATGAGGAGCTGCGGCGAGTTGAAGGCGCCCGCGCTGAGGATGACCTCGCGGCTCGCGCCGACGTTCTCGCGCTCGGTGGGCGGGTTCTGTCGGTCGAGGGCGGCGCCGTAGAGGCCGCGGCCCCGGGCCAGCTCGACGCCGACCGCGCGCGGGACCATGCCGGAGCGGTCGAGGAGGATCCGGGTCGCGAAGGTGCCGGTGCGGATCTCGAGCGGGCAGCCGGCCGCCACCGTCTCCAGCAGCAGCTCGCGCGTGCCCGAGCGGTGGCCGTCGGGGGTGGTGGCGAGGGGGAAGCGGTAGACGCCGGTGGTCTCGGCGCGGCGGAGCGCGGCGTTCACGTCCTGGGTGAGGAGGCGCGACAGCTCGGCGGTGGAGCTCACCTCGACGAAGGGCTCGACGCCGTTCGGGGCGCGCATGCCCGCGCCGAGCTCGTTGGCCGCGGCGAGGAGGAACTGGACGACGTCGGGGTCGTCCATCGCGAGGGTCGGATCGGGGATCGTGGTGGGCAGCCACTCGAAGACCCGGTCGACGTAGGGATCCATCGCCGCGGCGCGCCACGCGGGCTCGCCGGTGAGCTCGGCGAGGCGGTTCCAGTCGGAGCGCGACGGCAGGACGGTCACGAGCGCGTTGACCGCGGTGGAGCCGCCGAGCGCGCTGCCGCGCGGGTAGAGGATCCCGTCGGGGGTGTGCTTCGAGTCCGTCTCGTCGACGCCCGTTTCGGCGTGGTGGTCGACGTAGTAGTGCCAGGCGAGGTCCGGGTGCTCGGTCGAGAACGCGTGGAGCGCGGGGACCTGGTACTCGAGCCGGTCGCCGACGTCCTCGCCCGCCTCGACGAGGAGCACCCGGTGGCCGGCGCGCGCGAGCCGCGCCGCGACCGGGCCGCCGCCCGCGCCCGAGCCGATCACGACGTACTCGTAGCCCTCGCCGGGCGCCGGATCGCCGCACTGGAACGCGACCTCCTCGGTCCCCGGCCCCGTCGGCGGGGCGGCCGCGCAGCCCGCCACCCCGAGGGTCAGGGCGGCGAGGACGACGAGGCGGCGCGGTCGCGGCTCGGATCGATTCACCTGCGATCGCTACTCAAGGGCGAGGATCGGGTCCATCACCAAGAACCGAAGAGGACCTTGCGATCTCTGCAACGGACGCCTCGGATCGACCTGCTATCCCGGGCCCGCGCGACCGAACGATGCCTGCACGCGGAGCACGCCAGCCTTACGAGAGCCTTTCACGAGCCCCGGTCTCGCGGCGGCTCGTCTTGCGCACGCTGAGCGCGCTCGGGCTCGGGGTGGCGAGCGGCTGCGCGACCGAGATCGTCCCCGGCGAGCGCAACGACCTGCCGCCCGTCCCCGTCGAGACGATCGGCCCGTCGGACGCGGACCGCGCGGCCGAGACGAACATCCGGGCGCTGCTCGACGTGCTGATCCCAACCGCGCGCGACGAGGCCGGCCGGGTGACCCGGCCAGGGGCGGCCGAGGTCGAGGCGTTCGAGGCGATGCGGCTCGCGACCTTCCTCCCGGCGGCGCGTCGCCTCGGGCTCGTGCCGGAGCTGCCGGGCGCGGTGCTCGGGGTGGCCGAGGGCTTCGACGTCGCGCTCCGCGCGGTGATCGACGCCGACCTCGACGCGCTCGCCGCGACGGAGCGGCCGCTGACACGCTTCGCCAACCTGCCGTCCGATCTCCAGCGGCAGGTGGTCGCGCGGGCGTTCGCGCAGCCCGAGCGCGCGCCGTGGCTCCCGTTCGTGCGGGCGGTCGGGTTCATCGCCTACCTCGGCGCGATCCGGAGCGACGCGGGCCTGCGCGCGCTCGGCTTCCCCGCGTTCGAGGACCGCGAGGCGGGCGTCGCGGTGCGCGGCTACCCGCGGACGATCGACGGGCGGCTCGTCGACGCGAGCACCGAGGACCTCGGGGCGCTGGCCCGGATGGGCGTGCTCGACGACTACACCTACAACGTCGCGCCAGAGCCGACCCCGGGCGACGACCTCTCGGCGATCGTCGACGCGAACGGGGACCTCTACTGATGTACGCGGACGTCGTGATCGTCGGCTCGGGCTTCGGCGGCGCGGTGATGGCCGCGCGGATCGGCGAGCACGTGCGCGACGCGCTCGGCGGGCGCTACACGGTCGAAGTCCTCGAGAAGGGCGACGACCCGACGGGGCGCTTCGACCCCGACTCGGCCGGCCTCCCCCTCACCGAGGACGGCACGCGCAACCGCCAGTCGCTCGAGCCCGACTACCTCGCGCGGGTCGCCGAGCTCTTCACCGACCCGGACGGCGCGTACCGGCCGGGCGTCCCGAGCATGAACGTGCTCGCGGGCACGGGGGTCGGCGGCGGGAGCAACCTCTACCTCGGGGTGAGCCTGCGCGCGCCGTCGATGGTGTTCGAGCGCGACGCGGGCGGGCGCCGCCAGTGGCCGTCGATCTACTCGCGCGCCGCGCTCGACCCGGTCTACGCGCGGGTCGAGGCCGAGCTCCGCGTGAACCGGATGCGCTGGACCGACGCGGAGGTGCCGCACTGGCAGCTCGCGACCAAGCGCGACCTCGTCTTCGCCGAGGGCTGCCGCCGGATCGGCGCGACCGCGGCCCCGCTCAAGCTCGCCGATCAGGACGACGCGAACGAGGGCTGGTGGGCGCAGGGGCAGCGCTTCGAGGGGCGCCAGGACCTGACGAAGAACTACCTGTCGCGCGCGCTCGCGGCCGGGGTCACCTTCCAGACCGGCTGCGAGGTCGAGCGGGTCGAGCCGACGCGGGACGGCTACGCGGTGATCGGCGTGGACCGGCGGAGCGGGGTCGCGCGCGCGTTCGAGCGCGAGTGCCGCGTCCTCGTGGTGGCGGCCGGCTGCGTGGCGTCGACGGGGCTCCTGCTCCGCTCTCGAGACGCCTTCGAGGGCGCGAGGGAGCTCTCGAGCGCGGTCGGCGCGCAGCTCAGCGGCAACGGCGACTACGGCGTCACGGGGATCGTCGGGCCGGAGCTCGAGCTCGCGGTGGAGGGCCACAAGGGCAAGCCGATGTCGAGCTTCTGTCCGAGCTTCTGGCCGGAGCACCAGTTCCTGCTGATCCCGTTCTACGCCGCGCCGATGTACCTCGCGCTCGAGCAGTTCGCGACGCTCCGCCCGGCTCAGGATCCGGGCGCGCTCGGGCGCGGCAGCACGGGGCCGCGGATCAACCCGGACGGCCAGCCGGTGCCGCACTGGGGCGAGGGCTACATGCAGCGCCTCACGACGTTCTCGCGGCGGATGCTGACGATGGGCTGCCTCGCGCTGGACGAGTCCGAGGGGCGGATCGAGCTCGGGCCCGACGGTCGCACGCCGGTGGTGCGCTGGCCGGACACCCACCCCGCGACCGAGCGTCGCTGGAGCGCGGCGGTCGACGCGATGCGCCGGATCTACGCCGCGCTCGGCGGCGAGCTCTTCCTCGACGGCTACCGCAAGGACGGGACGGTGAGCACGAGCCACCCGCTCGGTGGCTGCCCGATGGCGGAGTCGCGCGACCACGGGGTGGTCGACCCGAACGGCGAGGTCTTCGCCAACCCGGGGCTCTTCGTGATCGACGGCGCGTCGATCCCCGGCGCGCTCGGTGTCAATCCGTCGCTCACGATCGCGGCGGTGGCCGAGTCGATCGCGGACCGGCTGGTCGAGGGGCAGGGCCTCGCGTCGCTGGCGGACCGGCTGAGCTGATCGTACTTGGGGACCCGGCCGGCGGACTCAGTCGGTGACGACGCGCATGAGCGCGAAGGTCTCGGGGGGGACGGGCTCGAGCTCGACGTACCGAAGCGGCACCCCTGGGCTGTCGGTAACGCAGGCGCCGGAGTCGTCGCGGACGAAGCCCTCGGGGTGCTCGGCGCCGCGACGGTAGACCTCCACTTCATTCACCACGCAGGTGGTCGGGGTCGAGGGCACCGCGACGTACGTCCCGCACACCGGCTCGTCGGACGGCTCCCGAAGCGCGGCACGAGTGCAACCGGGATCGACGAACGTGCCGGTGCTGAGCTCCCGCGCCACTCGATCGACGGGCACGCAACGAGTCTCGCTGCCGACCTGCATCGGCGTGCACCCGAGGCTCAGCTCGGTGTCCAGGTACGGCGAGTCCTCGCCGAGATGGCTGAAGAAGCCCCTCCGCTCGGGGTATCGGCGGAGGCGCCCGTCGCCGACGGGGGTATCCGAGAACCGGGCCAGCTCGTCGTCGATCGCGCGCAGACGGTAGCTCGGGATGTCCTCCAGCGTTCGCCAGCGTGGGCAGATCTCGATCGCGGGGTCGACGGACACGGGAGGGCCGTCGGCGGCGTAGACGCGCCACGGCGCGAAGCCGCATCCGTCCGAGCGCGCCGGCTGCGTGAAGAACAGCGTCCCTTCGGGCTCGCAGCTCGTCTGTCCGAGGGCCGCTTCACAATCGGGGCCCGTCAGCACCGCGCTCGTCGGTCGCCTCGTCGTGCAGGCGCGTGGTCCACCCGGGCCCTGAGGAGCGCAGGGTGCGTCCTCCATGTGGTCGTAGAAACCCCCGGGCGACACGGATCCATCCTCGGCCGCGAAGACCACGCGCCCGATCCGCGCATCGTCCTGGGGGAGCACGCGCCGCTCGGCCGCGACGAAGCGCTCCGGACCCACGGGCGTGAGCGCGGCCCACCCCGCGTCGGGGCCGGAGCTGGCTTCCACGCAGCCCTCGGGGCCGACCCGGTAGGGCTGCGCGACTTCCACGATCGCCCCGACCTCATACGCCTGGAGCGCAACTTCCTCGTCGCATGCAGCCGGGGGTCCCGCGCGTCCCGTCCTCCAGCGGCCGAGGGGGCAGTCAGTCACCTCGACGATCGGCTGCGTGCACGCGCCGTCCCGGTAGTACACGAGCGTCCCGCGCTGGGGAAGACACCGCCAGCGCCCGTCGGTGGCGAGCGTGAACGCGCAGACGTCGTCAATCTCGGTGTCGAACACGTCCCGGTACATCGCCGGGCCCCCCTCCGCCGGCTCGTAGCGCTCGACCCGCAGGCGGCTTCCGGAGCGGACCGCGTCGTCCCCCGGTGAGAACGAGGACGGGCAGCCGGTCAGCGCGACCGCGAGGAGCAGTAAGCAAGGTTCGTGACGCATGGGAGGAGGCTACCTCAGAGGCTACGAGAGGACATACGCGGGGGCGGGCGACGAACTGACACCGGCGGCGGCGATGGACTTGGCGGCATGCATCGGCGCGCGCCTCATCGGCTCGAAGCTCGTGGGTCCGGCCGTTCCGAGCCGCCGCAGGCTCAGTCGACGACGACGTCCATGAGCGCGAAGGTCTCCGGGGGGACGCGCTCGAGCGCGTACAGATCGCGCGTGTAGGTGGCCGCTCGGCAATCCACGGGGTACTGCAGGAAGACCTGATCGAGCGGCGCGCCCCGGCGGGACACCTGGGCCCCCCCTTCGCAGAGCCTGCCGGGGAACGTGACGAAGTACTCGCCGCAGAGCGTCCCGTCCTGGATCGCGGGCTGAGTGCAGTCCGAGCTGCTGAAGACGTCGGCGCGGGTGACCCGGCCGGGGAGGCACCGGAGCTGGCCCTCGATCTCGAACGGCCGGCACGGCTCTCCGAGCTCCGCGTCGAAGTAGCCGTCCTCGCCGCGCTCCGGGAACCAGCGCAGCCGGCCCGTCCCGATTCGCGTCGACGGGAACCGCGCGAGCTCCGCGTCGATCGGGCGGAGGGCGTAAAGGCGCGTGCCGGTCGGGTTGTCTTCGTGGATGTACTCGGGGCAGGCCGCCGTCACCTCCTCCGGCGTGACCGTTCGCTCCGGCGCGAAGAAGTGCGGCTCCTCCTCCTCCTCGCAGGTGTTCCGCCAGACGTACTGATCGAGAAACGTGATCGACGCCGGGTCGCAGCTCGTCGACGCGAGGCGCGTAGCGGCGCACTCCGTGGACCAGTCGCCGAAGTCCTGGCGCAGCTCGCCGGGGACACAGCGCCACGCCTCGTTCGCGCCGTACGCTGTGCAGCTCCGGCCGGTCTCGTTGTCGTAGTGGCCAGCCGGGGACTCGGACCCGTCCTCGCCCGCGATGTACTCGCGCCCGATGCGCTCGCCCGCGGCCGGCAGCCGGCGCCGCTCACCGGCCACGAACTGCTCGACGGGCAGCGGCGTCAGCGACCGCCAGTGGCCGAGCTCGGGGAAGATCTCCTCGCAGGCGCCGTTCACGATCGCGAAGAGGGAGTAGTTGCCGTCGGGATCGCTGAGCTCCACCTCGGGGCCGACCGCGTAGGCCTCGAGGCCGGGGCTCTCGGGGCATACCTGCTCGTAGGAGAGCCGCGGGGTCGACGGGTAGCCGGAGATGAACTGATCGGGCTCGCAGGAGTAGATCGCGGCGGTGATCGGGACCTCGCAGTCGGGGTCGGCGTACCGGATGCGGTCGACGGTGGCTGGCAGGCAGCGCTCGACGCCGTCGGCCGCGCGCCGGAACACGCACTCCATGCCGAGCTCGGTGTCGAGGACGCGCCGGTGGGTCATCGGGCCGTCCGCCGCGGTCGCGTAGCGCTCGACCTGGAGGCGGCTCCCGGATCGTGAGCCCGTCGGTTCGTAGGGGACGGCCTGGCTGCAGCCGACGAGCGCCTGGAGGGCGAGAGCCGCGCAAAGCACATGGCGCATCGGGGCAGCCTAGCGCGCTCAGCGGTGGACGCGCACGCGGACGCCGGCCGGGCCGGTCGCGCCTCGGGTCTGGAACCGCGACCGCGACGGGCCGAGCACCGCGAGGAGGCCCTTTACCCGGCGGGCCCGCATCGCGCCGGTGGACGCGCGCGCGACGCGCTCGGCCTCGGTCGCGTAGCCGACGACGTCGACGCGCAAGCTCCGATCCTCGCGCAGGAGCGCGGCGAGCCGGCGCAGCGCGGCCTCGTCGACCGAGGACTCCACGATCGCGCCGGACGCGAAGCGCGCGCCGAGGTCGACGCCGCGGAGGTACGGGGCGAGGCGCGGGTCGTCGTCCGCGATCACCGGGCGAGGCCGCGCGGTCGGGCTCCGCGCGCGCGTCGGGGCCGGCCTCGCCGCGGCCCTCGTCCCAGCCCTCGTCCCAGCCCTCGTCCCTGCCGTCGTCCCAGCCCCCGCCGCCGCTGGCGCGCGGAGAGGCGCGGGCGCGGCCGCGACGTCGGCCATCGCGCGCTCCATCAGGGCGATGCGTCGCCGGTAGGCGCTCGCGCGGCGCGCACAGACCTCGCCGCAGCCCGCGCGCTCGAGCCGGGCGAGCTCGGCCGTCAGGTCCATCGGGCGCGAGACCGCGAGCTGGCCCGCCTCGAGCCACGGCGCCCGGCCGAGGGGGCGCGCGATCCAGCACGGGCGCACGTCGACCTCCGTCACCTCGAGCCGCTCGCCGCGCCAGCGCGTGCGTACGAGCGCGAGGGGCGCATCGCGGACCCCGACCTCCCGGCTCGCGAGCGTCCCGGCGGGCTCCTCCATCGCGGCGAGGAGGTTGCCGAGCGAGTAGAGCACCCGGACCTCGCGGCCGTCGGCGGTGCGGATGTGCTCGGTGCTGCCCGGCACGTGCGTCCCCGTGCCGACCACGAGATCGGCGCCCGCCTCCGCCGCCGCGCGCGCGACCTCGCGCATGAGGGGCCGCGGGCGGGTCAGGTCCTCGTGCGCCCAGTGGAACATCGCGATCACCAGGTCGGCCTCCGCGCGCGCGGCGCCGATCGACGCGCGGATCGTGTCGTCGCGGAGGAACGCGATGCGCGGGCCCGCGCCCTCGGCGTGGTGCGGGCGGTGGTTGCTCCCCTCGGTCCAGGCCGCGATCGCGATCCGGGCTCCGCGCGCCTCGAGGATCCGCGCGCGCCCGGCCGCGTCCGCGTCCTCCCCCGCCCCGATCGGCTCGAGCCGCTCGCGCTCGAGCGCGGCGAGCGTGTCGCGCAGCCCGCGCAGGCCCTGGTCGTAGGCGTGGTTGTTCGCGACCGTCACCGCGTCGATCCCGGCCGCGCGCAGCGCCGCGAGGAAGTCCCGGGGCGCGTGGAACACCGGCACGTCCTCGTCGGGCGAGCGCTCGCGGTAGCGCGCGCTGATCGGCACCTCGAGGTTCACCACCGTGAGGTCGACGCCCTCGAAGAGCGGGCGAAGATCCTGGAAGACCTCGGCGTAGGCGCGCTCGCGTCCGACGTCCTCGGCGCGGTGCGTGAGCTGGTACGCCAGCGGCGCGTCGTAGAGGACGTCGCCGCCGACCGCGATGCTCGGCCCGAGGCGCTGGGCGCTAGCGGGTACCGAGAGCGCGACGATCGAGGCCACGAGGGCCGGGCGGAGCAACCAGCGCAACCCGCCGATGATGCCAGAGCCGCCCGGTCGCCGGTCAGTAGCCGCGGGCGAGCGCGTGGCCGCTCGCGCGGAGCGGCCGCAGCGCGCCCCGCACCGCGGCCCGGAGCGCGTTCCCCGAGAGCGCGGCCTCGTCGGTGCCGCCGCGGGCTCCGGCGCGGCCGCGGAGCATCGCCCGGATCGCGCCGCCGCGCGCGTCGGCCACGATCACCGAGACCTCGCAGTCGATCTGGACCTGCCCGTCGACCACGCGGCGCTCGATCCGCTGGACCGATCCCCGCAAGACGAGCTGCGCCCGCGGGCGGTCGGTGAGCCGCACGTCGCGCGTCCGCCGCAGGGTGTCGCGCAGCGCCTCGCCGAGCTCCGGGGCCCGCGCCCCGCTGAGCTCGCCGAGCGCGACGCGCACCGGCCCGTGGGGCTGCGCGTCCGCGTGGGCCGCCAGGATGAGCAGCGCGCAGGTCACCCCGCACGCCGCGAGCTGCTGGGCTCGAGGCATGTCGTCCTCCCTCGGATCGCGGCTCGCCCACCGCGGCTCCGTTCTTCCCGGGTAGCGTGCGGGCCGATCCTCGGTCAAGAAAGCGGCGGATGGGCGAGCTCGTCTCGATGATCCGCTCGGGCGCTCCGATCGCCGCGATCGCCGACTACCTCGACGCGCAGCCCGCGGCGGCGCGCGCCGCCGAGGTGGACGCGCTGGGGCGGAGAGATCAGGCGAGCCTCTTCGAGCGAGCGGCCGACGCGCCGCGAATCGAGCTCGCTCACTTCGTCCCCGACGCGGTCGGCGATCTCACCCCGGTGCACCACGCGGGCCGCAACACGATCGCGACGCTCGGCTACTTCCAGCGCTTCGAGAAGCGCTTCGCCCGCCCCGCCGGCGAGCGCGAGCGCCTGTTCGGCTACAACGCGAGCAACGCGTGGTTCATCCACCCCGGCTACTTCGTCGCCCGCGCGACCGCGGGGAACCCGGCCTGGGAGCCGCGCGGCGGGGTCGTCATCGACTATTTCGTCGTGCCGGACGCCGCGGTCCCCGACGGCTGGCCGCCGATCCGCGAGAGCTCGGCCGGCCTCCAGCGCCTGGTCTATCACCGGACCCGCGACTTCATGCGGCGGGTCTCGTCCCACGTCTCGATCGGCCGCGCGTCGCGCGAGGTCGACGTGGACGAGCTGCTCGACTACTGGTTCACGCTGTGCCGGAGGGATCCCGGCGCCAAGGGAGACGACACATGACTCAGGCAGAGCTCGTCGCGCAGCGCGCAGAGGCCGCCTACGACCAGACCCTCGCGCGGCTCATCGACTACCTGCGCATCCCGGCCATCTCCTGCGACGACGCCCACGCCCCCGACGTGCGGCGGCTCGCCGAGCGGATCCGCGGCGACCTCGAGGCGCTCGGGATGCAGCGCGCGCGGCTCCTCGAGCTCGACGGCGCCCACCCCTGCGTCGCGGCCGAGCGCATGACCGCGGGCCCCGACAAGCCGACGCTCTTGATCTACGGGCACCTCGATCTGCAGCCGGTGGCCGGCGAGGAGTGGGACAGCGACCCCCACGAGGCGGTCACGCGCGGCGAGCGCCTCTACGGGCGCGGATCCGCTGACGACATGGGCGGTTGGGTCTCGCACCTCGCCGCGATCGAGGCGTGGCTCGCGGAGGCGGGCGAGCTGCCGCTCAACATCAAGCTCCTCATCGAGGGCGAGGAGGAGATCGGCTCGCCGGTGCTCGAGCGCTTCATGGACACCTACCCCGACGCCTTCGAGTCGGACGTCATGGTGCTGACCGACTGCGAGAACCCCTCGCCCGACGTGCCAGGCCTCACGGTGTCGCTGCGCGGCCTGCTCGAGGTCGAGCTCACGTGCGAGTCGCTCCGCGCCGACGTCCACTCGGGGCTCTGGGGCAACGTGATCCCCGACCCGTGCATCGCGCTGATGCAGCTCATCACCCGCCTCGTCGACGAGGACGGCCGGATGAAGGTCGGCCGGGTCGAGGTGCCCGCGGCCTGGGCCGAGGCGAGCCGCGACGTGCCGCTCGACGAGGACGTGATCCGGCGGGGCGCGCGCCTCCTCGACGACGTCGCGCCGCTGCCGATGCGCGGCCGCACGCCGGCCGAGTGGGTGTGGCGCCAGCCCGCGGTGACCGTGCTCTCGACGACCTTGCCCGCGCCGGGCCGCGAGAAGAACGCGGTGCGCCGCCGCGCCTCGGCCAAGCTCTCGTGCCGCGTGGCGCCCGGCCAGACCGGCGAGGAGCTCTACGCGGCCATCGCCTCCGTCCTCCTCGCCGATCCGCCTGGAGGTGTGAAGGTGAGCTTGACGCGCCACGGCGGCGGCGAGTCGTGGCTCTACGAGCCCAAGGGCCCCGCGTTCGCGGCGGCCGACCGCGCCTACGAGAAGGCCTGGGGCCGCGGCCTCGTGCAGATCGGGGTCGGGGGCTCGATCCCCTTCGTCGCGATGTTCGGACGCCGGTTCGCCGAGCTCCCGCTCATCCTCAACGGCGTGATGGACCCCGAGACGGGCGCGCACGGACCGAACGAGTCGATGCACCTCGGCGTCTTCAAGAAGGCGATCGTCGCGAACGTCCACCTCTACGCCGAGCTCGGCGCGCTCGAGGAGCTGCGCGGCTGAGATCGGTCACGGCCGCGTCGCGCTGAAGCGGCCGTCGTACACGCTGGAGCAGTTCACGCCGGGGGTCGGGCGGTAGCAGTGGCGGCCGGAGAAGCGGCCCCAGAGCGCCGTGTCCGACTGGCCGACGATCTCGACCGTGCCGTAGCCACCCTCGACGTCCGTCGCGTAGGTGTACGTCCCGTTGCGTCGCTCCTCGCGCTCGATGGTCCCGTCGAAGCCGCCGAGCGCGTAGGTCCCGACGTCGAGGCTGCGCAGCTCGAGGCGGATGGTGACCCCGCCCGGCCCGTCGTCGAGCTCGACGCGGTAGACGCCGGCCGAGGAGTCGTAGAGCGCGCCGTAGGTCGCGACGCCCTCGCGCACCGGGATCTCGTCGATCGCGGCGAAGCTCTGGTTGGGGATGTCCTCGAACCCCGAGCCGTCGTGGCGCCAGGTGCCGTGGGCGCGGTACTGCGCGCTCAGGGGCGGGAAGTCGGCGGGGATCCCGTGGTCGACCGGCTCGCCCGGCTCGCCCGGCGGGACGCCCGGACCCGGCTCGCCCGGGTTGGAGGGCGGCGTCGGCGCCTCGCGAGGGCCGCAGTCGCCGCAGTCGGTGCCGAGCGCGCAGACCGAATAGAGCGAGCCTTCGCCGCCGTCGTCGCACTCGCCGTCTCCGGCCCAGCGGCAGGTGTCGTCGCAGAGGTCGCCCTCGGCCGGGGGGCGCCCGAGGCAGCCGGCGGCGAGGGATCCGAGGAGGAGGCACAGGAGGTGGCGTCGCATGCGCGGGCTGAAAGCAGCTCGCGTGCCACCTGGGCCTCGGGCGGCGCGTCCCGCACACGACGGCGGTGTCCCAGGGGACGTCCCTGGGACAGAGCGCGCGTCAGCCGCCGAAGGTGCAGAGCTCCCCGGGCGTGACCGGTTGGCCCGCGTCGACCACCTCGAGGCTCGAACGGATCCCGGAGCCGACGACGTCGACCCGCCAGAGGCCGGCCGGCAGGGGAGGGGTGACGCAGGTGTGCGGCTGCGGTTGGCAGCCGCCGCCGGGGCAGTCGACGGTGCAGGTCGCCTCGAGCAGCGTCGGTGTGACGCGGATGATGTCGTCGAACACCTCCACGTCGCACGGGCCGGCGAAGGTGCCGCAGCTCGCGCAGCCCTCGGTGACGCGCAGGGTCACGCGCTCGCCCGCGCTCGCCGCGGTGGGGTGGCAGATCCGGGTCTCCGCGGGGACCGGGCGGGGCGGCCAGGTGTGGTCGCAGGCGTGGATGTTGGACGCGCCGCGCGACTCGCAGCTCAGCCCCCACTCCGGGCGCGGCCCACCGCGCGGCGAGACGCCGAGGGTGAAGAGCCGCTCGCCGTTGTTGCGCACCTCCCAGAGTCCCTCCTCGAGGGCGGGCAGCGTGCAGCCGCCATCGACGAACGGGAAGCATCCGTCGCACAGCAGCTCGCCGGCGCAGAGCTCGGTGGTCAGCTCGAGGACGAAGGGCTCGGCCCCACGCTCGGCCCGGCAGCCGACCTGCTCGCCGCAGTAGCACTCTCCCTCGCCGCCGAACGCGACCGGGATGGTGGTCGGGGTCCCCGCATACACCGCGTCGGCGCAGAGCTGATCGAGGAGCCGGGGCGTGGCGCTCTCCTCGCAGCCGGGCGGCGGGGGAGTCCCTGCGTCCGGCACGCATAAGGGCCAGCACACGAGCTCGCAGGACTCGCCACGCGTGACCGGGACTAGGCGCCCGCAGCAGTTGCAACTGGTGCGTATCCCCGCGTCGCCAGGGCCTGCGTCGACGCGGCCGCGGCCGTGCTCGCCGTAGCAACCGACGGCCAGGAGGGCGGGCCAGACGAGGGCGAACGAGAGCAAGCGCATGGGGTCTCCGGCTGAGGGAAGGCACGCCCTGGCACATCCGCCGGGCTCCAGAGCCGGTGACTCAAGCTGCGTGCCACGCGCACGACCCACGGTCGCAGCTGGGATCGTTAACTCAGGTTTGCGTGACGGCGGACCTTCGGGGATGCTCGCCCCATGAGCCTCCACGTCGGCATCCCGCACCGCGAGCTTGGCATGGATCGCGACGCGATCCGCGACTCGATCGTCGATCACCTCGAGCACGTCCGGGTGCGCGACCAGCACTCCGCCACCGACCTCGACCTCTTCCACGCGGTGGCCCACGCCGCGCGCGCGCGGATGGCCGACCGCTGGCATCGGACCCGCCAGCGCCAGCACCTCTCGGGCGGCAAGCGCGTCTACTACCTCTCGATGGAGTACCTGCCCGGCCGGCTGCTCCGCGACTCGCTCACCAACCTCGGCATCCTCGAGGAGACGCGGGCCGCGGTGGACGCGCTCGGCGCCGACCTCGACCGGCTCTTCGAGACCGAGGACGACGCGGCGCTCGGCAACGGCGGCCTCGGTCGCCTCGCGTCGTGCTTCATGGACTCGATGGCCACGCTGGGGATCGGCGCGGTCGGCTACGGCATCCGCTACGACTACGGCATCTTCCGGCAGGAGCTGGTCGACGGTCAGCAGATCGAGCAGCCGGACAACTGGTTGGCGCACGGGACGCCGTGGGAGGTCCCCCGCACGGACCTGCGCTTCACCGTCCGTTACAACGGCCGGGTCGAGCCGCGGACCGACGCGACCGGACGCACCCACTTCGCGTGGCTCGACACCGACGACGTCTACGCGATCGCGCACGACATCCCGGTGCCGGGCTACCAGAACGGCGTGGTGAACACGCTGCGGCTCTGGCACGCGGTGCCGACCCACGAGTTCGATCTCGACGCCTTCAACGCGGGCGACCACGACCGCTCGGTGGTGCAGCGCGGCTACGCCGAGAACATCAGCCGGATCCTCTACCCGAACGACGCCGGCCCGCCCGGAAAGGAGCTGCGGCTCCGGCAAGAGTACTTCTTCGTGTCGGCGTCCCTCCAGGACGCGGTCCGCCGCCACCTCGCGCGCTTCGAGACGCTCGACGACCTGCCGGACCGCGCGGTGTTCCAGCTCAACGACACGCACCCCGCGCTCTCGGTCGCCGAGATGATGCGCATCCTGATCGACGAGCAGCAGATGGACTGGACGCGGGCCTGGGCGATCACCAAGCGCTGCTTCGCGTACACCAACCACACCCTGTTGCCCGAGGCGCTCGAGACCTGGCCGCAGCACCTCCTCGACCGGCTCCTGCCGCGGCAGCTCGACCTCATCCGCGAGATCGACCGGCGCCTGCGCCGCGACCTGGAGGGGCGCTACCCCGACGACGCCGAGCGCGTCGAGCGGATGGCGATCGTCGAGCAGCGGCCGCAGGGCCACGTGCGGATGGCCAACCTCTCGATCGTCGGCAGCTTCAGCGTCAACGGGGTGAGCGCGCTCCACAGCAAGCTGCTGCGCGAGCAGATGTTCCCCGATCTGAGCTCCTACTACCCGGGGAAGTTCCGCAACAAGACCAACGGGGTCACCCCGCGGCGCTGGATCAAGGAGTGCAACCCCGGCCTCGCGGCGCTGATCGACGAGGCGGTCGGTGACGGCGGCTGGGTGACCGACCTGCCGCGCGTGAGCGCGCTCGAGGGGCTCGCGTCGGACCCCTCGTTCCAGGAGCGCTGGCGGGCGGTCGCGCGGGAGCGCAAGGCGAGCCTCGCCGAACACCTGCACGGGCTCCACGGGATCCGGCTCGATCCAGACACGCTCTTCGACATCCAGATCAAGCGCATCCACGAGTACAAGCGCCAGCTCCTGAACCTCTTGCACATCGTCTACCGCTACCAGGCGATCAAGCGGGGCGAGCTCCCGGCGGTGCCGCGCACCGTGATCTTCGGCGGCAAGGCGGCGAGCGGCTACGCGCGCGCCAAGGAGATCGTGCACCTCATCAACGCGGTCGCCGACGTGGTCAACGCCGACCCGGACACCAACGAGCACCTCCGGGTGTTCTTCGTGCCGAACTACCGCGTCTCGCTCGCCGAGCGGCTGATCCCGGCCGCCGACCTCTCCGAGCAGATCAGCTGCGCCGGCCAGGAGGCTTCGGGCACCGGCAACATGAAGTTCGCGATGAACGGCGCGCTCACGATCGGGACGCTCGACGGCGCCAACGTGGAGATCCGCGACGCGGTCGGCGACGACAACATCTTCATCTTCGGTCTCACCGTCGAGGAGGTGCAGCGGGTTCACCGCGAGGGCTACCGGCCGCGCGCGATCTACGAGGCGAACCCGCGGATCCGCGCGGTGGTCGACGCGGTCGCCAAGGGCGCGTTCAGCCCGGATCTCCCGACGCGCTTCGCGCCCGTGATGGACGCGCTGCTGGCGGACGGTGAGCGCTACGTGCACCTCGCCGACTTCGACGCCTACGTCGCGGCGCAGCGGGCGGCGGACGAGGTCTACCTCGACACCCCCGAGTGGACCCGGCGCTCGATCCTCAACGCGGCGCGGATGGGGCGCTTCTCGAGCGACGAGACGATCCGCGACTACGCCACCGACATCTGGGGCGTGCCGGCGGAGGGCTGAGGGCGCTCGGAGCGCCATGTAGGGCGCGGCCCACGCTTGTAGGCCGCGCCCCCCACGCGATCGCGTCGCGAGTCGTGCAAGCGGGCTGTCCGCCGCTCGGCGAGGCCCTTGCAGAGGTGCGAGCCAAGGAGGCTCGCATGAACCGCATTGTCGCCGCTCGGACCGCCACCGCTTCTCGCTGCCGAGTGGAGGCCTGACGTGCCTCTCTCGAAGAAGCTCACCGCCGAGGTGATCGGCACCTTCTGGCTCGTCTTCGGCGGGTGCGGGAGCGCGGTCCTCGCGGCCGGCTTCCCCGACGTCGGGATCGGCCTGGTGGGGGTGTCGTTCGCGTTCGGCCTCACCGTGCTCACGATGGCCTACGCGATCGGTCACATCTCGGGGTGCCATCTCAACCCCGCGGTGACCCTCGGCCTGGTGGCCGGCGGCCGTCACCCCGCGAAGGAAGCCGGACCGTACATCGCCGCTCAGGTGGTGGGCGCGATCGCGGGCGCTGGCGTGCTCTACGTCATCGCGAGCGGCTCGATCGGGAGCGGCGTCTCCGCGGAGTTCGACGTGGCGAACGGCTTCGCCTCGAACGGGTACGCCGAGCACTCCCCCGGTCACTACTCGATGGTCGCCGCGCTCGTGGCCGAGGTCGTGCTCACGTTCGCGTTCCTCACCATCATCATGGGCGCGACCGACGCGCGTGCGCCCAAGGGCTTCGCGCCGATCGCGATCGGCCTAGGGCTCACGCTCATCCATCTCATCGGCATCCCGGTGACCAACCTCTCGGTGAACCCGGCCCGCAGCACCGGCCCGGCGCTCTTCGTCGGCGGCTGGGCGCTCGCTCAGCTCTGGCTGTTCTGGGTCGCGCCGATCGTCGGGGCGGTCCTCGCGGGGTTCGCCTACCGATCCCTGTTCGAGGGCGGAGAACGCGCGGGATCGAAGAAGTAGGCTAGCGGCCCGTTGGAGAATCGACCGTGATGGATCGCGGTTGCGAGGGCGCGCCTGAGTGGCGCAGCGGGACGAGGGAATCCCGGAGGATTCTCGAGGAGCGATGCGCCGCCCAGGCGCGGGCTCCCGGCCGTGAGGCGCGCGGAGAGGTGCTTCAACGGGCTGCTACGCGCGGCCGATCCGCAGGTGCTTCGGGGCCGCTGCCCGGGCCGCGTCCGCGAGGGCTCGGGCGGCGGGCTCGCGCGGGGAGTCGGGGCGCCAGATCACGCCCAGCGTCCGGCCCGGCGCCGGCGACTTGAAGCTGCGCGTGTGGAACCAGCCGTCGCGGTTCTCCACCGCGAGCGCGATCGTCGGCAGCAGCGTCACGCCCTCGCCCCGCGCGACCATCGGGACGAGGGTCGCGAGGCTCGTCGCGCGGAACGTCTCGTCGCGATCCGCCGCGCAGACCTCGAGGGCCTGCTCGCGCAGACAGTGCCCCTCGTCGAGCAGGAGGACGTGCAGCTCGAGCAGGCGGTGAGGCTCGATCCGCTGGCGCGAGGACGCGAGCGGGTGGTGGTGGGCCATCGCGAGGACGAAGGGGTCGCGCGCCACCGGCTCGACCGCCGCGGCCCCGACGTCGGCCTCGAGCGCGAGCAGGGCCGCGTCGAGCTCGCCCGCCTCGAGGTCGCGCACCAGCTCCTCCGTCTTGCCCTCGCGCCACTCCACCCGGAGCGCGTCCGGCAGCGCGGCGCCGACGCCCGGCAGCAGGTACGGCGCGATGGTGGGGATGACCCCCGCGCGGAGCACGCCCGAGAGCGGATCGAGGAGCCCGCTCGCGGCGGCCGCCACGTCGCTGGCCGCGGTGACCGCGCGGCGGAAGCGCGCGAGCAAGGTCGCCCCCTCGGGCGTCACGAGGACCGCGCGCCGGGATCGTTCGAAGAGTCGCACGCCGAGCGCGAGCTCGAGCTGCGCGACCTGGGCGCTCAGGGAGGGCTGGCTCACCCCGCAGGCCTCGGCCGCGCGGCGAAACCCGCCCGTCTCCTCGATCGCGAGCGCGTACTGCATCTGGCGCAGCGTGAAGTCGAATGCATTGAACGTCATTGGCTATCAAAACCATAGCAACGATATCTTAGATCGATAGGCGCTGGCTCCCCATAGTCACCTCAACGCATCCGCGAAGGAGACCCCCGATGAGCCAACGACCCACCCTCACTACCGAGAACGGCGCCCCCGTCGTCGACAACCAGCGCTCGCAGACCGCCGGCCAGGGCGGCCCCGTCCTGCTGCAGGATCACCACCTCCTCGAGAAGCTCGCGCGCTTCAACCGCGAGCGGATCCCGG
>JAUHXR010000069.1 GCA_030426845.1 Polyangia bacterium | reverse complement strand
ACCCCTGGCCGCGGACGGCGATCGTGTCGGCGCAGCAGGCGCTGCGGGCGGCCTACGCGCCGGCCGCGCTCGAGGCGCTGACGTGGAGCGCGCTGCAGGATCGGGCGCGGCGCCTCGCGCTCCTCCTCGCGGAGCTCGTCTGGCATCCCCTCCCCGAGGCGCCCGACGCGGCGCGGACGCTGATCGAGCTGCTGCAGGACGCGGGGCACCCGCTCACACGACGGGACGAGGTCCGGCTCGGGCCGCCGTCGCTCGAGGATCCTGGACTGCGGCTCGCGGTCGGGCCGCTCGCGCTCCAGGTCGCGGTGCGCCGCGCCGACGGGCGCGAGGTCGTGGTGACGATCTCGGACGAGGCGCCGCTGCAGGTCGCGCTGCGCGTTCCGGGCGACTGAGCGGCGAGCGGCTGAGCCCTCGCGCCGCGTCGTGTAGGGTGCGCCGATGGCGGCTCGTCTCGCGTGGCTCCTCGCCCTCCTCGCGCTCGGGTGCGGCGCCCGTACCGGCCTCGACCTCGGCGACGCGGGCGAGCGCGACGCGGGGGAGTGCGCGCCCGAGGTCTGCAACGGCCTCGACGACGACTGCGACGCCGTCCCCGACGACGGCCTCGCCTGCTTCACGCTCGATGGCGCGTCGCTCACCCCGTTCGAGGGCGAGGCCTGCGGCGCGGCCTGGTACTCCTACGACAGCCCCGATCGCGAGAGCGCCAACCCCACCCCCGACATCCGCATCCCCGACGGCGTGGTCATCGGGACGCAGTGGGAGCCGGGCTGCGACGGCGCCTACGTGGCGCTGATCGCCGACGTGCCGATGGACGACTCGGGCGGCGAGCTGCTCGCCCGCTGGCAGCTCCGGCAGCCGGACTCGCCGGCCTTCCCCCCGCCCGGGCTGGTGGTGAGCGACGAGCCGAACGAGTGCAGCCACGACCCGGCGACCGGCGCGGGGAGCTGCACCTTCCGCTGGATGCCGTGCTGCACCGACGGCTTCCTGCTCGGGCCGTGGCGCGAGGACGGCTGCGTCGAGCTCAGCCTGTCGGGCGCGCGCGGGGTCTCGGCGCCGGTAGTGCTCGACGGCGCCGGCGCGCGGATCCCGCTCCCCGAGAACCCGACGATCGAGCTCTGCGCCCAGATCCGGCCGCGCGTCGACTGACGCCTACTCGCACTCCCCCATCACGCAGCTCAGCCCCGACTGGCACTGCGCGCCGCTCGTGCAGCAGGGGCCGAAGAGCTCGCCGCAGCGATCGCAGAACCCCATGAAACAGACGAGCCCCGACTGACACGGCGTCCCCGTCGTGCAGCACGCCTCGAGGTCGGTCCCGCACATCCCCGTGCCGCCCGGGCGCTCGCAGAAGCCACCGAGGCAGCTCAAGCCCGACTGACATGGCGTCCCCGTCGTGCAGCACGCCTCCCACTCCGTCCCGCACGCCCCCGTGCCGCCCCCGCGCTCGCAGAACCCGTCGAAGCAGCTCAGGCCGGACTGACACGGCGTCCCCGTCGTGCAGCACGCCTCCCACTCCGTGCCGCAGGGCCCGGTGCCCGACGAGTCGCAGAAGCCGCCGACGCACGTGAGCCCACCCTGGCATGGCGTCGCGCCCGCGCAGCAGGCCTGGTCGAACCCGCCGCAGGTCCCGCCGGAGCCCTGACAGACCCCAGCGCTGCACATCAACCCGGCTTGACACGGGGTCGCGCCGGCGCAGCACGCCTGGCCGCCCGCACCGCAGCCTCCGGTGCCTCCCTGGCAGACGCCCGCGCTGCAGGTGAGCCCGCCCTGGCAAGGGGTCGCGCTCGCGCAGCAGGCCTGGTCGAGCCCGCCGCACCCGGCCGCGGCCGCGCGGCAGGCGGTTCCGTCGCAGGTCAGCCCGGCGGCGCAGGGCACCGCGGTCGCGCAGCAGGCCTGATCGACCCCGCCGCAGGTCGCGCCCGTCGTCGGCCGACACGCGACGCCGTCGCAGGTCAGCCCCGCCTGGCACGGCAGCGCGCCGTCCGCGCAGCACGCCTGGCCGTTGAAGCCGCAGGCGCCGCCCGCGCCCGGCTCGCAGTAGCCTCCGACGGTGCAGGACAGGCCGCTCACGCACGGCACCGCGCCGGGGCAGCACGGCTGGCTCGCGGCGCCGCAGGTGATGGGCAGCCCCGCGTCCCCGCTGTAGGGGGTCGGGGTGGAGTGGCTGCCGTTGGCGCAGGCCGTCGCGAGGAGGAGGAGGAGCGCGAGGGGGAGGTGCCGCATGCCTCTCCCTCGTGCCAGGAGCGTGCCGAACCGTAGGCCCCGCTCGGTCGTATTCGGTGTCGCGCGGAGGGCCGCTCCGGAGACCCGCGCCCCCACCCCGCAGCCCCATCGGCCGCGGACCTGCTCCCGCCCAGTGCTACAGTGATCCAGCTCGCCGAACGGAACGACCGTGCTCGACCCGCTCGACATCACCCTCCGTGATGGGCGCCGCGGCATCATCCGCCCCATCGCCTACTCCGACGCCCCGCGCACGCTCGCGCTGGACCGCCGGCTCGCGGAGGACGGCCGCGGCATGGTCCTGTCGCCAGCCCAGATCCGGGGTCCCGAGGAGGAACGCCGCCGGATCGAGGCCCTGCATCACCAGCTGGCCTCGGGCGACGCGACGCTGTGCCTGGTGGCGGACGTGCAGGGCGTCGACGCGATGGCGGGCACCGCGCAGCTCAACCAGCTCGGGCCCTCCCGGTGCCGGCACGTCGGCGTGCTCTCGCTCGGCGTCCACCCGGAGGTGCAGCGCCAGGGCATCGGCCGCGCGCTGATGAACGCGCTCATCGCGCACGCGGAGGCGAGCGGGCTGACCCGCCTCGAGCTCTACGTGCGGGCCGACAACGAGCGCGCCCACGCGCTCTACCGGGGCCTCGGCTTCGTCGAGGAGGCGCGCCGCGCCCGGTTCGTCCGGCTCGAGGACGGCCGCTACGTCGACGACCTCATCATGACCCGCTTCCTCGCCCGCCCGAGCGCCCCGCCGCCGCCAGCGTGAGCCGTCACCGCGGCCGGATCGCGTCGCCGCACGTCGGGTCCGCGAGGCAGGCCGCGAGCGCGCGCACGTCCCCCGCGGGATCGTCGCCGTCGAGCCAGAGGTCGGGCTCGAACCCGAAGCTCTCGCGGAACGTCGCCGTCGGATCGCGGTGCGACCGGTGGCCGAGCGAGACCCAGATGCGGCTGTGCGGGAGCTGGTACCACCGCAGCTCGCCCACCTTCATGACGCCCTCGGTGTTCTCGCCGATCACGATCGCGCCCGGCACCTGCCGCGCGAGCAGGACGGACGTCTCGCAGGCGGAGCCGCAGCCGCGATCGACGAGCAGCACCAGGCGCCCCTCGAAGGGGCCGGGCGCCACCCCCGGGAGCCGCAGCGCCTCGGGGTCACGCTCGCGGAACCGGCCGCGCGCGTCCATCGCGCGGTCGAGCTCGCGGCGGGCGCGGGCGACCCGGTCGTCGAGCCACCGCCGCCCGCCGGGGTCCGTGGTCCGGCTGAGGCTGCGGACGCAGCCCCAGAACGTGAGCGCGCCCTGCAGCGTGACCTCGCTCTCGAGCGCGTCGGTCTGCCAGTAGGCGAAGGTCTGGTCGGTGAGGTTGCGGAACCAGCGGAGCAGGTAGCGGTCCGACCCGCCGCCGGCGCGCCGCAGATCGACCACCACGACCGGCGCGTCACGCACCTCCACCCCGCTGCGGACGAAGCGCTCCAGCGCGTCGGCGCGGTCGGTGAAGAGGGTCCGCAGGCGCAGCCACGGGAACGGCGCGTCGAGGCGCTCGAAGGACGGACCGCGTGGGCCGCGGACATCGAGCCGGCGGAGCGGGACCGGCGCCTCGACCGTCGCGCCGTCGGGGGACCGCAGCGCGCAGGTGACCTCCTCGATCCGCTCGCGCGACAGGAGCATCGGCGCGAACCGAGCCTCCGGCAGGGCATCGGCGTCCACGATCGGGCGGATCACCTCCGCCGCGGGTCGCCCGTCGCAGGAGAGCAGCCGGCGGCCGTCGGCGTCGACGTAGGCGTCCCCGTCGCGCCGCAGCCGCAGGTCACCGACGTAGGCCTGGTGGTGCCCGCTGGTCGAGCGCCACCGGCGCCGGCCGTCGACGTAGAGCCAGAGCCCGACGTGGTTGTCGTCCAGGAACGCGAGCTCCTCGAGGAGCCGATCGCGGAAGGCGAGGGGGCTGACCGGCGCGTCGGGTAGGCCCGCCCGGCCCGCGCGGAGCAGCGCGTCCCAGGTCGCCTCGTCGGCCGCGAGCTCGTAGCCCCCGTAGCCGCGCCGGAGCGCCCGTTCGAGGACGTCGTGGTCGGCCCGCATCTCCTCCGGGGTGACGGTCGGCGGAGCCGGGGCGCGGCAGGCCTCGGCCGGCCGGAGGAGGTCGGCGTAGGCCGCACGCACCTCCTCGGACGGCCCCCCGCAGCCGAGGGCCCCGCCGCTCACCACCAGCAGGAAGGCCAGCCGGGCCAGGGTCGCGCCGGAACGCACGAGGCAGAGGGTACACGGAGACAAGGTGACCCATGGGTCATCTTTCCGCTCCGACTGAGATCCGTGGTCCCCGTTTTGGTATGCTGTGGCCATGAGCACGGTCGGCGAGCTCACCCCTCAGGACACCCCGCGTGACTTCCACGCGGGCGATCGCCTCGGCGTCTATCTGATCGAGAAGCTGATCGGCGTCGGGGGCATGGCCGACGTCTACCTCGCGCGCCACGCGAAGCTCGACAAGGAGGTTGCCATCAAGGTCCTCAACCGCCACGCGCGTGAGCGGTCGGACCTGAGGGGACGCTTCCTCCGCGAGGGCCAGGCGGCGTCGCGGATCCGCAACCGGCACGTGGTCGAGATCTTCGACGTCAGCAGCGCCGGCGACATCCCCTACCTGGTGATGCAGTACCTGCCCGGCCCGACGCTCGAGGAGCACCTGGCCGAGCACGGCGCCTTCGAGATCGAGGAGGCGGTGCACATCTTCTTGCCTATCGCGGCCGCGATCGCGGCCGGCCACGAGCAGGGGGTGGTCCACCGGGATCTGAAGCCCGACAACGTCATCCTCGCGGTCGAGGGCCACCGCCGGCGCCCCACCGTCCTCGACTTCGGGGTCTCGCGGCTCGTCACCTCGGACCCGCGGCTGACCCTCGACTCGAGCGTGATCGGGACGCCGCACTACATGTCGCCGGAGCAGGCGCGCGGGGAGCCCATCGACTCGAAGACCGACCAGTACGCGCTCGGCGTGATGTTCTACCAGACGCTCACCGGCAAGCTCCCGCGCGACCGCACGACCGTGCTCGAGCTGCTCCACGAGGTAGGCCACGAGGGCTTCGACCCGCCGAGCGTGCACCGCGCGGGGCTGCCTCCGTCGCTCGAGGCCGTCGTGCTCAAGGCGATGGCGCCGACCCGCCAGGAGCGGTTCGAGACGATGCACGACTTCATGGCCGCGCTCCTGCCGTTCGCCAGCCCGTCGGCGCAGAGCTACTGGGCCGAGGAGCTGGGGATCCGGCCGACGACCCTGACGCCCTTCGAAGTCCCGGCCGTCTCTCGACCGCGCCTGCGCGCGGCCCCGCCCGCGCCGAGCACGTCGATCCCCCCGGCGAGGAGGCGTCGCGACTCGAGCCACCCCACCCTCGCGCCCGAGCCGCGCGCGCGGTGGCCGCTCGCGCTGGCCGCGGTCCTGCTGCTTGGCGTGGCCGCCGCGGGTGGGTTCTACGCGTGGACGCTCGCGGGCCCCGGGGCCCCGGCCGCGCCGGAGAGCTACACGGTCGCGGTCGACGTCCACCCCGAGGGCGCGATCGTCGAGCTGGACGGAGTCGTGTGGGGCGGCGGGCGGATCGAGCAGCGCTTCGCGCGCGACGGGAGCACCCACGCGCTGCGCGTCCGGGCCGAGGGCTACGAGCCGATGACGCTCACGTTCCGTGACGCCCCGCCGCCGTCCGAGGTGACCTTGTCGCCGCTCCCTACGCCGGCCGAACCGGCCCCCGGCGAGGTCGAGGCAGCGCAGGCAGCGGCGGGCGACGCACCCTCGGACGAGGTCGGCGCGGCGCGCTCGGCCGTCGCGGCTGACGCCGAGACCGAGGCCGAGACCGAGGCCGACACCGAGGCCGACACCGGGGCCGACACCGGGACCGACTCGGAGGCCGAGGCCGCCGAGCGCCCCCGCGCCTCCGCCGCACGCGGTCGCGTGGCGCGCCCCCGCGGCGCGCCGGCGCGGTCGGAGCCGGCGGGCGAGCCTGCCCCCGCCGCGGAGCCCACCCCCGCCGCGGCGACCCCCGATCCCGAGCCGCGTGGGAGCGACTGGACGCCGTCACGGCGAAGCGACAATCTCGACCCCTGGACGCGATGACTCGATCCGCAATCTGCCTCGCCCTCGTGCTGATCGGCCTCCCGGCCAGCGCGTGGGCCCAACCCTCCTCGGACGGCCCGACCCTCACGGATGACGATCGCGCGCGGGAGCTCTACCTGCGCGGCGAGCGGATGTACGCGGCCGGCGACTACGACGAGGCGATCGACCTGTTTCGCCAGGCCTACGAGCTGAGCGGCCGAGCGGCGCTGCTCTTCAACCTCGCCAACGCCTACGAGCGGGCGGGTCGGCTCGAGGCCGCGATCGACGCGCTGCGCCGCTACGCACCGTCGGCGCCGGAGTACGACCAGGCGACGGTCAACGCGCGGATCACCGCTCTCGAGGCCCGGGTCGAGGCCGAGGGCACCGGCGGGGTCAGCCCCGGTCCGGGCGACCTGCCGCCGCCTCGTTACTCCACGCCCGCGCCGCGACGCGGAGCGGGCGACGGAGGCGGAGGCGGAGGCGGCGGTGGCGACGGCGGGCTGATCGCGGCCGGCGTCGTGTTCCTGGGCCTCGGCCTCGCGGCCGGCGGCGTGGGCATCGGCCTCGGCCTCGCGAAGACGGACGCGACGAACGGGCTCGCGCTCCTCTGTCCCGGCGGCGTCTGCGTGGCCGAGGCCCGCGAGCTGCTCGACCGCGAGTCGGGCTTCGCGCTCGGCGCGGACATCAGCTGGGCCGCGGCCGGCGCGCTCGGGATCACCGGCCTCGTGCTGCTGATCGTCGGCGCGACGTCCGGCGGCGACAGCGCCGACGGCGCGGCCGCGTGGCGGGTCCTGCCCAGCGCGGGTCCCCAGGGAGGAGGCGTCCATGTCGTGGGCACGCTCTGAGCGCCTCGCGTGCGCGGCGGTGGCCCTGGCGGCCGGATTGGCCGTCGGCCTCGCGGGCTGCTCGCTCTCGCTCACCGAGCAGACGAGCTGCGCGAGCGATGACGAGTGCCAGACGCGCTTCGGCGGTGACTACGCCTGCGGCGAGGACGGCTTCTGCTTCAGCGACAGCACGCTTTGCACGAGCGATCTCGAGTGCCGCCAGCGGGCCGGGTCGTGGGCCCAGTCCTGTGTGGACCAGCGCTGCGCCGCCCTCGACGTCCCTGACAACTGCACCCTCACCTACCCGGCCGACCTCCTGACCGGCGCGGGCCACGAAGAGCGCGTGGTGTTCGGCAACCTCATGGACCGGTCCCTCGCGACCCACGAGGCGCGCGAGAACTCCGCCCGGCTCGCGGCGGTCCTCGCGAACGGCGCCGAGGGCCTCGCGGCCGGCCCGTACGGCCTGGTCTTCTGCAACATCGAGCCGGCCGATCGCGGCAACGCCGATCAGCGCCGCGAGGTCGCGGTGAGCTCGGCCCGCTGGCTCGTCGAGCAGGCCCACGTGCCGGCGATCGTCGGCCCCGCCTCGTCGGGCGACACCCAGGCCGTGTTCTCCGAGGTCGCCGACGACGGCGCCCTCGTGATCTCGCCCTCGGCGACGAGCCCCGCGCTCACCACGCTCGACAACGTCTCGCCGACCGACGACGCGCCGGGCCTGCTCTGGCGGACCGCCGCGCCCGACAGCTTCCAGGGCACCACGCTCTCGGAGGACATCACCGCGCGCTCCGTCACCAACGTCGGCGTGGTCTTCCAGGCGGGGGCCTACGGCGACGGCCTGAGCGACGTGGTCGGGACCCGGCTCGCCGCGGCGGGGGTCAGCGTCCAGCTCTTCTCCTACTCCGACGCGGCCGATCGCGGGGCCGCGATCCTCGCCGCCCGCGACTCCACGAACACCGACATCATCTTCGTCTCGTCGTCGACGACCGACGGAGTCGCGTTCCTCAACTCGGTCGCCAGCGACGCGGGGACGGCGTGGGACGGACGCGTGCTGCTGATGACCGACAGCGCGGGCAACCAGGACCTGCTCGACGGCGTGCTCCCGGCCAACCAGGCCGTCTTCGCGCAGGTGCGCGGCACGCGCCCACAACCCGCGAGCGGCCTGATCTACGACCGCTTCGTCGTCGACTACACGAGCGAGTACGGCTCGGACGTCACCGCGCTCACCTTCACCGCCAACGCCTACGACGCGGCCATGATGCTCATCGCGGCCACCGGCTTCGCGAGCGCCCAGGCCGACGGGATCACCGGCCTCAACCTCGCCCGCGGCCTGCGACGCCTCTCGGACACGGCCGGCTCGCCGCTCGAGCTCTACGGCTCGAACATCCCCGCGATCCACCGGCAGCTCGGGATGGGCAACCGCGTGAACATCAACGGCGCATCGGGCCCGCTCGACTACGACCTGTCGATCGAGGAGACCGAGGCCCCAGTGGAGGTCTGGACGGTCATCGACTGCGGCGCGGGCCCCGAGTTCGCGGTGATCGACGTCGGCGCCCCCGCGCCCGCCTGCCCCTGAGCCGCCGCCCGCCAGAGCCCACATGCGAGGCCGGCGCCGAGATACCCTGACGGCATGAATCTCACGTCAGCGCAGCGCGAGGCCTTCATGCGCGAGGCGCTCGTCGAGGGCCGGCGCGCTCTGCCCGCGTGCCGCCCGAACCCTCCGGTCGGCTGCGTGATCGTACGCGGCGGGGTCGTGGTAGCCCGAGGGCACACGCAGCCGCCCTACCAGCCCCACGCCGAGCCGATGGCGCTCGCGCAGCTCGAGGGCCCGCTCGACGACGCGATCGCGTTCGTGACGCTCGAGCCCTGCGCCTTTCACGGGCGCACTCCGAGCTGCGCGGCCGAGATGATCCGACGCCGCGTCGGCACGACCTACGTCGCCATGGTCGATCCTCACCCTCGCAACCGCGGTCAGGGCATCGCGATGCTCCGCGAGGCCGGCCTCACGGTGCACATCGGCTTGCTCGAGGACGAGGCGCGCGCGGACCTCGCCGACCTGGTGTGGCAGGCGGGCGAGGACCCCGGGCTCGCCGGGAGCTGAGTCGCCCCGGCGCAGCCCGCGGGAACGTCCATCCGTCGGGCGCGCTCGGGGCGCCGCCTCAGATGAGGGTCGGGACGCAGCAGCCGGTGACGCAGTAGTAGTCGGTCGGGCACTCGGGCTCGCCCGGAAGGCCGCACTCCTGCACGCCCGGCTCGCAGCGCGGGGGCGGGTAGCCGCCGTCGTAGCCGCCGTCCGGGTAGCCGCCGTCCGGAGGGAAGCACTCGGGCGGCAGGGTCGTCCGGCCGAGGCAGAGCTCGCAGGGGCCGCAGTCGTTGAAGCACTCCATCACCGGCGTGCAGGGGTGGCATGCGCCGGTGTCGTCGAGCAGATCGAGGGTACACGTGCCGTCGCCGCCGGGCCCCTCGCCGATGCCCGAGCCGAGCCACACCCACTCGCCGCCGTCGGCCTCGGGGCGCCCGGCGATCGCGTCGAAGGTGCAGCAGTCGCTCGAAGAGTGGGCGAGCCTCGCCGCGCCCGCCGCCCCTCCGCCAGACCCACCGCCGGATCCCCCGCGTGAGGCGCCCCGGCGCGCGGTGAGCCTGTGGGCCGGCGGCGGGGTGGCCCTGTCGCCCGGCGAGATCGAGCCGTTCGTGGACGTCGCCGCCGCGGTCGAGGTCCGCCTCGTGGAGCGCCTCTACGCGGAGGTCTTCGGGCTCTTCGCCGTCCCCGAGTCGAACCTCACCCAGCGGCGCTTCGAGTTCACCTTCTGGACGACCTCTTTCGGGGCGGCCCTCGGCTACTCCCTCCTCGAGGACGACGCGCCGATCGCCGTCCGCGTGGCCCTCGGCCTCGCCGCGACCCTCGCGCTGGTCGACGGGGACGAAGCCTACTGGGCCGCGACCCCCTACGCCCGCGCCGCCCTCTCCGTCCGCCTGGCGGGCCCGTTGAGCGTCCGCCTCGACGCGCTCCTCGGGGTGGCTCTGCCGGAGCTGGAGCTCCGCTTCCGCGCCGGGTGGCGGAGCGGCTTCGGCCTCCCGCGGGCCTCGATAGTCCTCGGGCCGCAGCTCGACCTCTGAGCCGGCCGTACGGCTCAGCCAGCGCGCGCGAGGCGCATCCGGGCGGTCGGCAGGCCGGCCTCGTTCCAGCGCTCCATGCCGCCGTCGAGGTTGTAGATCTCGTGGAAGCCGAGGCCACGCGCGAGCTGGGCCGCCCGCGCGGAGCGGCCGCCCTTGCGGCAGACGAAGAGGTACGGGGTGTCGCGCGGCAGGGGCGCGAGGGCGGCCTCGAGGTCGGCGCCGAGCGGGTGGTTGACGCACCCTCGGATGTGGCCGAGCTCCGAGGCGAGCTCGTCGGCGTTGCGGACGTCGATGACCGTGAAGCGCGCGAGCTGCCCGTTCGCCTCCGCCGGAGAGAGGTCGACGATCGCCCCCTCGACCTGGCCGATGGTCTCGGCGACCGCGCCGGCCGTCCGCTCCGCACACTGCAAGAGCTCCTGACCGAGCTCGGTGACGTGCGCCTCCTCCTGGGTCAGGCGCGTGGCCATGTCACGGGTGCGCGCGACCACGTGGGCGGCGCCCTCGTCGATCGCCCGGAGGCGCTCGGTCGCGTCGACCACATGGCCTGCGTTGGAGGTCGCGCTGCGCTGCGCGCTCACGGAGACCCGCTCCACGTCGCCGGCGATCGTGCGGAGCGACTCCCCGACCCGATCGACGACCTGGCGGCTCTGACGCGACAGCTCGCGCATCGAGCTCGCCACCACCGCGAAACCGCGGCCGTGCTCGCCGGCGCGCGCCGACTCGATGGCCGCGTTGATCCCGAGGATGTTCGTCTCGACCGCGATCTCCTCGATCACCGCCAGGTCGGCCGCGACCGCGCGCAGGACCTGGGCCACCCCGGCGAAGCTCCGGGCCATCTCCGAGAGCTCCTCCGCGGACAGGCCGAGCGCCTCGACCGACTGCCGCGACCGCTCGACGTCTCGCTGGACCTGCTCGGTCGCGTCCACCGCCGCGATGGCGCTGTCCCGATGGTCGCGGCACCGCTTCGCGTAGGCCCCGATGTGGTCGGAGGCGAGCTGCTGCGCAGAGGCCAGCTCTTCGAGCCGGCCGACCAGTTCCTCGTTTCGCACCCCGGTACGTTCGGCCGCGCCTGGGGAAACTTGACGTCCACGTTGGCGGGCGCGCCGCGCGCTCACCCGCCCACGGGCACGAAGGGTCGCCCGAACACGAGGCGCGCGTCGTCGGACCGTTCGGGCTGGAACACGTAGCCCCCGACGTCGAAGGCGCGCAGCTCGTCCACCCGCCCGACGCGGCGCTGGATCATCCACCGCGCCATCTCGCCCCGCGCTCGCTTGGCGAGGAAGCTGATCACGTTCGGGGTGCGCGCGTCGTCCTTCCAGTCCTCGAACACCACGTCGACCCGGGGGCCCGCGAGGCGCTTGGGCCGGACGGCCTTGAAGTACTCGTTGGACGCGAGGTTCACGAGCGTCGGGTCCTCGTGCGACGCGAGCGCCTCGTTGACACGGTCCGTGATCGAGTCGCCCCAGAACTGGTAGAGGCTCGCGCCGCGGCGTGTCTTGAGCCGGGTGCCCATCTCGAGCCGGTACGGCTGGATGAGGTCGAGCGGGCGCAACAGCCCGTACATGCCCGAGAGGATCGCGACGTGCTCCTGGGCCCAGGCGAGGTCCTCGTCGGTGAGCGAACGCGCGTCGAGGCCCTTGTAGACGTCGCCGTCGAACATCATCGCGGACGGGAGCGCGTTCTGGTCGGTGAACGGCAGCGCGTAGCTGCGGTAGCGGTCGTAGTTGAGCTTGGCCAGCTCGGGGCTGAGCTTCATCAGCTCGGCGATCTTCTTCTGCGTGAGCCCGCGCGCGGTGCGCATCAGGGACTCGGCGTCCTTCATCTGGGCGGGCTGCGTCGTCGGCAGCCCCGGGCGCACAGGGGACTCGTCGAGGGACTTCGCGGGGGAGAGGACGGCCAGCATCGCGGGACCTTACGACGTCCCCGCCGGATCTGCCCACGCGCGGATGAGGTGGTGCGCGAGGGAGAACGGCGGGGGGATGAAGAAGCCCTCCGAGCGCCGGACCTCGTCGCGGGTGAGCCAGCGCGCCTCCTCCAGCTCCTCGTCGTCGAGCCGGATCTCGGTGGTCACCGCCTCGGCGAAGAACCCGATCATCAGCGAGCGGGGGAACGGCCACGGCTGGGACCCGAAGTAGCGGATGTCCCGGACCTCGAGGCCGACCTCCTCGAGCGTCTCGCGGGCCACGCACTCCTCGAGCGTCTCGCCCGGCTCGACGAACCCCGCGAGGGCCGAGAGCATCCCCGGCGGGGCCGCCGGCTGGCGCGCGAGCAGGCAGCGGTCGCCGTCCACCACCAAGACCATCACCGCCGGGTCGAGCCGCGGGAAGTGCCGCGCTCCGTCGTCGGACTCGCGCGCGAAGCCGCCCTCGACCAGCTTGGTGGGCAGCCCGGTCTTGGGATCGAACCGATGCGCGCGATGCCAGACCGCCATGCCGCGCGCGTAGGCGAGGAGCGCCATCTCGTCGAACGACAGCTGGGTCACGGCGGCGAAGAGGTTCAGGAACACGCCCTCCCCGATCGTCGGCGGGTCAGGCTCCGCGGGCAGGTCGACGAGGAGCACCGCGCGCTCGCCGTCGAGGCCGAGGAACACCACGTCCTCCGCCGACTCGAGGAGCTCGGGCGCCTCGGCCACGGTCGGGGTCAGCGCGCGCGCGGGTCGACCCGTCACCAAGCAGCGGCCCCGCCACACCGGGACGAGCCGCGTCTCGGGGTTGGCGCGGGCGGCCGCGAGGAACGCGTCGTCGCGCCGCAGGTGGGCCGCTCGGTCGAGAGGATCGCCTCGCATGGCCGCGGCTTAGCACGGGCCGGTGGTTGCCGCGCCGCCGTCCAGCTCGGCATGATGCGCCGGCCATGCGCTGGGTGCTCTTGCCGCTCGCTCTCTCGGTGTGGGCCGCGTCCGCGCCGGGCGTAGCGCGCGCCCACCTCGGCAGCACGAAGCTCACGTGGCTGACGGTCGGGCCGCGCGAGGTGAGCGCGCGGGTCGAGCTCGACCCCGTGGACGTGGCCTACGCGCTCTCGCTCGACGACGCTGACGACGCGCGCGCCGACGACCTCACCCCGCGCGCCGACGCGATCCGGAGCTGGGCCGCCCGCGTCTTCGAGGTCCGCGCGGGGGGTGATCGGTGCGCGGCAGAGGCGAGCGAGGTCTCGGCCGTCGACGTCTCGGGCGCCCTGCGGATGACGCGCGCGGTCCGGGTGGCGCTGCGCTTCACCTGCGAAGGGCGGCCCACGCTCTACCGCGACCACGCGGTCTTCGACGAGGACGCGCAGCACGAGGCGATCGTCCGGCTCGGCGATCGCGCGACCGTCCTCCGCGCGGGCCGACAGGAGCTCGCGCTCGACGCGCCCGAGGCGGGCTCGACGCTCTGGACCTTCCTCGTCGAGGGCGCCTGGCACCTCGTCACCGGCTACGACCACCTCCTGTTTCTGCTCTCGCTCCTCCTCGTCGCGGGCGAGCGCGCGCGGAGGGACGGGACCGCGGCGGCGCTGCGGGACGTCGCGCTGGTGGTGACCGCGTTCACGATCGGGCACTCCGTGACGCTGATCGCGGCCGCGCTCGACGTGGTCACGCTCCCCTCGCGCCTCGTCGAGAGCGCGATCGGCGGATCGATCGTCCTCGCCGCGGCTCACAACCTCGCGCGTCCCGACGCGCGCGCGGAGCTGCGCGTGGTGGCCGGGCTCTTCGGCTTGGTCCACGGCTTCGGCTTCTCGAGCGTGCTCCGCGAGCTGGTGCTGCCGGCCGGCGAGCGGGTGGTCGCGCTCCTCGCGTTCAACGTCGGCGTCGAGCTCGCGCAGCTCGCGCTGGTCGCGCTCGTCGTGCCCGCGCTCGCCGTCGCGGCGCGGAGCCCGCGCTACCGGGCGGTGGTCGTGCAGGGCGGCTCGATCGCGATCGCGGCGGTCGGGCTCTACTGGCTGGTCACGCGCGCGTTGGATCTGTGAGCCCGCGAGCTATAAGCACGCCATGAGCGACGGCTACCTGAGCGGGTTCGGCAACGAGCACGCCACCGAGGCGATCGCGGGCGCGCTCCCGACCGGTCAGAACTCCCCCCAGCGCGCGCCGCTCGGGCTCTACGCGGAGCAGCTCTCGGGCACCGCGTTCACCGCCCCGCGCGCCGAGAACCGGCGGAGCTGGCTCTACCGCATGCGGCCGAGCGCGACGCACCGGCCCTACGCGCGGCTGCCCCACCCTCGCTTCTTCGGGGGGCCCTTCGAGGGCGAGGTCACGCCGAACCGCCTGCGCTGGAGCCCGCGGCCGGCGCCGAGCTCGCCCACCGACTGGGTGGAGGGCCTGTTCACCCTCGCGGGCAACGGCGACCCCGCCGCGCGCCAGGGCCTCGCGGTGCACCTCTACGCCGCGAACCGCTCGATGGAGGACGCGGTCTTCTCGAGCGCCGACGGCGAGCTCCTCCTCGTCCCGCAGCGCGGCGCGCTCCGCCTCGTCACCGAGCTCGGCGTGCTCGCGATCGGGCCCGGCGAGATCGGCGTCGTGCCGCGCGGGGTGCGCTTCCGCGTCGAGCTCCCCGACGGCCCCGCAGACGGCGGCGCCGCGGGCTACGTCTGCGAGAGCTACGGCGCGCCGTTCCGCCTGCCCGATCTGGGGCCGATCGGGGCCAACGGCCTCGCGAACCCGCGCGACTTCCTGACGCCCGAGGCGGCGTTCGAGATCGTCGAGCGGCCGACCCGGATGATCCAGATGTTCCTCGGGCGGCTGTGGGAGACGACGCTCGATCACAGCCCGCTCGACGTCGTGGCGTGGCACGGCAACTACGCGCCGTACAAGTACGACCTCGCGCGCTTCAACACGATCAACACGGTCAGCTTCGACCACCCGGACCCGTCGATCTTCACGGTGCTCACCGCGCCGACCGACACCCCCGGCACCGCGGCGTGCGACTTCGTGATCTTCCCCCCGCGCTGGATGGTCGCCGAGGGCACGTTCCGCCCGCCGTGGTTCCATCGCAACGTGATGAGCGAGCTGATGGGGCTCGTGCACGGCGTCTACGACGCCAAGGCCGACGGCTTCGCGCCGGGCGGCGCCTCGCTCCACAACTGCATGAGCGCCCACGGGCCCGACCGCGTGACCTACGAGCGCGCGGTGGAGGTGGAGCTGGCGCCCCACAAGATCGAGGACACCCTCGCGTTCATGTTCGAGAGCGCGTGGGTGTTCCGGCCGACCGCGCAGGCGCTCTCCTCCGAGACGCTGCAGCCCGACTACGACGCGTGCTGGGACGGGCTGCCCAAGGCGCCGCTCGCATAGCCGATCGCTTCGCCGCGGAGCCCCACCTCGCGCGACCGGCGCGGAGGCTCAGGCCGACTTCACGACCGCCGCGTCCCACGCGGCGAGCGAGGTCTCGTCGAGCTCGATGCCCATCCCGGGCCCGCGCGGCTCGACCTCGGTGACCCACGCGACGCGGCCGCGGATCTCGATCGTCCCGCGCTCGTCGGGGAGCTGCACCGCGAGGGTGAGGCGCGTGCCCTCGGGCTCGAGGAAGTCGGCCCGCACGAACAGGCCCCCGAGGCTGACGTTCTCGACCGTCAGCTCCACGTCCATCTCGAGGGACTCGGTCACGAGGGTCGCCGGGAAGCGGACCCCGAGCCGCTCCCCGCGACGTCGCTCCGCCTCCGCGTCCTCGGCCGCCTTCGGATCGCGGAACGCCGTCAGGCGCATGTGAGAGTCGCGCTCGGTCATTGCCCACCCACCGCCTCGGAGTAGCCCCGTCGCGGCGCCGGGGCAAGAGAGCGCCCGCACGGAGGCGCCCGAGGTGCACGAGGCCGAGGCGATCGCGCTCGAGCCGTCGGCGCCGACCGAGGTGCTCGACGGCTACTGCGTCTGCCGTTCGTCCACCCGCATGCCGGCCCGACCGGCTCCCGACCCGCGCGCACCGGAGAGTCGCATCCATCCTCGAGCGAGCCCCCGGCGGACGCGCTCGCTGGCGCCGCTCCCCAAGAGGCTCAGGTGGCTTGACGCAGATGCGCTCTCCGCGCGCGCTCACTTTCACCTCGCCACAGGGATCTTGATCGATCCAGCGCGAGGCCTCGGCGTCGAGGTTGGCGTCGAGGTTGGCGCTGCGACCGTCGAGGGGATGCCGCATATCGTCGAGGAGGGCGCGGCGCCGCGATCGGCGTCGAGGACCGTGGTCAATCGGTCAAGATCCCTTTGGCGAGATACTGCTACGCTGGTCACATGACTTCCTTGCGACTTGCCACCCTCGTTCGAGCCTCGAGCGTGATGCTGATCCTGGCCGCCTGCTCGAGCGCCGAGCCCGCCGACGGTGGCCCCGGTGACGCGGCGCCCCCCGACGCGGGGCCGCCGCCGCCGCCCGCGAACGACCTCGACCTGCTCTTCCTCATCGACACCTCGGCGAGCCTCTCGGAAGAGCAGGCCGCGCTCGGGGCCGCGCTCCCGCGCCTGTTCGAGATCCTCGCGAGCGGCGACATCGACGGCGACGGCGCGGCCGACGTCCGCCCCTTCGACACGGTGCAGGCCGGGGTCATCAACGCCGACATGGGCACCGGCGGGTTCAACGTCCCGACCTGCACCAACTCGATGTTCGGCGACGACGGAGTCCTGCAGACCGCCGGCAGCACCGCGCTCGCCGGCTGCGAGGCGCGCTACCCCCCGTTCCTCCAGTGGCGCGCGGACGACCCGGCAGAGGCTATCGCGCGCCCGCTCGCGTGCATCGGCCAGGGCACCTCGGGCTGCGGCTTCGAGCAGCCCCTCGAGGCGATCCTCAAGGCCCTCAGCCCCGCGCGCGCGACCCCGGGCACGGCGGCCGGCTACGAGCCGCCGCGGTTCTTCGCCAACGCCCAGGGTCACGGCGACGATCGCCACCGCGGGTTCGCCCGCGACGACTCCCTCCTCGCGGTGGTCCTCTTCAGCGACGAGGATGACTGCTCGGCGCATGACCCGGAGCTGTTCAACCTGGCGAGCGGGGTCTACCAGGCCGACCTCAACCAGCGCTGCTTGGCCCACGCGAACGAGGCGCTCCATCCAGTGAGCCGCTACGTCGACGGCCTGCTCCAGCTCCGGCGCAGCCCGGACCGGCTCGCGTTCGTTCCCATCGTGGGAATCCCCCGCGACCTCGAGGGCCCAGCCGACGTGCCGCCGAGCTTCCCGCCCCTCATCAGCCCCGACCCTGCGGTGCGCGACGACCGCATGGTGGAGCGCATCGATCCGACCAACCCCGTCCGGCTCTTCCCGTCCTGCGACGAGCCCGGGACCGGCCTCGCCTTCCCGCCGGTCCGCATCGTCCGCGCCGCCTCGGAGCTGGACCGCCGCGGCGCCCGCGTGTCCGTGGCCTCCATCTGCACGAATGACCTCTCCGGCGCGGTCGATCGGCTCGTCTACGCCCTGCGGCGCTGAGCCGGCTCGCCAACCCCGGTGGCGCGCGGTGACGGTCCAGAGGATCGGGCGAGGGCCGCGCACGCGTCCGGCTTGCCTCGATCGGGGAAGTAGGCTTGGGTGGGTGTATGAAGTACCGCCAGCTCGCGTGTCTCGCGCTCCTCTCGCCCCTCGCCCTCGTCGGCTGTGACGGCGATCCCCCCGGGTTCGACGCAGGTGCCCGGCGCGACTCCGGCCCGATGGACGCCGGCCCGCCCGGCGCGCTCTGCGACGACGGCGAGCGCAACGGCGACGAGACGGGCATCGACTGCGGCGGCTCGTGCGACGCCTGCGCCGACGGGGAGCCCTGCGGCGCGGGCACCGACTGCGAGAGCGGGGTCTGCGGCCGCGGCCGGTGCCTGACGCCCACCTGCATGGACGGCGTGCGCAACGGGACCGAGACGGGCGTGGACTGCGGGGCAGACCCCTGCCCCCTCTGCGGCGGCGGCCAGACCTGCTCCTCGAACGACCAGTGCCTCAGCGGCCGCTGCCGGGCCGGCGAGTGCACGATGAGCTCGTGCGAGGACGGCCTCCAGAACCTCGACGAGACGGACGTCGACTGCGGCGGCTCCATGTGCCCGCCCTGCGGCCCGAGCCTCGACTGCGTGACCAACGGCGACTGCGAGAGCCAGATCTGCGCGATGGGCGAGTGCACGGCCGCGGCCTGCAACGACAACGTGCAGAACCAGGACGAGACGAGCCTCGACTGCGGCGGCGCGACCTGCCCGCCCTGCGCCGACACGCTCGGCTGCCTCATCGACGCGGACTGCGTGAGCAACCGCTGCGTGGCGATGGGCTGCGTGTCCTGCGTGGACATGACCACCAACGGCGATGAGACGGACGTCGACTGCGGCGGCGCGACCTGCGACCCGTGCGCGGCCGGCCAGATGTGCCTCGTCGACGGCGACTGCCTCGACGGCACGTGCGACAGCAACGTTTGCATCAGCTGCACCGACGGCGTGCAGAACCAGGGCGAGTCCGACGTCGACTGCGGCGGGCCCAACTGCGCGGCCTGCGCGGACGGCGCCACCTGCACCGGGCCGACCGACTGCGCCTCGGGCGTCTGCGAGGCCGGCGTGTGCGTCAGCTGCTCCGACTCGGTGCGCAACCAGGACGAGACCGACGTGGACTGCGGCGGGAGCGTGTGTGGGGGCTGCGGCACCGGGTTGATGTGCACCGGCCCGGCGGACTGCCTCTCGGGTCTCTGCGACGGGGCCTCGATGCGCTGCAACGCGGCGGGCTGCGGCGACGGCCTCCTCAACGGGGCCGAGACCGACATCGACTGCGGCGGCGGCACGTGCCTCGGCTGCGCCGACGGGCTGGCCTGCGTCGTGGGGACCGACTGCCTCTCCGGCGTCTGCACGGGCGGCACCTGCGACGCGCCCACCTGCGCCGACGGCGTGACCAACGGCGGCGAGACCGACGTCGACTGCGGCGGCTCCACCGCCTGCCCCCGCTGCCCCGACAACGACCGGTGCGCGGTCGCGAGCGACTGCGCCACCGGCACGTGCACCATGGGCTTCTGCGGGATCAACCCCTGCCCGGGCATCTTCGAGGGCACCACCTGCGTCTACATGCCGAGCACGGTGTCGGCCGCCGACCAGGCCACCGCGCGCACGTCGTGCATGGCGCTCGGCGCGGGCTGGGATCTCTGCCCTGGCTCCACCCTCTGCGCGCCCACCGTCCTCAGCTACCTGTCGACCTCCGGCTGCTCCTGCACGGGAGGCGCGGCGACCTGCGCCTGCGGCGGCGCGGCCAACATCTACGTGCACGTCGACGGCAGCTCACCGTTCTACACGCGCGGACCGATGTTCCCCGGCTGCATCTCGACCATGACCTGCACGAGCTCGGTGAGTGAGTCCTGCGGCGTGCCGCTGTGCTGCCGGTAGCGCGAGGGTCGCGGAGGACGCGCGTGTACGCGCTCCCGCGCTTGGCCGCGTGCCTCCTGGCGCTGGCGAGCGCGTCCTGCGGCGGCGCGCGCGATACGGACGCGGGAGCCGGCGACTCGGGGCCCTTCGACGCGGGCGCTCCGCTCCCGGTCGCGACCGACCTGGACCTGCTGTTCCTGATCGACACGTCCGGGAGCCTGACGTCCGAGCAGCAGGCCCTGGCCGCGCAGCTCCCGTGGCTCTTCCAGATCCTCGCGACGGGCGACCTCGACGGGGACCGCGTCGCAGACTTCCGCCCGTTCGACACCGTGCACGCGGGTGTGATCACGGCCGACATGGGCACCGGCGGCTTCACCGTCCCGACCTGCGCCAACTCCAGCTTCGGCGACGACGGGATCCTCCGCACCGCGAGCGCCCCCGCCGCCCCGCTCTGGTGCGCGGCGAGCTACCCATCCTTCATCGAGTGGCGCGCGAGCGACGCGCCCGAGGCGATCGCGCGGCCGCTCACCTGCCTCAGCGCGGGGACGCGCGGCTGCGGGTTCGAGCAGCCCCTCGAGGCGGTCCTCAAGGCGCTCAGCCCCGCGGCCGCGAACGCGGGCACCGCGGCCAACTACGCCTCGCCGCGGTTCCTCGGCAACACCGCCGGTCACGGCGACCGCGCCCACGCGGGCTTCGTGCGCGACGACTCGCTCCTCGCGATCGTCGTCTTCTCCGACGAGGACGACTGCTCGGCGCGCGACCCCGAGCTGTTCAACCGGGACAGCGCGGCCTACAACGCGGACCTCAACCTGCGTTGCTTCGCGTTCGCGGGCGAGGCGCTCCACCCGCTCGACCGCTACGTCGACGGCTTGCTCCAGCTGCGCCGCAGCCCCGACCGCCTCGCCTTCATGCCGATCGTCGGCATCCCGCGCGACCTCGAGCCCGGGCCCGGTCAGCCGATCGACTTCCCGCCGCTCATCGGCGCGGACCTGTCGGTACGCGACGACCGGATGCGCCAGCGCGTCGACCCCGCCAGCCCGACGCGGCTGTTCCCCTCGTGCAACGAAGCGGACACCGGGCTCGCGTTCCCCCCCCTCCGGATCGTTCGCGTCGCCTCCATGCTCGAGGAGCGCGGCGCGCGCGTGGGCCTGGCGTCGATCTGCACGAGCGACCTCGCCGACGCGGTCGAGGTCCTCGCGCGCACCCTGCGCCGCTGAGGCCGCCAACCCCGGTGGCGGCCTGAGCCCGGAGCGCCACGAAGGACCTCCGGGCACGTACCTTGCGCGACTCAGGGGCGTGCGAGACCCTCAACGCCCCGACGACCGCGCCGCCCCGGACCGACGAGCCGCGTCCTGGCTCGGCCTCGCGCTGCTGGTCGGCTGCCCCACGCCGGCCGATCCTCCGGCCGACGCCGGGCCCCCGAGCATCCCCGATGCCGGCCCTCCCTCGGCCCTCGCGACCGACCTGGACCTGCTCTTCGTCATCGACAACTCCGGGAGCATGACCGAGGAGCAGGCCAACCTCACCGCCGAGCTCCCGCGGCTCTTCGAGATCCTCGCGAGCGGCGACGTCGACGGCGACGGCGTCGCCGACCTCCAGCCGTTCGAGACGGTCCAGGCGGGCGTCGTCACCACCGACATGGGCACCGGCGGCTTCACCCTCCCCACGTGCGTCAACTCGAGCTTCGGCGACGACGGCGTGCTCCGGACCGCCGGCCTCCTCGCCATCATTGGGTGCGTGCCCGAGTATCCCCGGTGGCTCCAGCGGCGAGCCACCGACCCGGCGCTCGAGCCGGCGCGGGACCTGGCTTGCCTGAGCCATGGCACCGGCGGCTGCGGCTTCGAGCAGCCCCTCGAGGCCCTCCTCAAGGCGCTGAGCCCCGCCCGGCCAACCCCGGGCACCGCGCCGGGCTACGAGCCGCCCCGCTTCTTCGGCGACACGCTCGGCCACGGCGACGACCGGCACCAGGGCTTCGTCCGCGACGACTCGCTGCTCGCCATCGTCACCCTCTCGGACGAGGAGGACTGCTCGGCGCGCGACCCCGACCTGTTCAACCCGTCGAGCGCCGTCTACACCGCAGATCTCAACCTGCGGTGCTTCGTGCACGCGCAAGCCGCGATGCACCCGATCGAGCGCTACGTCGAGGGGCTCCTCCAGCTCCGCCGGGCTCCCGATCGATTGGTCTTCGTCCCGATCGTCGGGGTGCCGGTCGATCTCCAGACGCCGGTGGACGGGCCCACCGACTGGCCCGCGCTGATCAGCCCCGACCCCGAAGTCCGCGACGACCGCATGGAGCAGCGGTCCGATCCGATGAACCCGACCCGCTTGGTCCCCTCGTGCAACGAGCCCGGCACCGGCCTCGCGTTCCCCCCGGTCCGCGAAGCACGGCTCGCGCAGGGGCTCGAGGCGCGGGGGGCGCGGGTGGCGATGGCCTCGGTCTGCACCAGCGACCTGTCGGGCGCGATCGATCGGCTCGTCTACGCCCTGCGCCGCTGAACGCGCTGCGACGCGGCTGCGACGCGGCTGCGACGCGGAACGCTGCGACGCGGCTGCGACACGAGACGCTGCGACACGAGACGCACGGCGACGCGCGTCCGAGCGGCGCGGCTCAGGGCGCGCGGTCGGCCGGCTCGTCGGCCGGGGCCTCGGGCTCGTCGCGCTCGCCCCCGAGGAGCTCGTCGACCTTCTGCAGCTTGTCGAGCGCGGAGCCGCCCGTGAGCTCGTCCTTGGTCTGCTTGAGGCTCTGGACGGTCCGCACGACCTTGCGCACCCCGGCCGGGCCCGCGAACAGCATGATCACGCCCGCGATGACCAGCAGCTCGATCCAACCCAGCCCGAACATCGCGGGGAGTCTATCAGTCGGCGGGGGCCGCGTCGCCGCGCGACGGGATCCGGAGCACCGGGGTCCACGTCAGGAGATAGCGGCGGAGGTGCCCGGTCTCGATGATCTCCCGGGTCGGCGCGGCCACCCGGACGGGCGGCCGTCCGCGACCGAGCGCGGCGCCCCAGCGAGGACGCGCGGGGGCAGCGCACTGACGGGGAGCGTCCCACGTGTGCTGAATCGCGAAGCGCGCCGCGTAGGCCTGCGCGCGGCGCGGCGGCCGGCGCGCGGCCTGAGCGGCCGAGCGGGCCGGTCGGAGCGGCGGCGCCGGAGCCAGCTCCACGTCGGCCCCCACCGGCACGCGCAGGCGCGTGAGGACGAGGCGGTCGAGGGCCGGGCGCGCGGGGCCGAGCACGTCGCCGCCGAGGGCGTCGACGTCCGCGTCGGTGAGGGGCTCGGTCGGGCACGCGACGCAGGTCCCGAGCGGCGCCGCGTACTCGGTCACCGCGGCCCCCGGGTGACGCGCGAGGACGCGATCCAGGATCGTCGCGTACACCTCGTCGAAGCGCTCGCGGGCGCGGGGGTGCAGCGCCAGGTCCGTGGGCACGAGCACGTTGGCGCGGTCGACCGCGCGGTAGCGCTCGGGCGCGATCACGTGGACGACCAGCGGATCGGACGCGCGATCGGCGAGCGCCAGCGGCAGGACGAGCCGGTCGCTCCGCACGTGGAGGCGGAGCGGCGGCTGGCCCACCACCCCGGGCCGCGGGCGGGCCACCACGAACGCGTAGCCGCGCTGGACGTAGGCGCGCGCCGCCGCCTCGAGCCGGGGCGGCGTCGGGTAGCCGTGGCCCCGCAGCCATCCCACCAGCCCGGCCGCGCTGCGCGGGCGCATCACCGTGATCGCGTAGCCGTCCCGGTCGAGGCGCGCTTCGGCGGTCGGCCGGGCCTCCCCGCCCCGCTGGCCCGGGCTGCCGGGGCTCGCGCGCTCGCACGGGTCGCGCTCCCAGAGCTCGACCAGCCGCGGCTCGGTCAGGGTCTCCACGCGATCGAGCGCGTCGCCGCGGAGCGTGCGCACGTCGTCCACCCCGATCGATCCGGGGACCGGCAGAAGGAGCGGGGCGCCCGCGCGCGCGCCACGCGGCGGACGGAAGGTCACGATCGTGTCGCGCCCGACCCGGAAGACCACGACGCTCGCCGGCTCCGGGCTTGGCGCGACCGCGCCGTCCAGCGCTGGGCCGACGAAGGCGCGCGCGCTGACGGGCGCGAGCGCGAGGGAGAGCAGGCTCAGCACGAGGGCGGGTCGTCGCATGGCTGCCGCGCAGCCGTTCAGCCTTCGTGCCAGCCCGATTCCGGAGGGCAGCGGGCACGCTCGTGCACGCCTTGCACGCCCGGCCCGTGCAACCGCTGCACTCCGCGACCGACGATCGGTGGCGCCGCGTCGCGACGAGCGTGGCACACGCGTTGCTGTGCGGGCTCCCGAGGGCGAGGCCCTCACCGACCCAGGCGTTCACCGAGGAGGGTGCCATGGGAGACAAGAGCCCGAAGGACAAGAAGCGCAAGCAGACCCAGAAGAAGGCTGGCAACAAGGCCAAGGCGCCCGCGGCCGCCCCGGTGGCGGCGCCCGCGGCGAAGGGCGCGAAGAAGGGCAAGTAGCCCCTCGACTCAGGATGTTGCGGAGCGCGTCGCGAGCTTGCCTCGCGGCGCGCTTCGTCAATTTCGAGTGCGAGCCACACAGGGTAGCGGGCGCCCGCGGCGTCGGCCCGATCCTCGCGGGTGGGGGATCGGGGCTCGTTGGCTATCCTCCCCCCATGCGATCTGCGCACCTCGCCTGGGCCGCGGCCGTGCTCCTGGCCTTCGCCGCCGCGCCCGCGGCCGCCGGCCCGACCGACGCGCCACCGGCCCCCCGCCCTCGACCGACCGTCGAGCGGTACCGGATCGAGGGCGCGCCCGAGGCCGACGGCTGCGGCGGCCGCATCGTCCTCGCCGCGCGGCACATCCAGCTCGATCGCGCGCGCGGGCGCATCTTCGCCGACGTCGTGAACCGCACCTACACCGCGCGGGTCCAGGGCGACCGCCTCCTGGCGGAGGGCTCCTTCCGCTCCGCCGACGCGTGCCCCGGCGGCGTGCGCGAGGCCTGGTCGCTGCGCTGGTCCACGCCCCGCGTGCTGACCGGGACCCTGCAATCGACGTGGCAGCTCGCGCCGCGATGCGAGCCGTGCACCGTCACCTTCCGCCTGCGCGCGGTGCGCGTCCCGTGACCCTGCGGTACCCTGCTCGACGGAGGCCCGCTTGACTTCGACCCCGCACTACCTGCGCGTCACCCGCGCGCTCGCGCTCCTCACCGGCCTCGCCGGCGTCCAGGCCTGCGACTCGGGCGGCGGCACCGACGCCGGCCCGGTCATCATGGACTCGGGCGCCCAGACGAGGGACTCCGGGCCCGGGAGCCTGGACTCCGGGCCGGGCGACGCGGGCCCGACCGACGTCGACTCGGGCCCCGGCGCGATGGACGCGGGGCCCGGCGGCATGGACGCGGGGGCGATCGCCGACGCGGGACGGGCCGACGCCGGCGTCGGGCCGCTCGAGGCAGGCGTGGACAGCGGGCCGCGCAGAGACGCGGGCCTCGGTCTGCCGGACGCTAGCCCGCCCCGGCCCGACGGCTCGATCGCGTTCCCCGACGCGGGCTCGCGCGCCGACGCAGGCAGCTTCGGCCGCGACGGAGGAGACCTCTGCGCGACCTGCAGCTGCCTCATGGTCCCTGGCGTCGACGCGGGCGACATGCCGAGCTGCTTCAGCGTCCCGGGCGCCGGCATCTGCTGCGCGGTGATCGGCCCGCTCTTCCCGCCGAGTGTCCCCGCCTGAGCGTCGCCCCGGCCGATCGGCTACCCTCTCCGCGGGAGGCTACCTTGACTTCGACCCCTCACTACCTTCGCGTGGCTCGCGCGCTCGCCCTCGTCACCGGCCTCGCCGGTGTCTCCACCGGCTGTGGGGACAGCCACGGACGCGACGACGCGGGCGGTGGCATGCGCGACAGCGGGCCATCGATCCTCACCGACGCCGGGCCGCCCGGCTTCGACGCCGGGCCGCCGGGCAGGGAAGACGCGGGGTGGCCCCTGTCCGACGCGGGCGCGCCGCCCGACGCGGGGCCGCACGTCTGCGAGACGTGCTCGTGCGCCTTCGGCGCCGACGCGGGCCCGCTCCCCCTCTGCCAGGGCGACGACGAGGTCATGTGCTGCCTCGCGATCGGCCCCCTGTTCCCGCCCAGCGTCGCCGCGTGAGCCGGCTCCGCCCCGCGCTGAGCGAGACCCCGCTCGCGCAGGAGCACCAGCGGGTCGCCGCCGCGCTCGAGCGCGTGACGGTCGACCCGAGCGTGCGCTTCGACGCCAGCCTCTACCCGGCCGACACGGTCGCCGAGGTGCGCGAGCAGTGGCGCGCGCGGATGATCTTCGAGCACCGCTCGAGCACGGTCTTCTCGCAGCTGGCCGACCAGCTCTTCGAAGCCAACGCGAGCCTCGACGCGAAGGTCGTCATGCTCCGGATGGCGCAGGACGAGCTGCGCCACACCCTGACCTGCGCCGAGGTCGTGGAGGCGCTCGGCGGTGAGCCCGAGGGCGAGGCCGACCTGACCCTCGAGCGCCTCGCCGAGCACCCCGGCGTCAGCCTCGAGCAACGCGCCTTGCGCAACGTGATCTTCACCACGTGCTGCTCCGAGATGGTCGCCTGCGCGCGCTTCGTCGCGGTCCTCGATCGCATGAGCGACCCGTACCTCCGGCAGGTCAACCGACGGCTCCTCGCGGACGAGATCCTCCACGGACAATTCGGCTTCCACTACCTCGAGGCGTGGCGCCCGTGGCTCGAGGCGAACCCCGACGAGCTCGTCGCCCTCGAGCGCTTCCTCGAGGTCGGCTTCGCGACGCTCGAGCGAGAGCTCGCGCCGACCGGCCCGTTCGTGCCGCCGACCGAGCCCGAGATCGCGCTGGGCGCCGACGACCCCGCGCTCGCCCGCGAGGTCTTCTACGGCACGATCACCGGCGCGGTCGTCCCCGGCCTCGAGCGCCTCGGCGTCCCCGCCCACCGCGCCTGGCACGCCCGGCGACTCGCCTGAGCGCCCGCGCGGCTCTCCTCGGGCAGCTCAGAGCGAGTCGATGACGGTCTGGACGCGAGCGAGGAGCTCGGCGCCGGTCAGGTTCTCGTTGCCCGAGGGCGTGCCGTGAGTCGGCGCGTCGCGGATCACCATGTCGCGACGCGACACGATCAGGTCGTAGCCACGCCCCAGGGCCAGCGGTGAGTCGGTCCAGGTGCGGTCGCTCGGCGTCATCTGGCCGGTGGTCTCACCGTCCCCCACGCACCACCCCGCGTCGCTGTTGCGGGGGTTCGCGTTCATGAAGTCCCGGCAGCTCATCGCGGTGCCTTGTTGGACCGAGCTGTCCTGCTGCAGCACCCAGATGATCTGGGCTCCCGCTGCGACGAACTGCTCCTCGACCTGCGCCACCGAACCGGCGTGCGTGCGGCAGTCCGGTCACCAGGCCGGGATGGCGATGAACACCAGGACGTCGAACGGGCTCCAGTCGATGTTCGGGTCGGTGTTGCAGGTGACCTGCTCGAGGTCGATCGGGAAGTTGGTGCCCGTCCCGTCGATCGCCTCGGGCCACGCGTAGGGCCACAGGACGCTGCCCACCGCCATCGGCTCCACGGGGTTCGCCGGGTAGACGCAGCCCGTCGGGGGACCCGAGTCGACGCCGCCGGGGCCGGAGTCCACGCCGCCGGGGCCGGAGTCCACGCCGCCCGTCTCGCCCGCGTCCGCCCGCGCGCCCGAGTCGCGCCCGTCGGCGTCGACCGGGGCCGGCATGTCGTTGCATGCCAGCAGGTTCAGACAGACGAGCGCGAGGAGGGTCCGCATCGGAGCGAGGCCAGCTTACCGGATCCGGCTCCACTGTCGATGGCAAACCCGACGAGCTCACCCGAGAGGCGACAGCTCCGACCAGCTCGGGCCGGACTTGCGCCCCACCCGGAGCGGCACCTCGAGCTCGTAGGCGGTCCGCATCGCCTCGGACCCGATCTCGGCCGCCTCGTCGACGGCCGCCTCGGCCACCTCGAACAGGACCTCGTCGTGGATCTGGAGCAGCGGGAAGGCGTCGATCCCCGCCGCCCGCAGCGCCTCGTCGGCGCGCAGCAGGCCGCGCCGCGAGACGTCGGCGACGGAGCCCTCGTGGGTCGCGCGGCGCGCCAGCCGCTCGGCGTAGCCCCGGATCATCGCGTCGTTCGAGTCGAGGTCGCCGATCGGCCAGCGACGCCCCGCGATCGTGACGATGTAGCCTCGCTCGCGGGCCAGGCGGAGCTGCTCCTCCTGGAACGCCCGCGCCACCGCGTAGCGCCGATCGAAGCGCGCGATGTAGCGCTTGGCCTCGCGCGGGGTGATCCCGAGCTGCATCCGCAGCGCGCTCGCGCCTTGCCCGGCGAAGGTCGCGAAGTTGACGACCTTGCCGCGCTGGCGCGCCGCCCGGTCGACCTCGGCGAGCGGGATGTCGAGCACCGCGGCCGCGGTCAGCGCGTGCATGTCGGCCTCGTCGCGGAGCGGGCCGACGAGGTTCGGGTCCTTCGTCAGGTGCGCCAGCACGTAGAGCCCGAGCTGGCGATAGTCGAGCGAGAGGAGCGCGCGCCCGGCCGGCGCGCGGAACGCGTGGCGGATGCGCGACATCTCCGGGGTCGCGCCCGGGACCCGCCCGAGGTCCGGGTTCGCGTTGACGAGGCGGCCCGAGAACGAGCGCGCGGGGGAGAACGTCGAGCGCACGCGGCCGTCCGGGTCGATCGCCGCGAGCAGCGCGGTCACCCACGTGTCGCTGAGCCGCCGCAGCAGGCGCCAGCGGATGACGAGCGGCACGATCGGGTGCGCGCCCTCGATGCGCTCGAGCGCGTGCGTGGCGGTGCTCCAGCCGGTCTTCGTGCGGCTGACCACCGGCAGACCGAGCTGCTCGAAGAGCACCTCGCCGAGCTGCTTGGTGGAGTTGACGTTGAACTCCTTGCCGGCGAGCCCGTAGATCTCCGCCTCGAGCTCGGCCCCGATGCGGGCGAAGTCGTCCCCCGCGCGCGACAGGTCCTTTGCGTCGACCGCGACGCCCCGCAGCTCCATGCGGACGAGCGTCTCGCTGAGCGCGAGGTACTCGTCGAGGAGCGCACGATCCGTGGTCGGCGCGAGCGCCTCCCACACGCAGGCCGCCGCCTCCGCGTACGACCCCGCGAACGCGGCCGCGCGGGCCTCGGGGAGCTCGCCCCACCCCTTGCGCGATCGCCCGACGCCGCGCACCTCGTCCTCTTCGCGGAGCGGGCGGCGGAGGATCCGCTTGGCGAGGATCGGCAGATCCTGGGGCGCGAAGTTGCTCGGCTCGTGCAGGTGCGACGCGCAGGCCGCGTCCGCGACCACCCCCGCGACCGGGATCGAACGGCGCGCGAGCGCGACCTCCGCCGCCTTCACGTCGTGGCCGATCTTGGGGCGGCTCGGGTCGGCGAGGAACGGCGCCAGCGCGCCGAGGCGAGGCTCGTCCGCCGGGACGTAGAACGCGGGCCCGCCCGCCTTCGCGAGGGCGATCCCGACGAGGGCGCCGCGCGGCGGCGACGGGTCGCCGATCAACGCGTGGAGGGAGATCGGCCCGGGCCCCAGCGCGGCGAGGGCGGCCTCGACAGCGGCGGGCGTCGCGCAGACCTCGGTCGCCACCTCGGGAGGCGCGTCGCCACGCGCGAGGAGCGAGACGAAGCCGAGCAATTCGTAGAGCGCCTGCCGCGTCTCGGCGTCCGGCGGCGCGTAGGACAGGGTCTCGAGGGGCATCGGCAGGGGCGCGTCCCCGCGGAGCGCGGCGCGGGCGACCTCCGCCTCCACCGCGGCGCCGGCCGCGACGAGCGCGTTCCCGGTGCGGCCCCCGAGAGACGCGGCCTCCGGGAGCGCGGCGCGCACCGAGCCGAAGCGCTCGAGCAGCGCGGTCGCGCCCTTGCGCCCGATGCCCTTGATCCCGGGGAGCGCGTCGTCGTCGCCGACCAGCGCGAGCCACTCGGCGACCCGGTCCGGGCCTACGTCGAAGCGCTTGCGCACCATGTCGACCGTGTAGCGGGCGTCCTTGTACGGGTCGTACCACCACACGTCGTCGCTCACGAGCTGCGCGAGGCGCTTGTCGCTGCCGACGACCACCACGTCGTGCCCGAGCGCCCGCGCCGCCGCGACGTAGGAGGCGACCACGTCGATCGCACGCGGCAAGCTCCCACCGCCACCGCCCGCGTCGACGCACCTCAGCCCGTGCGCCTCGAGCACCTCACGGAGACGCCGGAGCTGGGCCGCGTGGGCGGGCGGGAGCCGCGCCGGGTCGACCGCGGCGTCGAGCACCGCCACGGCGCGCTCGGGCTCCTTGAACCCGATCGCGGCGAGGAGCGCGCGCGTCACGAAGCGGAGCGCGCTGGTCGAGCCGCCGTCCTGTCCTCGGGCCGCGTCCGGCGAAGTGGCCTCGAAGCCCCGCGCGAGCACGTTCGTGGCGTGGACGACGAGGACGCGGGACATCGCGACGAGAATACTCCGACCGCCGGTCGGGCCGCGCGCCTCTGACGCGTGGGCGGACCCGCGGCCGCTCAGCCGCGCCGGTCGCGCATCAAGCCCTCTTGCGCGGTCGTCGCCACGAGGGCTCCGTCGCGCGTGAGCCAGCGCCCGCGCGCCAGGCCCCGGGCGCCCTGCGCGGACGGCGCGTCCATGTCGTAGAGCAGCCAGTCGTCGAAACGGAACGGGCGGTGGAACCACATCGCGTGGTCCAGGCTGGCGACCTGCATGCCGCGGGTCAGCCAGCTCACGCCGTGCGGCATCATCGCGGTGCCCAAGAGGTGGAAGTCGGACGCGTAGGCCAGCAGGTACTGGTGCACGCTGGGCGAGTCCGGCAGGGTGCCGTTCGCGCGGAACCAGACCTGCTTCTGCGGCGGGCGCTCGCCCGGATCGAGCGGGTCGATCGGCGCCACCGGGCGCACCTCGATCGGACGCTCGGCCACGATGCGCTCGCGCATCGCGCGCGGGATCGTCGCGCGCACCGCCTCGGGGAGCCGCGCGAGGTAGCGCTCACCCAGCTCGCGCTCGTTGCGCAGCCCATCGGGCGGAGGGACCCCCTCGGGCATCGCCTCGGCCTGATGCGTGAGGCCGGGCTCGTCGATCTGGAACGACGCCGACAGGGAGAAGATCGCGACGCCGCCCTGCACCGCGACCACGCGGCGGGTGGTGAAGCTCTTGCCGTCCCGGATCGGATCGACGGTGTAGACGATCGGCTTCTCCGCGTCGCCGGGACGCAGGAAGTAGCCGTGGAGCGAGTGGACCGCGCGGCCGGGGGGGACGGTCTGCTCCGCAGCCGAGAGCGCCTGCCCGACGACCTGGCCGCCGAACACGCGCCCCCAGCCGAGGTTCTGGCTCTGGCCGCGGAAGATGTTCTCCTCGATGCGCTCGAGGCGGAGGATGTCGATCAGCTCGTTCAAGACGTCGCGCATCGATCCGTCTCCCTCCGCCGCGAGCTCCCTGCCGGCGCGTCAGCCCGGCGCGTCAGCGACGATCGGTCGCGACGTTGACCACGAGGCGACGGCCATCGAGATCGGCGCCGTCGAGGCCCTTGATCGCGCGCGGCGCGTCCTTCTTGTCGGCCATCGTCACGAAGCCGAACCCGCGCGACATGCCCGAGTTGCGGTCGGTGATCACCACCGCGTCGAGCACCTCGCCGTACTCCTCGAACGCGGCGCGGAGGCCGTCGTTGTCCGTGTCGTAGCTGAGGCCACCCACGAAGAGCTTGCTCGGCACCGACGGTGCGGGGCCGCTCGTCACGCCGCCGCCCTCGAGCTCGGCCATGACCTCTTCGATCGACCGGAGGTCGCCCACGACCTCGGCCGCGCTGACCACCTCCAGCTCCTGGGTTCCGCGCTCGCGGCGCTCCCAGCGGCGCGCTTCTTTGTCGCGCTTCTTCTTCGCCTTGCGGTTCTCTCTCGCGCGCTTGTCGGGGGTGCTCATCGGTCCCCCGTTCGTGAAGCCGCGGCTCGTCGTTGATCGATCAAAACTCCGGGACCTGCCTTCCTTGAGCCCATACGGCTCGGAACAACAAAAAAGGAGGGCGCCGCGCCAGACGCGGGGACGCCCTCACACTCCATGGGAGTAACACGGATACCCGCTCGGGGCACTATCCGCCCTTCGGGCCGCCGCGGCGCTTCGGCTTGCCGGTGCGCGGCGGCTTGCCGGGGCGGGGTCCCTTGGGCTTGCCGGGCTTGCCAGGGCGCGGCGGCCGACCGGGCTTGTGTCGGTCCGACGATCCACGCGGCCCGCCTCGAGGAGGACGCGGACCCGCGCCGCTGTTGGGGCGCGCCTTCGAGATCGGGACTTCGCTCCCGCGGATCGCGATCGTGCGCTTGGCGCCGAGGATCGAGTCGGCCGCATCCTGCGTGACGCGCACGAAGCTCTTGTGATCGAAGATCGAGACGCGGCCGATGCTCCCGCCGTCGATCCCGAGCTCGTTCGCGATCGCGCCGACCAGGTCGCCCGGCCGCACGCCGCGGCGCTTGCCGATCGGCAGGAAGAGCTCCACCTCGTCCGCGGCCGAAGGGGACCCGGCGGGACCCGGCCGGCCCGGCCGATCCTGCGGCCCGCTTCGGCGCGCCCACTTCGGCGGGCGCTCGTCGTGGTCGCGGTCGAGCTCGAGGCCGCGATCGTCGGCGAGGATCGAAAGCGCGGCCGCGGCCACCTCGCGCGGGTCCACGCCGTCCGTGAGATCGGCGAGCAGCGCCTCCACGCCGGGGCCGAGGTCCTCGCCGACGCGCGCGCGCACCGCGTCGAGCAGGCGGACCCGCTCGGCGCCCGCGATCTCCGCGTCCGAGGGCACCTCGCCGCGGTCGATCGAGACGTCGAGCGCGCGCTGGAAGAAGCGGAGGCGCGAGACCTCGGCGGGGGTGACGAGGCTGATCGCGATTCCGTCGCGACCCGCGCGGCCGGTCCGCCCGATGCGGTGGACGTAGGCCTCGGCCGCGGTCGGCAGGTCGAGGTTGAAGACGTGGCTCACCGAGTCGACGTCGATGCCCCGCGCCGCGACGTCGGTGG